>JBGAUK010000053.1:0-24690 GCA_044228695.1 Chromatiaceae bacterium | reverse complement strand
AGTCGTTCTTGCGCCTGTTTCAATACCGCCTCGGTCAGGACCGCCGACCCCCGCCGTCGCGGCGCTTCATAAAACCCCGCTGGCCCTCGCTGCCGATACCGCTTCACGGCCCGCTTGACGCTGATGAGCGTGATGCCAAAGGCGCGGGAAATATCCGTCTGCTTGGCGTTGCCATTGATGCAAAACTGGGCCGTGATCATGCGAAAGGTGGCCGTATCCGCTTCGGCATGGATAAATACCGGCATGTGCCCGTTGAAGTAGGTCACTTGGCCATCCTTCTTTTCAAAGGCCAATTCCGCGGTGATGTGCTCCACGCCATCTGGAAACAGGGGCAAGTGCATCTGCGGCATCGTGGCCATCTCTCCTCGGGTTGACGTCGGTTCGGCCACCGCTTGGCAGCCGCCGCAGCGTGAGACCGTATCGTTTCAAAATCCGACCGGGGAGACAAGCTGGCGCCAGGCGCAACGCCAACCTTCTGAAACAAAATCATTGGGTTATGCGGGCAGCACCACTCTGCGGTTGGCGTAACGCCGTGGGACGAGATCAGGAGGTCTGGACATAGACAATCCTATCATCCCAGGTCAGTTCTACTTCGTAGGAGGCCTGGCCACTGGGGGTGTGGAAGCTGATCCCAGAGGGGTGGCGCGGGTCGCCAAGATACCCGATGACCAGGGCGGAGGCCCGGTCGGGCCTGTGCTGGAAGTCAAAGGGCCAGATGCTTTTGAGTACTTCTATCCGGACGAGGGAATGCTGGACATCCGAAAAGGCCTTGAGGAGCGGCTTAGCCGCCTCATGCCGCCGCTGGACCTTCTCCTGGGCCGTGGCCTTTGATCTGGCGGCGGAGATCTGACTGTTGTCCGCTATTTGTTTGATTCTGCTAATTGTATCGTTCATGGCTTAGCTTGGTTCCGCCTAGCGTGCTGCTATGCGCAAGGTAAAGGCCAGACATCCGTTAACCTTCCCCAAGGGAGAAGGCCTCGAGTGTCGTGCTGGTCACGGGCTTGGCGCTTGTAAGGAGCAAGAGTATGCCTGGAGGGTGGAGGTAATCATAGACATCAAGTGCGTCCAAATACGACCAATAACGACATTATGACCGTATTTCAATATTTTTCATGAAGTTAAAAATTTGCAGCGGACCTGCCGTGCTGTCTCCGGACCCGCCAACGCCATGCTTGTGCCTCCGGCGCGGTTAACTATACTTTCTGAATGTCCTTCCGCCGGATACCCCTCCCTCCGGGCGGTCACCCAGCCTCTTCGGATCACCACCTCGACAATCAAAGGGTCCCTCTCATGTCCAGCCTGCCACGCCTCTTTACGGCCCTGTTGGTGACTGCCACCCTGGCCTTAGGCCTCCCGAGCCGCGCCGCGGAGCCAACCAAAGACCCGATCCCGATGGCCCAAATCGAGCAATTGGTTGCCCCCATTGCGCTTTATCCCGATGCCCTGCTGACGCAGATCCTGATGGCCTCGACCTATCCCCTGGACCTGGTTATGGCCAACCGCTGGCAAGAGGAACACCCGGACCTGAAAGGGGAAGACCTGGACAAGGCGGTCCGGGGCGAGCCCTGGGACGAAAGCGTCAAGGTCCTGGTTCAGTTCCCGAGCGTGGTCGGCTTCATGAGCGACAATCTGGACTGGACCCAGGACCTGGGCGATGCCGTCCTGTCCCAGATGCAGGATGTGGTCGACGCCATCCAGAAGCTGCGCCGGGAGGCGGAATTGGCGGGCAATCTGAAGAGCAACGACATGCAGCGGGTTGAGAAGGCGGGGGAGACCATCGTCATCCAGCCCGCCAGCGCGGAGACGGTCTATGTGCCGACTTACGACCCGGCGCGAGTCTATGGTCAGAGCACGCCACCAGCCACCCAGTATTACCCGGCCGTCTATACCGACGCGGCCTACGGCTATGCGGCCACCCAACCAGCCGCGACCACCGTCGTTACCACCGATAATTCCTACAATGCCGGGCTGATCGGCTTCGGGGCCGGGGCCCTGGTGGGTGGCCTCTTGACGGCCGCCATCCTGTGGGATGACCACGACGATCATGTGTATTGGGGCGGTCCCGGCCGCTGGGGCGGCGGCTCCTACTGGAGCCAGCCGAACTATTGGCATAACAACGGCTGGCGCAGTGCCAATAACATCAATGTCAACCGCGACATCGATCGCAACCGTGTCAATACCGGCGACATCAATATCAACCGTGGGATCTCCGGCAACGAGATCAATCGTTGGAACCACAACCCCGAGCGTCGCGGTGGGGTGCGCTACCGGGATCAGGCCACCCAGAACCGCTTTACCGAACAGCGCCGGCCGGGCGGCATCGAGCGGGATGAGGCGCGTGGGCGTCTAAGTAGCGGTGACCGTCCCGGTGACAGGCCCCTCAAGGCCACGGATAGGGACCGGGTGCGCGCTGAGGGGGCGGCTGGTGGCGGCAGGGTGTCTGATCTCAAGGACCGCCAGGGGGGCGGGCAGGGTAGGCTTGATAGCGCCAGGGATCGGCCAGCCGCGGGTGAGGCCCGTCCCAAGGCGCAGGAAAGGGATAAGGCGCGGGCCAAGACCAAACCCAAGGCCAATGCCGCCTCGGCTGACCGGCGTCCGGTGAATCAAGCGGCCAAGCGACCCGCGGCGGCGGATAGCAAGGCCCACCGCCCCTCCAGGCCCGAGGGTGCCGCCGCCAGACCGCAGCGCTCGGAGACGCGCTCGGCACCGGCGGCTAGTGGGGCCTTCAAGGCCAGCAGACCCCAGGTGGAGCGGGCGGCCAGCAACCGGGGCGCGGCGAGTCGGTCCTCGGCGGGGCGGGCCAGTTTTGGCGGTAGCGGTGGCCGCGGTGGCGGTGGCCGGGCGGGTGGCGGAGGCGGTCGTGCTGGTGGCGGAGGCGGTCGGGGACGCTGAAGCACCTAGCCCTGCCGCACCAAGGCCACCTTACCGCGCCGGACCCGACGTGACCTCATCCCTGCTCCTCAAGCGAGATCCAAGCCATGAATAAGACCCTCATCACGACCCTGATGCTGACGGCCGGACTCCTGCTCGCCGGCACCCTGCCCGCCACCGAGACCTCCCCGCCCGCCGCGGGATCGCCGTCGTCGGGGGCCAGCCAACCAGCGGGTGGCGACCCCACCGTTCCTGAGTCGTCCGTCGAGCCGGGGGCGATGCGTTTCGAGACCCCGGACGCCGCCGCCATTGCCCTCATCGAAGCCGCCGCCGCGGAGGGCTCCGACCTGCTTCTCGCCGTCCTGGGTCCGGACCTGGCGGAGATGGTCTCCGGCGACCCGGTGGCGGATGCCGCCGACCGGGGATGGTTCGTCGAGAATGCCCGGCTATCCGCCCTGATCGAGGATGAGACCGGCGACAGTGGCCTGCTGGTCATTGGCCCCGACGACTGGCCCTTCCCCATTCCCCTCGCCAAGGATGACCAGGGCTGGTTCTTCGACACGGCGGCGGGGCTGGAGGAGTTGCACAATCGGCGCATTGGACTCAACGAGATTTACACCCTGGCGGCGCTGCGCGCCTTCGTGGAGGCGCAACGCGAGTATGCCGCGGTGGATCCCATGGGGCAGGGGACCCCGGTCTTCGCGGACCGCATCCTCAGTTCCGAGGGTAAGCGCGATGGACTCTATTGGCCCACCCAGCCTGGAGAGCCCACGAGTCCGCTCGGGCCCCTGGTGGCGGAGGCGGTGGGTGCTGGTTATGACGCCTCCCCCTCGGACGAGGGCCCCCGGCCGTTCCATGGCTATCTCTACAAGATCCTGACCGCCCAGGGGGATCAAGCCCCGGGCGGGGCCATGAGCTATTTCAAGGATGGCCGCCTGACGCAAGGTGTTGCCCTGCTGGCCTGGCCGGCCAGCTATGGCCATTCCGGCATCATGACCTTCCTGGTCAATCACAAGGGGATAGTTTACGAGCAGGACCTGGGTGAGGATACTGGCGCCCTCGCCGCAGCCATCGATGCCTATAACCCGGGTGAAGGCTGGCGGGCCGCCGTGGATTGAGCCCCTTGGCCCCGCGCGCGCCGGGCCGGCCCGGCCCATCGAGGCGCGCTTGAGACCCTGGTCGTCGCATTCCCAACTCCCCGATCACTCCATAGGAACTGCCCATGCCAATTCCTCCGCCGAGCTTTTGCCGGTCCCTCCGCCGCCTTTTTCTCGTCTCTCTTTTCTGGGTCCTGGCCCTGGGCGCCGCCATGGCCGTCGAGCCAGAGCCCGAGACCGGGCAGATCCAGGTCCAGCAGGGCGAGCCCGCGCCGCTGACCTTCTGGAACCGGGAGGTGGCGATCTTGCGCGCCGAGATCGACGGCATCTCGCCCGCCAAGCGGGTGCGCCGAATCGAGGACAAGATCGCCTTTATCCTGGGGACCAAGCCGGGAGACAAGGCAGAGGCCTTCCCGGGGTCTTTTGCCAATCTCACCGGCTACTGGATCCAGATCGACGGTGTACAGGCCTTTGGACTGGTGCCCGAGGATGCGGATGGCATGACGGGCGAAACCCTGGAGGCGCATATGCGGCAGACGGTCGCCGCCCTACAGGAGGCACTCGACGCCCGCCGCGAGCAGCGCAGTCTGCCTCTGATCCTGGAGGGGGTGGGGTTGGCGGCGGTGGCCACGGTGCTGCTGGTGGTGCTGATCTGGGGTGTGGTCAGGCTCCATGCCCGCGCCCTGCGGCGTCAAAGTCTGCTGGCGCCGACCCTGATCAAGGCCGGCGGGCTGCAACTGGCCCCCATCTTCGGCTACGTGGAGCGTGCCGCCATTAAGGGGACCAGCTTCGGTCTGGTGGCGATCGCCCTCTATCTCTGGCTGACCTTTATCTTTAGCCGCTTCCCTTTTTCGCGGCCCTGGGGTGAGAAGCTGGCCGGTTTTCTCCTTAATATGCTCGCGCATTTCGCCGAGGGGGCGCTCCAGGCGCTCCCGGGGCTCTTCACGGTGCTGGTGATCTTTGTCCTCACCCGCATCATCGTCCGGGCGGTGGACGGCTTCTACCAGACCGTGGAGCGCGGTGCCATGTCCGTGTCCTGGCTGCAAGCGGACACGGCCAAGGCTACCCGTCGGCTGACCGTCGTGCTGATCTGGATTTTCGCGGTGACCGTTGCCTACCCCTACATCCCGGGTTCGGATTCGGAGGCCTTCAAGGGGATTAGCGTCTTTGTGGGTCTGATGGTGTCCCTCGGCTCCGCCGGGCTCGTGAATCAGGTCATGAGTGGCCTGGTGGTGGCCTATAGCCGGGCGCTCAAGGCCGGGGAGTTCGTGCAGTTGGGTAACACCCTGGGGACGGTGAGCGAGGTCAACATACTCTCGACCAAGGTGATTACCCCCAAGCGCGAGACCATCACCGTGCCAAACGCAGTGCTGGTGAGTTCCCCCATCACCAATTATTCCCGCCTGGCGGACGAGCGCGGGGCCATCCTCGGGACCAAGGTCACCATCGGCTACGACACCCCCTGGCGTCAGGTCCATGCCATGCTAACCCTCGCCGCCCAGCGTGCCTCCCTGGTGCGCCAGGAGCCGGTGCCCTTTGTCATGCAGCGGGCCTTGGCGGATTTCTACCCGGAGTACGAGCTGATCGTGCATATCGACCGGCCGGAGCAAAGGGGGCTGGTCCTATCGGAGTTGCACGCCCATATCCAGGACGTCTTCAATGAGTATGGGGTGCAGATCATGTCCCCGAATTTCGTCAACCAGCCCGAACAGAAGGTGTGGGTGGCCAAGGATGATTGGTACTCGGCCCCGGCGGAGGCCACGGACCGGGTCAAGTTCGATGATGCCTAGACCTGCTCGAAAAGGGCGCCAAACCCTGCCTTGCCCGAGGAGTCTGGCCGCACCGGGATATTAACCCCGATAACCGACCGCGCGATGGTTTTACCTGGGATGAGGGCCTTTTGATCGGCTATTCCGGGCCAGCTACCCCTAGGGAGCCGGCCCGGGGAGGTGCCATCCCGGCCTGAGCGCCGCTAATTCAAGGGGAAGAATCAGGGGCAACCAGAACCCCCACTGATCAGAAGCCTGGCGGTTTCTTTTCCCAGGGGAAGCCCTTGACAGCCATCTCGTAGCCGGTCTGGTAGAGGGCCCGCATAAAGTCGGGGTCGAACTCCTCGGGGTGCGGGGCGTTGAAGCTGGCGGGGACATAGGCCAGATTGAAGTCCACCCCGTCACGCTGGCTAGTCAGATAGATACGATAGAGGTCGCCAAGGCCTTGGGTGTGAATGAGGGAGGAAATGGCCCGTCCGGCGATACTCATGGTCCGACGCTCGACCTGGGCCCACTCGGGGTCGAGGCGGGCATTGCGGATCACATAGACCCGGCGGTCACGACTGGCCCCGTGCTGTTTGGTTAGTTCCTTCAAGTTCAGTGTGGGCGGATAGACGAAGACCTGGGACATGGTGCCGCCGTCCACATGCATCTCCTGGAAGGCTTGGCCCTGGGCCTCGACGTCGATGAGCACCGGCGGGAAGGCGCCGGGGATGGCGGCGGAGGCGATCATAATGGAGCGGAAGAGGGGCAGCGCCTCGGGATGGTGGCTGGCGGCGATCCGCGTAAGGTTCCAGAGCACCGCCTGGCGTGAATCCAGGTCCACGGTACCGACCAGCAACAACCGACCCTTCTCGTATTCCCGGGCAATGGCGTCGATCAGCCCCTGGTCCACCTCCTTTTCGATGAGGCGCCAGAGGGGAGCATTGTCTGCCAGGGCATCGTTGGTGAGGGCGGCGAGCAGCGACCGCCGGATACTGATGTCCGCGGGGGACACCTTGGTATAGAGCCGCTTGAGCTGGTCATCGTAGGCGGAACCGAGGAAGGCAAAAGGGGCCATGAGGGCGCCGGTACTGATACCGGTTACCAGCTTGAATTCCGGCCGGTCGCCGGCGGTGGTCCAGCCATTCAGAAGCCCGGTGCCGAAAGCCCCGTTGTCACCGCCGCCGGATATGGCCAGGAAGGCCGTCGGGGGCAGGGGGCCGCGCTGGCCGCTGGCGGCGCGATAGGCCTGCTCGCGCCGCAGGGAATCAATCGTCTCGCGCTCGATGGCCTCGGTGTCGATGCCGATGCGATAACGCACCTCTTCCAGCCCCGGGATGACGGCCTGGGCCGTCATGGCCGAGGGTACCGCCTCCTGGCGCACTGGCCCCGCGCACCCTTGGGCGAGTAAGAGCACCGCGGCCATGAAGATCAAAACGGGATCAAGCCTGAGTCTCATCTTGGTTGGCCTCTGCATCATGAGGAAGTCCGTCTCCGCCTCGGGGGCATTGAACCTGGAGGGGATGCCGTCGCCGCCAGGCGGGATGCTTGCCTGAGCTAAAGTAACTTGGAAAGGTACCAGGCACATCCGCGGCTGTCGTGACATTTCCAGCCAGTCGCGGGTCATCCTGGCCCCCAGCCCGGAGATTGGTCGGGGCAATTTTACTGGGTTTCCCGGTTAGAAGAGACGGGGGATTTCTAACTGGGGCGCACCTGGCACCCATCCACCGCCGAAGCCAAAACTCCGGAGACTGCGTCGATTAGGCCTGCTTAGCTACGCCAGCTCGGGGGTAGCGGCCCGAACCGGGAACAATTTCGACCTGCTGGGCATCGCCTGGCAATATCGGTGGGGGGCTGTGAATCCTGGGCACCGGCGCTTCTCTGGCCTGTCGCAGGCTGGCGGGAGACGGAGCAATCGGTCCACATCACACCTTCTTTCAATGCATTAACCTGGCTGGTGGCCGCGATGAGTATTTTGAATCTGGAGTCCAAGCTGGAATTCCAATTAGGTGGGCCTGCTTACCGTCTCATGCAGCGCCTGGGCCTCATCCGGGGCGAGGGTCCTTCCCTTGGGCGGCGGATGATCGGCTTTCTGCTGATCACCTGGGTACCGCTCCTCATCCTGGCCCTGAGCGAGGGCCTGGCACTGGGGCCGACGCCCCGGGAATCACTCTTGCTCGACTTCCCGACCTACGCCCGCTTCTTCCTGGCCGTTCCCCTGCTCTTCCTCTCGGAGGTCATCGTCGGGCCCCGACTCCAGACGGCCGGGTTGTATTTCGTGCGGGGCAACTTTGTCCGCCCGGAGGAGATGCCCGCCGTCGAGGCGGCCATCCTTCGGGCCTGGGGACGCCGCGAGGCGCTCCTGCCGGAGTTGCTCATGCTGGGAGTGGCTTTGATCGGGGCCTGGCAACTGACCATGGATACCTGGGTCGGTGCGGTGAGTGCCACCACCTGGCGGACCAGCGTGACCGAGGCCGGGACCAGCTTCACCTGGGCGGGGCTCTGGTACTACTTCCTGGCGGCACCTCTCCTGCAGTTCTTCGTGTTCCGCTGGATCTGGCGTCTGGTTAGTTGGACCCTGTTCCTGCGCGACATGGCGCGGCTTGACCTGGATCTGGTACCCACCCATCCCGACCGGGCCGCCGGGTTGGGTTTTCTCGGGGGGGCCCATCTGGCCCTGGCGATCTTCCCCTTTGCCTTCAGTTGCGTCCTGAGCGCCCACGTGGCCTTCCAGGTCCATTTCGAGGCGGTCCCCGTCATGTCGTTCAAGATCGTGTTCGCGGTCTATCTGGTGGCCATGCTGCTACTCGTTCTGGGTCCCCTGCTGATTTTCGCCCCCCTGCTGGCCCGCGCCCGGCGGCAAGGGCTCCGCCAATACAGCCTCTTGGCCAATGACTATAACCGCGCCTTCCACCAAAAGTGGGTGGCGGGTCCGCCGCCGGCGGACGAGCCCCTCCTGGGCAGCGCCGACATCCAGTCCCTGGCCGACCTGGGCAACAGCTTCGGCATGATCCGGGAGATGAAGATCTTCCCCTTCAGCCAGCAGCAGATCCTGCAGATCGCGGTGGTGGCCTGCCTCCCCGGCCTGCCGCTCATCTTCCTGGTGATGCCGGTCGGGGAGATACTGCAATTGCTGGCGGGGGCGCTGCTCTAGGTTAAGTAGCCAGCTCGGGCCCGGGCATCCTCACCAGGGGCGCGCTGTCCAGCATCTTGCGGGCCACATCGATCATGGTCTCGAGATTCATGCGGTTGATAAAGACGTTAAAGGTCAGCATGGCCAGCAGATGGCGGGGGTCGCTGACCCAGGGCGGTAGAAAACGCGGGGGCCGACAGAGGCCCATGGCATAGAGCTCGCACAGGGCCGGGATGTCGAAGAAATCCAGTTTGCCGCAGAAGAGTAGGCTGAGGCAGTCCGCGCGCCCGGCGGCGAAAGTGGCCCGCATGATGTTGTTCACCTGGAGCAGGCCCAGGAGATAGACCAGATCCTTGCAGAAGGGTGCTCCCCCCGTTATGACCCCGCCGCGAAAGACCCGCCGGGTATTTTCGAAGGCCTGATCGGGATCGCCAGTGCGCTCCAGGAAAAAGCCATTGACCTCCAGAAAATCCGCGCCCTCAATGGCCATTTGGATGGCCAGCACCCGATCCGCCAGGCGCCGCAGTCGGTCCAGTTCGATGGAGCCGCTGATCACCTCCGCGAAGACCGCCAGCCCCTCCTGAGTGCGGGTGGTGCCCGGATGCCCGGCCGCCAGGAGGGGCAGGTCGGTCTGAGCCTTGCCGTTGAGGGAGGTGGCGACGTGGATGAAGGCCTCGTGATGCAGCAGTTGGGTGAAATCGCGGTCGGTGAAGCGGGCGCCCCGGCGGACGCGGATCGCCTTCGAGGTCGCCAGGGCATTGGCGGAGAGGCGGTCCACCAGTTCGATGGCGGGCGCCTGGTCTCCGAAATGGGCGCGCACCGCGCGATCGAGATTCACCGCCACCTCCTCGGCACTGTGATAGGCCGGCGGGGCTGTGGAGATGTCGATGTGAGCCAGTTGGTCAATAGTGTCCAGGACGCTTTGCGCCAACTCCAGGGGCGATATCGCTGCATAACGCAAGGGTGCCGTGGGCTCGCCATAGAGTTGGCGTCCGAACTCGAAGAAGCTGGGGGTGCCCACCGCCGCCAGCATCCGCGCCCCGAGCTCGATGGACTGGGCATGTCGGTCCAGCCAGACGTCGATGGTCGTAAAGGGCACGATCTGGCGGCGGGCCTCCCGCACCAACTCGATGCTGGGCGTGGGGTCGAAGGGGGGATAGGTCACTTGTGGCGGTTCCCGGCCACCGCCAGCCAGGAAAGCCTCCTTCACCTCGGGCGCCCAGTCGAGGGCACGCAGGATGCGGATGGGCTTGCAGGCCTGGTGAAGTAGGCCGGTGACTGCGCGGATGCGGTCCTTCTCGCGGTCAGTGGGGCTGGTCATGGGTAAAACCTCCGGGGATTCAGGGATGAAGGCCGGCCTGGTGGCGCGCCCCCATGATACCTCCGGGGCCCCATGCTATGCTGATTCCGTCCCTGGATCTGGCGCCCGGCCCGCCGCCGCTCCGCCGCCCCGGCAATCCTATCAACCCTCGGTGGAGACCCCATGCGCCGCGCCGACCGCGTCAAAGGGCCGATCCTGGTCCCCTTCACCCTGGTGCTCCTCCTGGCGCTGGGCGCCCTCCTGGCCATCGCCTATCGCTACGAGGCGCACGCCCGGGCGTACGACCTGGCCAACAGCGTGCGAGCCGTGGAGCGCCTCTTCCGCCTGCAGCTCGACAACGACGCGGCCAAACTCCACGCCACCCTCTGCCCGATCAGCCGCGATGCCGCCCTCAAGACCGCCTTTCTGGCCGGCGACCTGGGGGCCCTCCAGGCCCAGATCGCCCCCCTGTTCGAGCGTCTGCACGGGCAACACCGGGTCACCCACTTTTATGTTCTGGATACCACCCGCCGGGTGGTGCTGCGGGCTCACCAGCCCGACATGTCCGGGGATGCGATTGACCGGGCCACCGCCCGCCTGGCCCAGGAGAGCGGGCGCGAGACGCAGGGCCTGGAGCTGGGTCCCCTGGGTACCCTGACCCTGCGCGCGGTCAAGCCCTGGTACGACGGCGACACCCTGATCGGCTATCTGGAACTCGGCGAGGAGATCGACCATGTCGCCCAGGAGATCCACGCCGCCCTGGGGCTGGATCTGATGGTGCTGGTCGAGGGCCGGCTGCTGGCCCCGGCGGCCAGTGGCAGCCCGGAGGGCACGGAGGCGCCGGTGATCCTGAGCAGCACCCTGAGCGAGATCCCCGCCGCCGTCGCCGAGCGCCTGCGCCGGCCTGCCGCCGAGCGCCGGGACGCGGAACAGACCCTTGACGGCGGCCGGGTGCTGTACACCGCCCTGCTGCCGCTCACCGACGCCACGGGCCTGGAGATCGGGGAGATCGCGGTGGTGCGCGACGTGACGGATTTGCAGGCCGGTTTTCGCAAGACGCTGATCACCGCCACCCTGGCCATCCTGGGGGTCGGCGGCCTGGTGTTCTACCTCTTTTTCCTGGTCCTGGACCGGGTGGAGCGGGACTACCGCCGCCAGCGCGAGCTGGAGACCCGCTTCGCCCGCCTCAGCACCGAGCACCAGCGCATCGTCCAGATCGAGAAGCTGTCCGAGGTGGGGCGCACCATCGGCGAGATCGCGCACCAGATCAACAATCCCCTGGTGGGGGTGATCAACATGGCGCAATTGGCCGAGCGCGAGGCCGACGACCCGGTGCGGGTACGCCACCTGCTGGGGGAGATCAAGCGGGCGGGTAAGGACTGTCACGCCTTTCTGCAACGCATGCTGGCCTTTACCCGGGTGTCACGCTCGGAGCGCCGGCCCACCGAGGTCACGGCCCTGGTGCGCGATACCATCGCCCTCTTCCAGCAGAGCACCGACCGCCACCCGGCGGTCGCCACCGAGTTGCCGCCAGCGCTGACCCTCGACCTCGACCCCGTGCTGGTGCGCCACGCCCTCTTCAACCTGCTGGCCAATGCCGGTCAGGTCAATCCGCCCGACGGGACCATCACCGTGCGCTTGTGGCCGGCCACCGGGCCCGAGCGCCGCCCCGGCTGGTCCCTGGCGGTCATCGACCAGGGCCCGGGGCTCACGGCCCGGGTGCGCGAGAAGCTGTTCACCCCTTTCTTTACCACCCGCGCCACGGGGACCGGGCTCGGCCTGGCGGTGGTGCAGCACGTCGCCATCCTGCACGAGGGGGAGGCCACCGGCGACAACCACCCCGACGGTGGCGCGATCTTTGCGTTGTGGCTTCCCGTAACGCCTGGCAACCCGGGAGCGCGCGGTGACGGTCAAGATCCTGCTGGTCGATGACGAGCCCTATACGGCGACCCTCTTCGCGGGCCTGTTCCGGGGACGCCCCGTAGCGCTGGACGTGGCCGTCGATGCCGCCGGGGCCCGACAGCGCTTTCGCACCAGCGATTACCACCTGATCCTGATGGACCAGCGGCTGCCGGATGGCAGTGGTCTGGACCTGGTCGAGGAGATGCGCCGGGAGCGACCGCACCAGGTCGCCATCCTGATCACCGGCTATGCCGATGTGCGCGATGCGGTGCGCGCGGTGCGCGAGGGCCTCTTCGATTACCTGACCAAGCCCTTCGAGGACCTCGAATCCCTGGAGGCGACCATCGACAAGGCCCTGGAGCTGGATCGCGCCTATCGCGAGATCGACAGCCTGCGGCATACCTTGGACGGGCGCGCCGAGGGTCAGGTCCTGATCGGCCGCTCGCCCGCCATCGAGCGGCTGCTGCAGCAGATCCGCCAGGTCGCGCCGCTGGACACCACGGTGCTGCTGGAGGGCGAGAGTGGCACCGGCAAGGAGGTGGTCGCACGTATCCTGCACGCCGGCAGCCTGCGGGCCGCCGGGCCCTTCTTCGAGGTCAACTGCGGCGCCCTGTCCGAGCAACTGCTGGAGAGCACCCTGTTCGGCTACGAGAAGGGGGCCTTTACCGGGGCGGCCAAGACCACGCCGGGCTACCTGGAGCAGGCCAACGGTGGCTCCCTCTTCCTCGACGAGGTGGCGGATATGAGTCCCAAGCTCCAGACCAGCCTCTTGCGGGTGCTTCAGGAGCGCAACTTCCAGCGGCTGGGTGGCACGGCTCTGCGCGGGAGTGACTTTCGCCTGATTTGCGCCTGCAATCGCCGGCTGGCGGAGGCCGTGCGCGACCACAGCTTTCGCGAGGATTTGTTCTACCGCATCAACGTGGTCGCCCTGCGCATCGCGCCGCTGCGCGAGCGGCGAGAGGACATCCTGGCTCTCGCCCTGCACTTTCTGGAGCTGTTCAAGGCCCGTTTCCACAAGGACGTCGG
Organism: Chromatiaceae bacterium; assembly: GCA_044228695.1. Classification (GTDB taxonomy): domain Bacteria; phylum Pseudomonadota; class Gammaproteobacteria; order Chromatiales; family Chromatiaceae; genus M0108. The sequence continues at coordinate 11,610 of JBGAUK010000053.1, read as the reverse complement.
CCCCTTCACCCCGGACGCCATCCGCCTGCTGGAGGGCTTTCCCTGGCCCGGCAATGTCCGTCAGTTGCGCCACACCGTGGAGCGCGTGGTGGCACTGCATCCCGGTGGAGCCATCGGCCCCGCCCACCTGGAGCACCTTGCCGCCGAGGGCACCCCGCCCCCGGCGGTCCCGGCGGCCGTGCTGTCCTACGAGGAGGAACGCGGTCGCTTCGAGCAGGACTATCTGGTTCGTCTGCTCCAGGCCGCCGGCGGCAACGTCAGCGAGGCGGCGCGTATCAGCGGCATCGCCCGGCAGAATCTCTACCCGCGTCTCAAACGTTGGGACCTGTCATGAAGGCATGACACCTGTCATGCCAGCGTGACGCTGAGCCCCCCGCCGACCCTCTGCCTGCGCCTGCTAAGTTCAACCCGGTCAGGGTGCTGCATCAAGCCTGCCCCCTGGCCAGACAATTGCATTCATTGAAGCGTCGCCATGCCCCGTCCGGCCTTGGCGGGGGCGTGTCCGGGTCCATCAATGGCTCGGGCCGAGTCATCCCACCTGGCCAACCTGGCTGGAGGGGAGTCGGCCACCGGCACCTCCAGGCTCCGGCGTCGGACGCGCCGCCTTCGCGGGGTATCAGGCCCTTTATGTATTGCATACCGGAGATTCAAAGAACGATGAAAACAAGCTTCGCAACCCTGCTGGGGCTCGCCGTCGCCGCTACCCTGGCCGCGGGGCCCTTGGCGGCGGCTACCGTCAAGGGTGTCGTTGAGGATGCCGACGGGAAAAAGGTGGAGAACGCCACCGTCTGGCTGATTCCGGCCGCCGACGTGGCGACCATGGCCAAGACGCCGGTGGAGATCAAGCGCGACTCCCCCAACGACGAGCCCCTGGAGGACAATCTGGCGGCCCACCGTACCAGCTACCTGCAGTCCAAGAGTGGCCCGGGCGGCAAGTTCACGCTCCCCAAGGTGCCGAAGGGCAATTTCTTCCTCTACGTAGAGCCCGCCGATGCCCGCTATCTGCCTGGCGGCGACAAGTCGCGCAAGGCCCTGTCCACCAAGGAACTGACCAAGGCAGCGGTGACGGTCAAGGTGTCGGGCAATACCCCCACCGAGGCCTCCTACGTGGGTACCACCAAGTGCCTGAAGTGCCACGAGGAGCAGGAGCACTTCACCCAGACCCTGCATCGCTTGGGTATCCGCGTCATCGGCGACGACAGCAAGAATCAGGATTACTCCCGTTTTCCCGATTTCAATAAGGGCCTCGACAAGCTCACGGCCGGTAACAAGTTCTGGTTTTATGGCTTTGACGAGAAGCGGGGCTTCGACAAGTACCAGATCAGCGACAAGGAGCCCGCCGACCCGAGCACGGTGAGCTTTACCGCGACCTTCTTCCAGGATACCGACGGCAAACTCAAGTTCCGTACCGAAAACGTCCGCGACCCGAGCGATCCGCCGCGGGTCTATCCCGTGGAGCTGACCTATGGCGGCGGCCTCTACAAACAGCGCTACCTCTATCGCGTCGGCCAGAATCTCTTCCCCTTCGTTCAGTTCAACACCTTGGGCGACGAGGCCTTTGGCGACCGTGGCCGCAAGCCCTGGCGCGATTACCATGCGGACTGGCTCTTCAAGGAGGAGACCAAAAAGCTCACCGACCCGCCGGCCAAGAAGTCCTTCGAGCGGGAGTGCGCCGCCTGTCACTACGCGGGCTTTACCCTGACCGAAACAGCCGAGGGCAAATTTATCGCCGGCTCGGTGAACGATAAGAATGGCGAGTTGGACATCGATGGGGACGGCGTGCCTAACGAGCTCAACATGGGCTGCGAGACCTGCCACGGGCCGGGGTCGCAGCATGCGAAGGACGAGGCGTCGGTCAGTATCGTCAATCCCGGCAAGTTGGCCTCGGAGCGCGCCTCCACCATTTGCGTCCAGTGCCACAGCCGCCCCCAGGGCCACTTGGGTAACGATTCGCCGGTCGATGTCACCAACCGGATGATGCCCCCCGGCACCAGCCGCAACACCTTCCTCACCCAGTTCACCAGCCGGGAGGATGCGGCCGAAAAGGACTTCTGGCCCGATGGGATCCATTCCAAGGCCCATCACCAGCAGGGCAGTGACTTTATCAAGGCGTCCAAGTATCGCAATGACCGCCACCTGGTGGCCTGTTACGACTGCCATGACCCCCATGGGAAGGCCGAATTCGCCCATCAGCGCACGGCGGCCCTGGATTCAAGCAAGGCCTGCAACCAGTGCCACGAGAAGCAGACGGACATGAAAAAACACGTCAAGGAGACGACTAAATGCACCGTGGCCCCGGACAAGATCGCCTGCACCAGCTGCCACAACACCAAGACCATGCAGACCGGCGCCGGCATGGGTAAGGGCCTGACGGGACCCGACGGCAAAAACTACTGGATGAATGACATCACGTCGCACCTTTATGACGTGCCACGCAAGGACAACGTGGGGGTCAAGGGGGTGGAACCCGGCAAGGCCATGCCTATTCCCTACACCCATGCCTGCGGCGCCGCTTGCCACGACGCCAGTAAACTCTAACGCCACCTAGAAGGCGGCGGGCCCGGTCCCGGACCGGACTCGCCGTCCCCCTCCCCGGGCGAAAGCCAGGCCCCAACGACCTACTCCCCTCTGCTACACCCCGGAACACAATCGGCTTCAACCGCGGCGACTAGCCGCGCGTCATGGAGGAAAAGGGAACAGGCCCTCCACCCTGACCAGGCCCAGGCGCTACCATGGGGGCAGGTCATCGGAGCTGGCGGAGGGGACGCACATGCATTTGCTGATGGTTGAAGACAATCCGGATCTGGTCGCCAATGTCGTGGACTTCCTCGAGGGGCACGGCCACACCCTGGACATCGCCTACAACGGCTTCGCCGCCCTGGGCTTTGCCCTGGAACAGAGTTACGACGCCATGATCCTGGACCTGATGTTGCCGGGGCTGTCCGGCTTCGAGGTCTGCTCCCGATTGCGTGCCGAGGGCCTGGCCCTCCCGGTTCTGATGCTCACCGCCCGCGACGGGCTCGATGACAAGCTGGAGGGTTTCGCCAGCGGGGCGGACGACTATCTGGTCAAACCCTTTGCCCTGCGCGAGTTGGAGGCTCGCCTGCTGGCCATAGTCCGGCGGGGGCCGTCTGGGGCGCCGGCTGGTGGGGCCGAACATCTGCGCGTGGCTGACCTGGATCTGGACCTCGCCACCCGGCGTCTGACCCGCTCCGGCCGCCCCTTGGAACTGCCCCCAATCCCGATGAAGCTGCTAGAGGCCCTGATGCGCCGCGCCCCGCATCTGGTCAGCCGTCCCGTGCTGGAGCGTGCCGCCTGGGGCGACCAACCCCCGGACAGCGATGCCCTGCGCGCCCACCTGCACCTGCTGCGCCAGGTCATCGATAAGCCCTTCCCGCACCCTCTCCTGCATACGGTCCGCGGTTTTGGCTACCGGTTGGGCGACGATGACACGCCTTAGGGTCACGTTGCGGTCGCGGGTCGCGGCCGGCTTCGCCCTTCTCGGCTTGGCCGTCAGCCTTGCTCTGGGGGGGTGGCTATATCTCGCCTCCAGCGACCTGGAGCAGCGCCTCATCGACGAGGCCCTTGGCGCCGAGCTTGAGGACTACCAGGCGCGCCTGGCGCGCAACCCCAAGTCCCTGCCCCCGGACACTGCGACCATCCGTGGTTTCGTCACCCGCCCCGACGGCGCCGGTGACCAGACCCCGCCCGCTTTGCGCGACCTCCCCAACGGACGCCACACCCTGGATCTGGACGGGGTGAGCTACCGGGTCCTGAGGCGCGAACGTCCTGATGGCGATCTGGTCATGCTGCACAACCGGACCCAGGTCGAACGTCGCGAGGAGCGCTTTGCCCTGATGCTGATCCTGGGCATGACCCTCACTACCCTGCTGTCCGCGGCGGGTGGCTGGTGGCTCGCCGGGCGGGTCATAGCCCCCGTGCGAGAATTGGCGGAGCGGGTACGTGGCCGCGATCCCGCGGCCGGGCCTATGACGGCCGTCGATGACGCTGCCGGTGTCCTGCCGCATGATGAGGTTGGCGAGCTGGCCCAGACCATTGAAGGCTATGTACAGCGCCTGCGGGCCTTCGTTGAGCGTGAACGTGCCTTCGTCAGCAACGCCAGCCATGAGCTGCGCACCCCGCTGGCGGTGATCCAGGGGGCGGTCGAGGTCCTCAAGGCCGATTCGCGCCTGGACGACCGCACCCAGGAGCGCCTGGACCGCATCTCACGGGCCACCCGGGGCATGTCGGACCTGACCTCGGCCCTCCTGATGCTCGCCCGCGAAGGCCGGACCGGCCCAGCGCCGTCCTGCCCGGTGGACAGGGTTCTGGCGGAGGTGGTTGAACTGCACCGCCCCCTGCTCCTGCACAAGCCCGTCGTTCTGGAGTGCGTGGTGAAGGCACATCCCGTCCTGGCGGTGGAGCGCCCCCTGTTGGCCATCGCACTGGGCAATCTGTTGCGCAACGCCTGTGCCTACACCGAGCAGGGTCAGGTGACCATAACCCTTGACGCGACCGGGCTCCGGGTCGAGGACACGGGGCCCGGAATCCCGCCCGAGGAACTGCCCTGTCTGTTCGAGCAGGGCCCTGGCTGCCGGCGTCAGGCGCGGGGCGAGGGCATTGGCCTGCCGCTGGTCAAACGCATCGCCGACCACCAGGGATGGAGTATCTGGGCCGAGAACCGCCCCGAGGGGGGTGCCAGCTTCCGACTGGAGTTTCTGCCGGTGCCAGGGGAGGCATCCCGGGCCCATCCCCACCTTGATGCCCCCTTTACCCTGCCTTGACGCCTTCTTGACGCCGTCTTGACCTTGGCTTTGATATTCTGTGTCTCGTCCCGATCCCCCCGGATCATCCCTTCGACGAGGTTTATCGATGTCGTCTCCCTCGGCACAAAACAGCCTGCCCCCGGTCCAGTCCAAGCAGTTTTCCGGCCCAGCCTGGCTGCTGCGTCTCTTGCCCTTCCTCCGCTGGTCGGGCCGGGTCAACCGCGGGACCCTCAAGGCCGACCTGCTGGCGGGACTGACCGGCGCCGTGGTGGTCCTGCCCCAAGGCGTGGCCTTCGCCACCATCGCGGGCATGCCACCGGAGTATGGGCTCTATGCCGGCATAGTCCCGGCCATCGTCGCCGCCCTCTGGGGCTCGTCCTGGCACCTGGTCTCCGGGCCGACGACGGCCGCCTCCATCGTGGTCTTTTCCGGACTGTCCGTCATGGCCGAGCCCGGGAGTCCGGACTATATCCGCCTGGCCCTGACCCTGACGCTAATGGTCGGTGTTCTGGAACTGACCATGGGCCTGGCGCGTCTGGGGTCTCTGGTCAACTTCATCTCCCATTCGGTGGTGGTGGGTTTCACCGCCGGGGCCGCCTTCCTGATCGCCGCCAACCAGTTCAAGAACTTCTTCGGGATCGAGATCCCCCGCGGGTTGCACTTCCACGAGATGCTCGGGACCCTGCTGCTCAATCTCGAGTATGTCAATCTCCTGGTCACCGGGGTGGGTGTCGCCACCCTGGTCCTGGGGCTGGCGGTCCGCCACTGGTACCCCCGCGTCCCCTACATGATCGTCGCCATGGTGGGCGGGAGCCTGATCGCCTACGCCCTGAATCAGGTCCTCGGCATCGACCACACCGGCATCCGCACCGTCGGCGCACTGCCGGGGGGGCTGCCACCCCTGTCGATGCCCGACTTCTCCCTTGACACCATCCGCCAGCTCGCCCCGGTGGTCCTGGCGACGACCCTGTTCGCCCTCACCGAGGCGGTTTCCATCGCCCGCTCGCTCGGGGCTCGTACCCACCAGCACATCGATGGCAATCAGGAGTTCATCGGCCAGGGGCTATCGAACATCGCGGGCTCCTTCTTCTCCGGCTATGTCGCCACCGGTTCCTTCAACCGCAGTGGGCTCAACTTCCAGGCCGGTGCCAAGACGCCCCTGGCGGCGGTCGCCGCCGGCGTCTTCCTGGCCGGGGTGGTGGTTCTGGTCGCCCCACTGGCGGCCTATCTCCCAAATGCGGCCATGGCGGCCATCCTGTTCCTCGTGGCCTGGGGGCTGATCGATTTCCATGCGGTAGGCAATATCCTACGCACCAGCCGCTCCGAGACCGCGGTACTGGCGGTGACCTTCTTCTCCACCCTCTTCCTGGAGTTGGAGTTCGCCATCATGGCCGGGGTGCTCTTGTCCCTGGGGCTCTATCTGAACCGCACCTCCCGCCCCAGGCTGGTCTCTCGGGTTCCCGATCCGAGCACGCCGGGGCGCGATTTCGTCACCAACCCGGCCCTGCCGGAGTGCCCCCAGTTCAAGCTCGCCCGCCTGGACGGTTCCCTCTTCTTCGGTGCCGTCAGCCATGTTTCGGAGAGTCTCGCCCTCTGGGAACAGCGTAACCCCGGCCAAAAGCACCTGGCCATCTCCGCGACCGGCGTTAACTTCATCGACGTCGCCGGGGCCGAATTTCTCGCCGAGGAGGCCAGCCGGAGGCGCGAACAGGGCGGCGGTCTCTATTTGATTCGTCTCAAGCCGGGGGGTTGCGAACCCCTGCGGCGGGGCGGTTATATCGAGGCCATTGGGGCGGAGAACCTCTTTTCCGGCAAGACCGAGGCCATCGCCGCCATCGTGCCTAAGCTCGATCCCGACATCTGCCGCACCTGCACCGCGAGGATTTTCCGCGAGTGCGCCGGGCAACCCGGGGCCCAGACCAACCAAGCGGTCATGGCCGAGTGCCCTTGAAGGCTTTCCTCCCCCCTCATTGCCATTAAGGGCCCCCCGGGCCATCACCAGAGGCTAAGAAAATGTCCAACCCGATCATCCTCGCCGCGGTAGACATCGACGCCCGCGCCAGAGCCATCATTGCCCACGCCGCCCGCCTCGCTGCTCTGTGCCAGGGTCGCCTGGTGGTTGTCCATGTCGTCGATTACACCGGCGGTGATGAAGACGACCACGGGTTCCCTCAACCTCCGGGGGCAGTCCTGGCGGACATGGTGCGTCATGCGCGTGCATCCTTGTCGGGCATGGTCTACCACCTGGGACTAGCGAAGGACTGGGTCGAGATCCAGGTTCCTACCGGGCCAGTGGTGGACACCCTCACCGATCTGGCCTCAGTATGGCATCCGAGCTATGTCCTGGTTGGCGCGGCGCGCTGGGGAGTCCTGAGCACGATGGCGGGGCTGGGCGCGGCCCTCAAGGCCCACAACGGCGGGGCACTTCTGGTCGTGCCGGCCGTGGACGGGGTCGCTCCCCAGGGCCTGATGGCCCGGGTGCGCCATTGGCTCGGACAGGACCTACCGCATCCGGCCGGGCCGGGGCACTGACCAGCCACACGCCTGGCCCGGGATCACTCCTCTATTTTTGCCAGTTCCAACAGGCCACCGTTGTTCTTGGCATCCACCTGAGAGTAGAGATTGTAGAGGGCCGCTTGCAGGGCCTCCTCCATGACGGGGTGGTAGAAGGGCAGGCGCAACATCTGTCCGGCCGTGAGGCCCAGGGTGATGCTCCAACAGATGAGGTGGGCGAGGTTTTCGCCCTTGGCACCGATCATCTCCGCGCCCAGCAGGCGGCCGCTGGCCTTGTCTCCATAGAGGCGTAACAGGCCCTGGGTCTGGCCCATCACCAGGGCCCGGCCGACGGGGGCAAAGGGGATCTGGCCGATGGTGGTGGTGGCGGGGTCGAGTTCGTCAAGGCGGGCACCGACGGCGCAGAGGTTGGGGTCGCAGAAGGTGATGGCGATGGGGACCTTGCGGCGGAAGGCCGTGTTTCCGCCCCGGGCGGCATTGAAGCCGGCGATTTTGCCCTCGTCTCCCGCCTCGTGGAGGATGGGCCGCTCGCCATCGACGTCCCCCGCCAGATAGACGGGTAGGTCGCCGACTTGCATGGTGCGGTTATCGAAGGGGGGTAGGCCGCGGCGATCCAGGGGCAGACCGAGGCACTCCAGTCCCAGCCCCTTCACATTGGGCACCCGCCCGATGCAGCAGAGGACCTGGTCCACCCGCACGCTCTGGTCGCCGGCGCTGACCCGCAGCTTGCCGTCCTCCTCCTCGATGCGGGCCGCCTGGCCCAGATGCAGGGGAAAATCTTTGCCGATGATGGCCTTGGCCTGGGCCAGCACCTCCGGGTCCCGGATGCCGCCGATGGTGTCGAGCTGATCGAAGCCAGTGACCGCGACGCCCAGGCGCGCGAGACTCTGACCCAGTTCCAGGCCGATCACGCCCAGGCCGATGACGGCCAGGGAGGCCGGCAGGGTCTCCAGTTCGAATAGGTTATCGCTGGTTATTAGGCGGTCGCCGAAGGCCCGCCAGGCCTCGGGCACCAGGGGCCGGGAGCCGGTGGCGATGACGACGGCCCCGGCGCGGATGCGTTGGCCGCCGACCTCGATCAGGGTAGGTTCCAGCAGGCGGGCATAGTCCTCGATAAAGACCTCGGGGGCCAGGCTGTCGGTGCTGTTGGTCAGGACGCGATCGACCAGGGTGTCGCGGATATGGCGGACGTATTCGAGGGCCTCGGGGGCGTCCAGTTTGAGTTCCGCGCCACCGGAGACGCCGTAGCGCCGTAAATGGGTGCCCTTGTGGTAGTCCTCCGCGACCTGGATCAAGGCCTTGGAGGGCATGCAGCCGACCCGGGCGCAGGTGGTGCCGGCCTCTCCCCCATTGATGAGGACGAAGGTCTTGCCGGCCCGGCGGACCTGGCCCATGGCGTTGAGGCCGGCGGTCCCGGAGCCAATGATGGCGACGTCAACGAATCTTTCTTCCACGGTGAATACCTCGAGGGCGGGTTAAGGGATGGCTTGCGACGGGCTGTCAGTGTAGTTTTTCTTGGCCGGATTGTCCGCCCGGGGTAAACTGCGCCGCTGTTAATCTTCTCGATTTCTCATCCAGGGCAATCCCTTAAAGGCGTAAGACGCATGAGCGGCGGTATGGCTTCCAGCTTTTTGATGGCCCCCGGCGGGTCGCTGACCGGGCGTTTGCGGGTGCCGGGGGACAAGTCCATCTCCCATCGCGCCATCATGCTCGGGGCCCTGGCCGAGGGCCCGACCCGTGTCAGCGGTTTTCTGGAAGGCGAGGATAGCCTCGCCACCCTGGCGGCCTTTCGCGCCATGGGGGTGCGGATCGAGGGACCCGAGGGCGGCAACCTCCTCATCGAGGGCCTGGGTCTTCGTGGCCTCAAGGCGCCGGTGGCCCCCCTGGATCTGGGCAACTCGGGCACCTCTATGCGCCTGCTGTGCGGGCTGCTGGCGGGCCAGGGATTCGATGTCACCCTAGTGGGGGATGCCTCCCTGACCCGGCGCCCCATGCGGCGGGTCACCGAGCCCCTGGCCCTGATGGGCGCCCGCATCGCGACCAGCCCCGCCGGTACCGCCCCCCTGCGCATCCAAGCCGGCGCTCGGCTCCAGGGCATCGACTACGCCTTGCCCGTGGCCAGCGCCCAGGTCAAGTCCTGCGTCCTGTTGGCGGGTCTCTTCGCCCAGGGCCGCACCTGCGTCACCGAGCCGGCCCCCACCCGCGATCACACCGAGCGCATGCTGGCGGGCTTTGGCTATCCGGTCCAGCGCCAGGGCGCGACCGTCTGCCTGGAGGGGGGCGGGCGGCTGGTGGGACGCGAGCTGGAGGTGCCGGCGGATATCTCCTCCGCCGCCTTCTTCCTGGTGGGGGCCAGCATTGTCCCGGGTTCCGACCTCACCCTGGAGCATGTGGGCATGAACCCGACCCGGGTGGGGGTGCTCAACATCCTCCGGGCCATGGGCGCCGATATCCAGGTTCTGAACCCCCGGGACGCGGGGGGCGAACCGGTGGCGGATCTGCGGGTGCGCTCGGCGCCCCTGCGCGGCATTCGCATCCCCGAGGACCAGGTGCCGCTCGCCATCGACGAATTCCCGGCCCTCTTCATCGCCGCCGCCTGCGCCGAGGGAGAGACCCTGCTCACGGGTGCCGAGGAGTTGCGGGTCAAGGAGAGCGATCGCATCCAGGTCATGGCCGATGGCCTCGCTGCCCTCGGCATCACCAACGAACCCCGGCCGGACGGCATCCGCATCCAGGGCGGCAGGCCCCACGCCGGTCGGATCGACAGCCAGGGGGATCATCGGGTCGCCATGGCCTTTGCCATGGCTGCCCCGCGGGCCTCGGGCCCCATCGAGATTCGCGATTGCGCCAATGTGCGGACCTCCTTCCCCGGCTTTGCCCGCCTCGCCGGCGAGGCGGGCCTCGCCATCGAGGAGGTGGAATCATGACCCTACCCCCCGACGCGACGACGGATTTTCCGATTGCCCCGGGCCTGGTTGGCCAGGCCGATGATGGCCAAGGGGGAGCCTCCACCCAACCGCCCTTGGTGCCGGTCGTCACCCTCGACGGCCCCTCGGGGACCGGCAAGGGCACCATCGCCAGCCTCCTGGCGGCACGCCTGGGCTGGCATTGCCTCGACAGCGGGGCCTTGTATCGGGTGCTGGGGCTGGCGGCGGGACGCGCCGGTATCGACCTGGAGGCGGGCGAGGCCCTGGCCCACCTGGCCGCAGGGCTGCGACTGGCCTTTCGCGAGGGTCGGGTGCTGCTGGATGGCGAGGACGTCTCCGAGGCCATCCGCACCGAGACGGCGGGCAACGCCGCCTCCCGGGTCGCGGCCCACGGCCCGGTGCGCGACGCCCTCCTGGCCTGGCAGCGGGCAGCGGCCCGGCCCCCGGGACTGGTGGCGGATGGGCGCGACATGGGCACCGTCGTCTTCCCCGAGGCCCCCGTCAAGATCTTCCTCACCGCCAGCCCCGAGGAGCGTGGCCAGCGCCGTTACCGCCAGTTGCGGGCGAAGGGGCTGGCGGTCAACCTGCCGGAACTGGTGCGGGATATCGCCGAGCGGGACGCGCGAGACAGCCAGCGGGCCGTCGCCCCCCTGCGCCCGGCCGCCGACGCCCGGCTGGTGGATACCACCGGCATCGGCATCGAGGCGGTGCTGGAACAGGTGTTGGGCATCCTGCGGGACCGGCTGGGGGATCCGGCGGGGGGCCGCTAGCCATTGCCGGGTGCCCGGCCTCGGCCACCCGCGGGGTGAATCGACAAGGAATCAAGATAATAAGCCTGGCAGGCGATGCCAGGACTCCAGGCAGCGCCGCATCCCGCCTGGTCAGCCGGTCAAAATCATGATTTTGGGCGGAAAACGGCTTGATTCGGCAAGTCTTTTCGGTCATCCTTTCCCGCCTGCCGTCCCGGCTGGTCCGGGTCCAGATATTGTTCGGAAGCCATGCCGCCGCAGCGACGCAGCCGGCGACGTGGATTTTCCCAGTCGGTCGCCATCTGGCGGCCTTTTTTCAACCAAACCATCGGTCTCTCGGGATCGAGCCCACGCCGCGTCAGGAAACCTTTAACCCATGAGCGAAAGCTTTGCCGAACTCTTTGAACAGAGCCTCACCGTCAATCAACTGCAGCCCGGTACCATCATCACCGGCACTGTGGTCGCGATCACCTCCGAAGTGGTGGTGGTCAATGCTGGCCTGAAGTCCGAAGGCATTATCCCCAGATCCCAATTCCTCGACGTCAACGGCAACCTGGAGTGTGCCGTCGGTGACGAGGTGCGGGTCGCCCTGGAGGCCGTCGAGGACGGCTCGGGCGCCACCCGCCTGTCCCGCGAAAAGGCCAAGCGCCACGC
>JBGAUK010000052.1:0-24835 GCA_044228695.1 Chromatiaceae bacterium | reverse complement strand
CACCAGCGACGTGGGCGACGAATTCACCCTCACCCCCGAGTTCAAGGTAGTCGCTGTGGATTTCGAGCGGGCTGCCTGACTCACCCGTCAGGTTGTGATCACCTATAGTAGACGCATTCCGGTTTTCGGCTTCTATTTACCAATTATCTGGAAATTTTCGGTAAGAAGCGTTCTTAGTTGGGGCGCAAACAAATCGAACTCAGCAAAAAATTCTTTGCACGCGTCTTTGAATTTTTCGAACGTCTCGTAATACTGATTATGCAAGACTTGTCGTTTAAAAAACTTCCATAATCGTTCGATGAGATTGAGATTAGGACAGTAGGGTGGTAGTGGTACCAAGTCAATTCGCGAGTTCTCGAGGTACGCTGATACCCGCTTCGCTTTATAGTAGCGGGCATTGTCGCAAATCACGATGATACGGGAAGCGGTTGGATTCGCCGCCTCCAACTGCTGAAATAAGGCGATCGTCGAGGCGGCATTGATGGTGTCATCAAACCGCATCTCGGCGCTGAGCGTGGCGATATTGATGGCGCCATTGATATTCAAACGCTGGCGACCCGTGTTGCTCGGGATGGTCTGCTCCTGACCGCGTTTGATCCAGCCATAACCCATGATGGGGTTGTGTTGCGGGTGGACGGCATCCACGAAGTAGATGACGGCGTCTGGTGCCTTGTCCGCCTTGAGTTTTGCGTATTTCTCGACAAAGGCTTGCTGTACCTCGGGGGCGGGGTGCTTGCCGGGCTCTAAGGTGGCTTTCTTGTAGACATAGTCCAAACGATGCAGCAGTGCGGTCATCCCACTGAGGGTATAACAGACCCCCCAGCGTGCTTGAACATAGCCGGCGACCTCCGCAGCCGTCAGATATAGCGTACTGCGCAGATGCTGATCCAGCTCCTGCAATTGCTGCGCATCCAGCCAGGCTTCACTCCCGACATAATTCAGGTGCAGCAAGGCGGTGATCCCACCTTCTCGGAAGCGTTGGAAATGGCTGCGCACGGTGTCTGGATCGATCAACAAGGCCTCGGCGACATCCTTCACCCGCCAACCCGTCCCGAGCAGGATCACCGCATTGAGGCGATAGGCCTCACGCGCATCGCGCACCCGCTGGTGGGCCGCACGCAGTTCGCCGAGTTCCTGGGGGGTAAGTTGGTAATCTTGCATGGGCGATAGTTTACCCAACTTTGCCGTAAGTTACCGAGGTTAAGTTAACCGATTTTTCAAATAGGACGGGTATAAATCCATTGTATTGCAGCGCAGCATAGAAGGAAGCAGGATCGCAAGACCGGGGGCGGGGGTGCGTCTAGGCGGGGGGGAAGACCAGACGCAGGCCAGAGACACGGTAGCGATCCTCTGGGTCGGCGGCGTGCCGGAAGCTGGCGCGACGCAGGCAGCGTTGAGTGTAGAGGCTGGCCCCGCGCAGGACGCCTTGCTGGGCCGCGAAGGCAAGCTGGGAGGCCGAGGGCTCCAGGGAGGGGCTGAAATCCGGATACGGATGAAAGGGGTTGGCGCACCACTCCCAGACCCGGCCCGTGCCCTGAAGGTGGCCGGCGCGGGCGGCGATCTCCCACTGATATTCATGCTGGAGCACGGCCCCGGCGAGGTCCCCCCCCAAGCTCGCCACCCAGGCGGCATAGGCCCGGGCCTCGTGACGATTGATGCCGGCGACCGGCTCCTCGGCGCTCAGGGGGCGCGCCCCGTTGAGGCCCAGCCCGAACCAGTGGCCCTGGCCATCCTGACGCCAGTGCCAGGGGGCCTCGCCCTGGCGGCTGGTCAGCCAAGCCTGGCCCTCCGCATCCCAGAACTCCGGGCGGGCATAGCCGCCCGCCGCCATGAAGCCCAGGAACTCCGCATTGGTCACGGGCAGTTGGGCGATGCGGAAGCTGGACAGCTCCACCGCCTGGGGCGGGAATTCGTTGTCGTAGGCGAAGGACTCATCGCGGGAACCGATACGGTAGTGACCCTGAGTCACCGCCACCGATAGGGAGGAGGGCGGGCGGGCCCGCAAGGGTTCGCCGCCCGGGGCCTCCTCGGACCCTGACAGGCGGCGGGCGAGCAAAACCCAGAGCATGGCCTCGTAATCCCGCGCCGTCTCCTGGAGCAGGAACCAGGGAAGGCGGTCACCCTGGAGCCAGGGGCTATCCGGCAAGGCCCCGGGGGTCGCCAGCCGGCGCAGATGCTCGCCCTGCACGTCCCCGGCCCAGGCCAGCAGATGGTCCCGCGGGGGCAGCCGTTCGGCGGGGGCATCCGCTTCCTGGGTCGCGAAGATGGGGCGGACCCGCTCCGCCAGGTCCGAGTCTCCCGCCAGGATCTCCCGTAACCAATGGAGTTCGCGATAGACGGAGCGACCGAGATACCAGGCCAGGGGCGCGAGCCGGGGGTGGAAGCGCTGGTTGGCCTCATGGTCGGGCAGGCCCCGCAACAGATCGGCCATCATGGTCTGTAGGCCGCTGAGCTGGCGCAGGATTTCGGGATTGGTCACATGGGGAGCGCTCGTTCAATTGATGGCGTTGTCTCTTCCTGGCCCTTTGTACCCCGCTCGTCCGGCTGAGTCTAGTGGTTTGACAGCCATGCCCGTGTCAGCCAATGCGCGCCCTGCCCGCCGGGTCTGGTTCAGGTTCGCCTTGGCGACCCTCCGGTCTTCATTGACAAGGGACAGTCAGTGAACCATAAATCTTATGTCGATCACGCGGACTCATGGCCTCTTCTGGTCCGCGCGGCTCCCGCCGACACCTTGGCCTACCTGGAGTAATGCTGCCATGTCCTGCTGTCCATCCTGGCTGATTTCAGCGCCCGGACTGCTATTGTTGTCAGTCTCGTCCCTGGCCAATGCCGTGCCATCCCTCGGCGGTTGTACCCTGTTTCCCGCGAATAATGTCTGGAACACCCCCGTGGACACGCTCCCGGTGGATCCGCGCTCGGCCGCTTACATCAACAGCATCGGCGCTACGGTGGGCCTGCATCCCGACTTCGGCTCGGGCACCTGGGATGGGGGCCCCATCGGCATTCCCTTTATCACGGTGCCGACTACCCAGACACGGGTTCCCGTCAGCTTTGAATACGTCGATGAGAGCGACCCCGGCCCCTATCCGATCCCTGCCAACGCCCCCATCGAGGGGGGGCCAGATGCCGATGGCGATCGCCATGTGCTGGTGCTGGAACGTACCGCCTGCCGGCTCTACGAGTTGTACTCGGCTTATCCCCAGGCCGGGGGGGCTTGGGAGGCGGGATCGGGTGCCATCTTCGATCTGAACGCGCATCATCTGCGGCCTCTGACCTGGACATCGGCGGACGCGGCTGGATTGCCCATCTTGCCCGGCCTGGTCCGCTACGAAGAGGTGGCGGCGGGCGCCATCGAACATGCCCTGCGCTTCACGGTTCCCCAGACCCGACGGGCCTTTGTTTGGCCGGCCCGTCATTACGCCTCCAGCCTTACGGGTCTTGATTACCCGCCGATGGGTCAGCGTTTCCGGCTCAAGGCCAACTTCGACATCCAGCCCTTCCCGGCCGAGGTGCGGGTGATCCTGCGCGCCCTCAAGAAGTACGGCATGGTGGTGGCGGACAACGGCTCGCCCTGGTACATCACCGGCGTGCCGGACGAGCGCTGGGACAACGAGGTGCTGCAGGTCCTGAATCAGGTCGAGGGTTCCAACTTCGAGGCGGTGGATGCCTCCGGCCTGATGATTAACCCTGATTCCGCCCAGGCCAGTCTGTCGCGCAGTATCAACCTGAACGCCAACCCGCCGCCCCAGCCGACCCGGCTGATTTTCGTGCATCACTCCACGGGTGAGAACCTGCTGGCGGATGACAATGGCGGGCTGGGGATCGCCCTGAAAAATAACCGCTACTTCACCAGCGATACGAATTATGGCTGGGGCCCGAACGGCATCGGTGATCTGACCGATATTGGCCACTGGTGGCTATGGTTCCGGGGGCCACAGAGTGCCTCTATCCTGAACGACCTCTACGCCGAAAGTGGCCAGAATGCCTTTTATAGCCGCTTGCCTGTTACCCCGGCCGGGTCCAACCGCATCGTCATGTTCAAGTCCTGCTTCCCCAATTCGGCCTTGCAGGGCAACCCCCTGGCGCCCGTGCCGCCCATTGCCAGCAATCCCCTGAAAGGTCAGGACAGCGGTTCGCCCGCCCATACCCTGACCAATGCCAAGGGCATTTACCTCGGTCTGCTGGACTATTTCCGCACCCGCCAGGACAAGCTGTTTATCGTCCTGGCCGCGCCGCCGCTCAGCGATGCGACTTATGCCGCCAATGCGCGGATCTTCAACCAATGGCTGACCACCGATTGGCTGAAAAATTACCCCTACCACAACGTAGCGATCTTCGATTTCTACAATACCTTGACCACCAATGGCGGCAACCCGAACCTCAACGATCTCGGCAAGGCCACCGGCAATCATCATCGCCTGTTGGCTGGCCTGATCCAGCATAAGACCGACGGCGACAATGACGCCAATCCGAATGTGCTGGAATATCCGAGCGGCGACGACCATCCCAGTCGCGCCGGAAATCTCAAGGCGGTGGCCGAATTGCTGCCTTGGCTGAATGTGCAGTATCACTGCTGGCAGGGTACCGGGGGCTGCTCATCGGCCAGCCCATCGGCTATGACGGCGCGGGCCACATCCGCCACCCAGATAGTATTGTCATGGCAAGACAATAGCCTGGATGAAGCCCAATTTCTGATCGAACGTAAGCCCCAGGGGTGTGGCGTGGCTGGCGCCTGGACCCAGATTGCCGCGGTGGCCCGCGATACCCGGGTCTTGACCCATAGCGGCTTGGCCGCCAATACCAGCTACGCCTATCGGGTCCGTGCCGCTAATAGCCGTGGCTACTCCGATTACTCACCCTGCGCCGCGGCGCGGACTGGCGTGGCCGGGACACCCATCGCGCCCGCCGGCCTGACCGCCACGGCCCTGTCGTCGAGTGCAATTCGGCTGGCGTGGACTGATAGGTCCAGTAACGAAACCGGCTTTCGACTCTTCCGCAAGGCCGGGGCGGCCGCCTGGGTTCTCCTGAAAAATCTGGGCGCGAACCAAACCACCTATACCGATGCGAAGGCGGTTGGCAATCCGACAACCACGCTATATCGTTACTATCTCGTGGCTTGCAATGGCGCGGGCTGTTCGCCCGCCACCGCCGAGGCGGTGGTACCCCAAGCACCAGCGAGTCTGAGTGTCGCTCCGGGCGGGACGGGAAGGATCAATTTGGCCTGGAGTGACAAAAGCGCGGTTGAAAGCGGATTCCGTATCTATCGCAAGACTGGCACTTGCGCCGCGACGACCGCCTGGGGCGTGGTCGGCACAGTCCCGGCCAATGGGGTTTCGTTTCAGAATTCCGGACTTGTATCTGGCACCCCTTATGCCTATCAGGTCCGGGCCTATGTTCAGTCCCCGGACCAGCCCGAGGCCCTGGGCCAATCGCTCGGGAGCAATTGCACCAGTGCCACCGCCCCGTGAGGTGCGTCCCAAGCGCACCGCAATGGCGGAACCGCTATCGTGTTCCGCCCGACCGGGCTACGACCCGGTTCCAAGTCTCCTGGTCGTTGCATTTGCCACATTCATGCACTATAAGGTGCATATGACCACATCGATACCGAACCCGGCAAGGATCCCGACATGAACGCCATCCTCGAACGCATCCCTGACCCCAAGGCGGTCCTGAGCAAGGCCCTGTTCAACGCGGGACGCCTGCTCGGGCTGTCCCAGGCCGACCTCGGCGTTATCGTGGGCAAGGACCGCAGCTCCATCGCCCGCGGCCTGGACCCCCGGAGCAAGTCTGGCGAGTTGGCCCTGCTCCTGATCCGCTGCTACCGCAGTCTCCATGTCCTGGTCGGCGGCCGGGACGCGGACCTGCAGCACTGGATGCACACCGAGAACCGGGACACCGGAGGGGTGCCGGCCCAACAGGTCCGTTCGGTGCAGGGCCTGACCCGGGTGCTCGAATACCTGGACGCGATGCGCGCCCGGGTGTGAACGGACCCCGTGTCCTCACCCCCACCCGAGACCGTACCGGGCGACCCGCCTGACCTCTGGCACCGGTGCGCAAGCGCTCTCCAACCGATCCCTCTGGAGGGGGACTGCCTGCGCCTGGTCGAGAGCCAGGAGCAGGTGGCAACCACCCATCTGGTCGATGATCTCGCCGAACAGGCCCTGCTGGAGGACCTCCTGGAATCCAGCAAGCCGCCCCGGCGCCCCGGGACCGAGGAGCTGCATTATCTCCTCGCGACCCCCTTTCGCTACCCGCCCCTGCCCCATGGATCACGTTTCGGCTCCCGCCTGGAGCCCGGCATCTTCTACGCCGCCCTGGGCGCGGACACCGCGCTCGCCGAGTGCGCCTACTACCGCTTTGTCTTTTGGACCGCCATGCGTACGGCCCCAGCCTCCGCGCGACTGCTGACCCAGCACACCCTCTTCAGTGCCCGTTACCGCGGCACCCGGGCCATCCAACTCCAGGCGCCGCCTTGTGCCGAACACGAACCTACCCTGCGCCATCCCAGCGACTATGGCCCCACCCAGCGTCTCGGCCGCGCCCTGCGCGAGGCCGGTATCGATCTCATCCACTATCGATCGGCCCGCGACCCGGCTGGCGGCCTCAACCTCGCCCTGTTCGACCCCGCGGCACTGGCCAGCTGTCGCCCCCGCAACCCGGAGCCCTGGCTCTGCGAGACCCGCGCCGACCGCGTGGTCTTCTCCGGCCCCCGGGGGCGAGCGGTGCAGTCGTTTGCCCGGTCTGTCTTTGAAGTCGTGGGGCATCTGCCGTTGCCGGCGGGCTGAGCCTGGAACCTCGACGCCTCGGTTGCCGGGACAGCAGCACCCGTGAACCTGGAAAGGGCGGCGTCCTACGCGCGCGTAGCTTGTCGATCCGTGCCCCCCAACGAGGGCATGATCGCGAACTGGCCATTCTGGCGGTGGGGCATGCAGGTTGCCCACCTGTTGAGGGTTAACCAGATAGCGCTAAGCCTCTGGCCTGGTCCTCGATCCGCCGCAAGGCCGCGGCGAGGCGGGCGGCCCAGCGAGCGGCGCCCGCCGGGGTGCGAATCTGGTCCTGGCGAATCTCGATCATGACGCCGGGCAATGCGAAATCTTCCACGCAGCGGATGACCGTGTAGTCGATGCTGGCCTCGATCGGATAGGGTGCGTTATCGCCCACGGTCAGTTCCGGATCGCGGGCGAGGGCCCGGATCAGCCCATCGGCGAGCCGGCGATCCCGCCAGTGCGAGATGCCCACCTGCCAAAGCCGTTGCTGGCCATGCAGGACGGGCGTGAAGCTGTGAATACTCAGCAGCAGCGTCGGTTGCTGGCGGCGTTCATCCAGCAACTTTGCGATGGCGTCGTGGTAAGGCTGGAAGAGGGCCGCGCCGCGCATCTCGCGCTCCGCGGCGGAGATGCCCAGGTTGCCGGGAATGGGAATGCCGGCACTCTGTTCGGCGATGGATTGGGCATGGCCGAGGGGCCGGTTGCAGTCGATGACCAGGCGCGAGTAGCCGCTCAAGACCAGGGGCGCATCAAGATGGGCCGAGAGGCGCCGCGCCACCTCGGCCGCGCCGGGATCCCAGGCGATGTGATCCGCCAACTGGGCGGCGTCCAGGCCCAGCGAGCCGAGTTGGCGTGGGACCCGGTTGGCGGCGTGATCGCAGACAAGCACCGCCAGGCCGCCACCGTGGCGATTAACGACCTCGAAGGGGGCGGCCTCGTCGGCGGCCAGCAGCGGTTCGGCGGGTCTGCCTGGCGGGGGAGCCATCATCCGAACCGGCGTCAGCCCCGGGGCTGGCCGACCACCTCATCCGACCACACCTTGAAGCTCTTGAGCTCATTGGGACCAAAGGTGTGACTGATGGGCACATCCGCCGCATCCCGGCCCTGGGCGATCAGCACCCGGCCGATGCGGGGGACATTGTTGCGCGAATCAAAGGTGTACCAGTGTCCACCCAGGTAGGCCTCGAACCAGGCCGAGAAATCCATGGGCCCCGTGACCGGCACCCCGATATCGCCCAGATAGCCGGTGCAGTAGCGGGCGGGAATGTTCATGGCCCGACAAAAGGCAATCGCTAGGTGGGTAAAGTCGCGGCAGACGCCGGTGCGCTCCTGGAAGGCTTCGAGGGCGGTCTTGGTCGCCCGGGCATGCTGATAGCCGAAGGTGATATGCCCGTGGACAAAATCGCAGATGGCCTGTACCCGCGGCCAGCCGGGCGGCGTCTGCCCGAAGAGCGACCAGGCGGTCTCGGAGAGGCGGTCCGTCTCGCAGTAACGGCTCCCCAACAGATACACCAGGGTGTCCGCCGGCAAATCCTCTACAGCGTGTTGCGCCAGGTAGGGATGGACCTCGTCCGGTAGGCCGCTGTCGTTGACGAGCGCGTCCGTGGCGATGCGGATCTGTCCCGGTGGGGCGACAATGCGGCTGCACCAGTTACCAAAACCGTCACGGTAGGCACTGATGGGCCGGGGTGGGTTGGTGATGATGTGATCGGCAACGACTACATCGGAGGCGCGGCTGAAATGGATATTCAGCGTCAGTAACATGGGTGTTGGCCGCGGACACTCGTAAATCAGCTCATATCCAACCCGTATCTGCATCCTTATTCCCCTGTGTCGCTTTTAGTGGTGGACCGGCGTGAGTCGGGAGTCCAGCGATCAAGCCGGATCGCAAGCCCACGCATCGGCATTTCGATGCGAGTCACCGTAACATGCCGGGACAGTCGGTGCCAGCCGGCATTGAGCCGCGATTGCGGGGCCCTTGGAGGTTGCGGGGGCCGTCGCCAAAGGGCGCGGCCCCGGGTGAAGGGGGCCTGATACCGGGGAGGGGGATAAGACCAAAGCCAGGGGCTGCGCGAGAAGGGGGCTAGTCCCAGCGCGCCAGTTGCAACTCCAGGCCCTGGAGCCGCTCCCGCAACCGGTCGATCTCGTCGAGCAGGTCCAGAGTTAGGGCGGTGGCGGGCCAATCCAGTTCCAGGTCGTGGCTGAGACGTAGGGCCCGGCGGATGCGGCGCACCTGGAGGCCGTCGAAGCGCCAGTCGGCGGGGGATTCGCCGCGCGGCGCCAGCAGACCCTCGCCCACGAGCAGGGCCAGGAGTTCGTCGCTGATGCCGCACAGGTCGGTGAGATCCTTCAGCGCCAACGCCAGGTTTTCATCGAGGATCACCCCTTGGACGATGTCGTGGGACTGATTCATGGCGTCAGCCTCCGAGTTGGGCGCGGGGGTCGAAGGCCAGAGTATCGGCCATGCGCTGATAGAGGGCCTTGGCCTCGGGGGTGTCCGCGGGGGGTGTCACCATTTCGAGGATCACCAACTGGTCGCCCGGGGGATCACCTGGCAGGCCGCGCCCCTTGAGGCGCATGCGCTTGCCGGTCTGGCTGCCCGCCGGGATCTTGAGGGTGACGGCGCCGCCCAGGGTCGGTACCTGGATGCTGGCCCCCAAGGCCGCCTCCCAGGGGGCGACGGGCAGGTGCAGGAGAATATCGCGGCCATCGGTCTGATAGAGGCGATGGGGCTTGAGCTTGACCTCCAGGTAGAGATCGCCCGCGGGGCCGCCGCCAAAACCAGGTTGGCCTTGACCAGCAAGGCGAATCTGGCGTCCCTGGCTGACGCCAGCAGGGATGCGGACCTTGAGGGTGCGCGACTGAGAGCTGACATAGCCTTGGCCGTCCTGGATCGGGGTCTCCAGGCGCAGTTCCCGGGTCCCGCCGGCGAAGGCCTCCTCCAGGCTGATCTCGACATGGGCGGTCTGGTCCTGGCCCCGTTGCCGGAACATCTCCTCGCGTCGCGTGCCGGCACTGCGCCGGGCCTCGCCGAAGGCATCCCCGCCGGCGCCGCCAAAGCCGCCCCCAAAGAGGCTGGAGAAAAAGTCACTGAAGCCGCCCGCGTCGCCGGGGCCGCCCGTGCCGAAATGAAACTCACGGTGGAAGCCGCCCCGATCCGGTGGCGGCCGGAATTCCTGGCCCGCGCGCCATTGATTGCCGAGGGCATTGTAGGCCGCCCGCTTTTCCGGGTCCTTCAGGACCTCGTTGGCCTCGTTGATCTCCTTGAAACGGGCCTCCGCGTTCGGCTCCTTGCTGACGTCCGGGTGAAACTTGCGCGCCAGCTTGCGGTAAGCCTGCTTGATCGCCACCTGGGTGGCGTCGCGAGGGACCCCCAGGGTCTTGTAATAGTCTTTGTACTCCATTGCGCATGCCGTCCGAAAGGTGAGGATGGCCCCCCGACGGGCGCCGGGATCTGGCCAATGAATCGGGTCTGTTCAACCCATTCTATATGATAGCGGCCCGCTTTCCATGCAAGCCGCCGGCGGTCACGGCCGCCGGGGCTCTTGGCATCCGTCGCCGCTTGCCCTATATTCCAGTTTCAGAGAAGACCACCGATTCTATCGAGTATGACTTCCGGTTACCTTTCGCGCCTTACCGCGACCCTGTTTTTGGCCAGGTCCCAGCTTCGGCCTCTCCTGCTGGCGCGTCCGCTGCTGCCCTGAGGGGCAGACAAGACTAACCGACCCCGGCGGGGGTCCCAGAATACGCGACCATGCAGATCTAATTTTATCCATAGCGCCGGCCTCCTTGGGTCCAGGCGCGGCGGGAGCGAGCCATGAGCAAAGAACATCTCATCATTTTCGATACCACCCTCCGGGACGGCGAGCAGAGTCCGGGCGCCTCCATGACCAAGGAGGAAAAGGTCCGCATTGCCAAGGCCCTGGAAAAGCTCCGGGTTGACGTCATCGAGGCGGGTTTCCCCATCGCCAGTCCTGGCGACTTCGAGGCCGTCAAGGCGGTGGCCGCGGTTATCAAGGACAGCACCGTCTGCGGCCTGGCCCGCGCCATGGATCGCGATATCGACACCGCGGGCGAGGCCCTCGCCGGCGCCAAGTCGGCCCGTATCCATACCTTTATCGCGACCTCGCCCATCCACATGGAGCGCAAGCTGCGCATGTCCCCGGATCAGGTGGTCGAGCAGGCGGTCCATGCCGTCAAGCGGGCCCGCCGTTTTACGGACGACGTGGAATTCTCCCCGGAGGACGCGGGCCGCTCCGAGCTGGATTTCCTCTGCCGGGTCCTGGAGGCGGTGATCGATGCCGGCGCCCGCACGGTCAATATCCCGGACACCGTAGGCTACAGCGTGCCCTATCAGTTTGGTGATCTCATCCGCAACCTGCTGGAGCGGGTACCCAATGCGGACAAGGCAGTCTTTTCTGTCCATTGTCACAACGACCTGGGCCTGGCCGTCGCCAATTCCCTGGCGGCGGTGCGCAATGGCGCCCGCCAAGTGGAGTGCACCATCAACGGCCTCGGCGAGCGGGCCGGCAATGCTGCCCTCGAGGAGATCGTCATGGCCGTACGCACCCGCCAGGATCACTTCGCCTGCGACACCCGCCTCGACACTACCCAGATCGTGCACTGTTCGCGGCTGGTGTCCGGCATTACCGGCTTCCCGGTGCAGCCCAACAAGGCCGTGGTGGGCGCCAATGCCTTCGCGCATGAGTCCGGCATCCACCAGGACGGTGTCCTCAAGCACCGCGAGACCTACGAGATCATGCGCGCCGAGGATGTGGGCTGGACCGAGAATCGCATGGTGCTGGGCAAGCACTCGGGCCGCAACGCCTTCAAGAGCCGTCTCGGCGAGCTGGGCATCAGCTTCGATTCCGAGGAGGAGGTCAACGCCGCCTTCGCCCGCTTCAAGGATTTGGCCGACAAAAAGCATGAGATCTTCGACGAGGACCTCCAGACCCTGGTGACCGACGCCAATCTCGACGCCACCAACGAGCGCGTCAAGCTGGTGTCGATGAGGGTCTGCTCTGAGACCGGCGAGACCCCCAGGGCCGACGTGGTGCTGCTGGTGGACGGCCAGGAGGAGCCCGGCGCGGCGATCGGTGGCGGCCCCGTGGATGCCACCTTCAAGGCCATCGAGTCCATCGTCAACTCGGGGACCGTGCTGCGGCTCTACTCGGTCAACAACATCACCAGCGGCACCGACGCCCAGGGCGAGGTCACGGTGCGGCTGGAAAAGGGCGGGCGCGTCGTCAATGGCCAGGGGGCGGACACGGATATTATCATTGCCTCCGCCAAGGCCTACATCAATGCCTGCAATAAGGTGCTGAAGCCCCTGCAGCGGGCCCACCCCCAGGCCGCCGACGTCTGAGGCGGGCCGCGCCATGGACCCGAACCGGCGCCACCTCTACCTGGATGCGATGGGTATTCAGTCCTGGCGCCTGCGGGCCGGGGGTGGCGTGGATCGGGCCGAGCCGTCAGCTGAGCCGGCTGGCGCGGGAGGGATGGCGATGGCTCACCTCGACCCCGCGCCCCCCCCGGCCTCGATCCCCCCGCAGGCCGTGCCCTTAGCCCTGGTCCCCCCCCTCGCCCCCGAGCTTGTATCCGATCCCGGGGGTGACAGCGTCGGCCTGGGCTGGGAGGCGTTACAGGCCCAGGTCGCGGCCTGCCAGGCCTGCGGCCTGTGGGAGACCCGCACCAAGACCGTCTTTGGCGTGGGTCGGCTTGATGCCGACCTTATGTTGATCGGCGAGGCCCCTGGCGCCGACGAGGACCGCCAGGGCGAGCCCTTCGTCGGTCGCGCCGGTCAACTGCTGAACCGGATGCTGGCCGCCATCGGCCTGGATCGTGGCCAGGTCTATATCGCCAACATCCTCAAGTGCCGGCCGCCTGGCAATCGCGATCCCAAGCCCGAGGAGGCGGCGGCCTGCCGTGCCTACTTGATGGCGCAAATCGAGCGGGTCCAGCCGCGCATCATCCTGTCCTTGGGGCGGGTTTCCGCCCAGAACCTCCTCGCCACCGGTGAGGCCATGGGTCGGCTGCGTGGGCGCTGGTTCAGCTTCGGACCCGCCGCCGTGCCTCTGATGGTGACCTTTCACCCCTCTTACCTCTTGCGCGCGCCAGAGCAGAAGGGCCTGGCGTGGCGGGATCTGGCGCAAGTCGCCAAGAGATTGCGGGGCCCATGAGGGTTCTACCGGCCCGTCCGGCCCTATTTTCGATTCTGTCTATGACAACCCGGGAGGTGATTAAAAAATCCGATTTTGAAAATAATCAAATGCTAATATTATAGACACCGTAGGCACGCAGTGTGTCTCTCTTGCTGAACAGACCATTGAGAAATAGGAGAATCCGAATGAAAAAGCTTGCTACCGCCGTCGCCATCGCCGCCCTTTTGGGTGCCTCCGCTTCCGCTTCCGCCTTCTGGGGCGGCCCAGGTTGGGGCAACAATGGTTGGGGCAACAACTCCAACAACTGGTGGAACGACATGTTCGGTGACGGCTACGGCGACTTCAACATGAACATGTCCGGTGGCGGACGTGGTTGGGGCCGTGGCTATAACCGCTATCAGGACTACTATGGCTATGCCCCCTACTGGGGTGGCCCCTATGGTTACGCCCCTTACGGTGCCCCCTATGGCGCGCCCTACGGCGCTCCTTATGGTGCCCCCTACGCCCCGCCCGCTCCTCCGGCCGCTCCCGCCGCCGAGGCCAAGTAAGGATCAGACCCTCTGATCCGCCCCCAGGATGGGGGACTGGCCTAGGAAGGGCCCAAAAAAACCGCGCTTCGGCGCGGTTTTTTGTTAGGGGTGGACCGGGCTGGTGCCAAGGGCCCGATGTGGTGACGAATGCCCCGATCGGCCAGCCTCCCGCGGCAACCCCAAGGCCTCTCCAATGGCCCGCCGGCAGGTCTCCGCCATGCCCTTGCGATCCAGACCCGCGCTTGCCAGGGGCGGCAGGAACTGGACCTGGACCCGGATGCCCGGATGACGCAAGACCCGCAGCAGGTGGGGCAGGGGCTGGTCATCGCCAATGAAGGGCGCGATTCGGTCCAGCCGGTCCGGCTCGCCGTAGCGTAGGGCGACAGGTTGCAGCCGGGTCCCGCTCTCCTGGGCGGCGGCGAAGAGGCGGGGATGAAAGGGCCGCAGTTGGGTGCCATCGGCGGTCGTGGCCTCGGGAAAGATCGCCACTACCTGCCCGGCACGCGCACGGGTCGCAATCTGGTCCGCAATGTCCCGGGCCTGGTTGGCGCCGCGGGTGATGAAGAGGGTGCCCAGCACCTCGGCCATCCAGCCAATCAGGGGCCAGGCGCGGATCTCGGCCTTGGACAGGAAGGCGATGTCACCCTGGGCCCCCAACACGGGGATGTCGAGCCAGGAAATATGGTTGGCCACCAGCAGAATCCCGGGGGCCAGGCCGCCGGACACCGTTAGCCGCAGGCCCAGGATCCGACAGAGGCGCCGATACCACCAGCGGGTCAGGGCCGCTAGCCCGATGGGGCGCAGGCCCAGGGCCTGGGGCAGGGCCACGGCGCTGGCTACCAGGAGCAGAGCCGTCAGAAGATGGAGGAGGAAGCGCAATCCGCGCCAAAAAAGCAAGAGAGATTGCATGGCCCCGTCCGCTGCCCGTTACTCGAATAAAGGTGGATTGCCGGTCTGCCTATGCCAGGAGTCCCTTGACCCGGGGCTCGCGTCCGGGAGGCCGCCCCCTCAGACCTCGCCGTCGCCCCGCAGGGAAATGATGGGCCAGCCTCTGGCTCGGGCATACCGCGCCAAGGTCTCGTCGGGGTCCACCGCCACCGGCCGTTCCACCTGCTCCAGCAGGGGGATGTCGTTGTGGGAATCGCTGTAGAAATGACTGCCCGTGAGGTCGCCCCCCTCCTCGGCCAGCCATTGGCGCAGGCGCTCGACCTTGCCGGCCTGAAAGGCGGGGGTGCCCGCCAACTGGCCCGTGAAACGTCCTTCCCGCTCCTCGGGAATGCTCGCGATCAGGTGCGGTATGCCGAAGTGCGCGGCGATGGGGGCGGTGACGAAGGCATTGGTGGCGGTGATGATCATCAGGGTATCCCCCGCCGCCCGGTGGCGCTCCACCAGGGCCACCGCGGCGTTCGGGACGATGGGCGCGATCTTCTCCCGCACAAATTGCTCCCGCCAGCGGAGCAGATCCTCGGGCTCGTTGTCTTTCAGGACCCGCAGGGCGAAGCGCATGAATTCCTGGATATCGAGCCGCCCCTCATGGTACTCGCGGTAGAAACGTTCGTTTTCCCGCTCGTATTCCTCCCGATTGACGATCCCCTCCTCGGCGAGGAAGAGCCCCCATAGATAGTCCGAGTCCCCCGCCAGCAGGGTGTTGTCGAGATCGAAGATTGCGAGTGCCAAGGGACTGCTCCTCGTTACCGTTCCAGGGATTCGACCACCGCCAGGGCGGCCATGTTGACCAGGCGGCGGACGGTGGAGGTGGTGGTGAGGATGTGCACCGGGCGCGCGACGCCGAGGAGAATGGGGCCGATGGTGACGCCTTCGCCACCGGTCATCTTCAAGAGGTTGTAAGAGATGTTGGCGGCGTCGATGTTCGGCATGACGAGCAGGTTGGCCTCGCCCTTGAGCATGGAGTTGGGATTGGCGGCGCGGCGGAATTCCTCGGAGAGGGCGGCATCGCCGTGCATCTCGCCATCGACCTCCAGTTCCCCGGCCGACATGGCGTCGATCAGGGAGGCGGCGCGGCTCATCTTGCGGGCGGACTCGGAGGGGCTGGAGCCGAAGTTGGAGTGCGACAGGAGCGCGACCTTGGGTTGGACGCCGAAGCGGCGCACCTGCTCGGCGGCCATCAGGGTGATCTCGGCGATTTCCTGGGCGCTGGGGTCCTGGTTGACGTGGGTATCGCAGATAAAGAGGGAGCGGCCGGGGAGCATGAGGTAGTTCATGGCGCCGAGGGTATGGACATCGGAGCGCTTGCCGATCAGATCCCGGACCACCCGCAGATGCTCGTTAAAGAGACCGCTGGTGCCCAGGAGGAGGCCATCGCCGTAGCCCAGCCGGAGCAGCATGGCGCCGATGATGGTGTTGTCCCGGCGCAGGGCGGACTTGGCGATGGCCGGCGTGACGCCGCGGCGCACCATCAGCTTGAGGTAGGCCTCCCAGCATTCGCGATAGCGCTCGTCGGATTCCGGGTTGACGAGATCGAAATCGACCCCTGGCCGGATGCGCAGTTGGGCCTTTTCCAGTCGATATTGGATGACGGCGGGCCAGCCGATGAGGATGGGGCGGGCGATCCGCTCCTCGATCAGGATCTGGGCGGCCCGCAGCACCCGTTCATCCTCGCCCTCGGCAAAGATGATGCGCTTGCCCACGGTCCGGCGGGCGGCCTGGAAGATAGCCCGCATGCCGACACCGGTGTGGTAGATGAACTCGGTCAGCTTGGCGCGGTAGGAGTCCCAGTCGGTGATGGGCCGGGTAGCCACGCCGGAATCCATGGCGGCCCTGGCCACGGCGGGGGCTATTCTGACGATCAGGCGCGGATCGAAGGGGGTGGGGATCAGGTATTCCGGGCCGAAGCTGAGTTCCCGGCCGGGATAGGCCATCGCGACTTCGTCGGTCGCCTCGGCCTCCGCCAGTTCGGCGATGGCCCGCACACTGGCGATCTTCATCTCCTCTGTGATGCAGGTGGCGCCGACATCGAGGGCGCCCCGGAAGATGAAGGGGAAGCAGAGGACGTTGTTGACCTGATTGGGGTAATCCGAACGGCCGGTGGCGATGATGGCGTCCGGGCGCGCGGCCTTGGCCAGGTCCGGCATGATCTCGGGCGTCGGATTGGCCAGCGCAAAGATCATGGGCTGGGGGCCCATGGTCTTGACCATCTCTGGGGTCAGGACCCCGGCGGTCGAGAGGCCCAGGAAGATGTCGGTGCCCTTGACGGCGTCGCCCAGGGTGCGCGCCGCCGTGTCCTGGGCATACTGGGCCTTGGTCTCATCCATGCCGCCCGGCCGCCCCTGGTAGATGACGCCCTTGGAGTCACAAACGATGATGTTCTGACGCTGGACGCCCAGGTAGCACCAGAGATTGAGGCAGGAGATGGCGGCGGCGCCGGCCCCTGAGCAGGCGACCTTGACTGCCGCGATGGGTTTGCCGACGACCTTCAGCCCGTTTAGCAAGGCGGCGGCGGAGATGATGGCGGTGCCATGCTGATCGTCGTGGAAGACCGGGATTTTCATCCGCTCCTTCAGCTTCCGTTCAATGTAGAAGCACTCCGGGGCCTTGATATCCTCCAGGTTGACGCCGCCGAGGGTCGGTTCAAGGGCGGCGATCATGTCGATGAGCTTGTCCGGGTCCTTCTCGGCCAGTTCGATGTCGAAGACGTCGATGCCGGCGAACTTTTTGAACAGGCAGCCCTTACCCTCCATGACCGGCTTGGCGGCGAGGGGGCCTATGTCCCCCAGGCCGAGGACGGCGGTGCCATTGGTGACGACGCCGACCAGGTTGGCGCGGGAGGTGTAATCGGCGGCCGTCGCCGGATTGGCGACGATGGCGTCGCAGGCGGCGGCCACCCCCGGGGAATAGGCCAGCGCCAGGTCGCGCTGGTTGGTCAGGCCCTTGGTCGGGCGGACAGAAATCTTGCCGGGGGTAGGCCAGCGGTGATATTCGAGGGCGGCCTCGCGCAGATCCTTTTCCACTGAAAAACCTCTTAGCGTCGAATCGTGAAAGGCCTCGAAGCCTACTCCAAAGAATTAGTGCCAGCAAAGGGTATTCCAGGTCCTGTCCCAGCCACCTGTCCCAGGCTAGCCGGGCCCGCGCGAGAGGGGTTTGCCATGAATCCGACCCAGGCCCGCCAGCCGCTCCTGCTCGCGGGAGGACGGGATCTCCTCCCATGCAAATATTTTTTTGCCAGAATTCTTAATATTATACATGGGCTTGCGGCACAAAATGTCGTTTTTCGACGTAACTTGTCGCATTTGATGACTGTTCCGGGCGCGGCCGGGCGTTGATAATCCGTCCACGTCTCACAACGGGCCTCCGCCGCCCGGCACCACCAGCCCCGAGCCCCGCCGCCACCGCCACGGCTGGGCGGTCGCCAGTCAGGAAACCCAGCCGCCATGCCCTCGCCCGTCCGCCCCCAGCAAGCAGAAGACACCCACTACCGCTTCCTGCGCCAACTTGAGCACAATCCCCATCGCACCCAACGCGAGTTCGCCGCCGCCCTGGGCGTCAGCGTCGGGACGGTCAACAACCTGCTCAAGACCTTCGTCACCAATGACTGGGTTAGTTGCGGCATCTTTCAGCGCGGCGCGCTAAAGCACGACAAAATCGCCTACATCCCCACCCCCGCTGGCATCAAACGGCGCCGGGCCCTGACCCCCGCCTATCTGGCGCGCAAGATCCAGGAATACGAAGCCCTTCATGCGGAGATTGCCGAACTGCAAGCCGAACTCGGAGCGGTGGTGAAAGCCGTCACTCCTCCAAAGCATCAGCGATAAAGCCCGAGGGCATTGATGCGGCGTTCGATCACTTCCTGGAGGGCTTGGTAGGCGGGACTGTGGGTGCTGCCGTAGTCGGCGGCAAAGGTGGCCTTGCCAATCCCTTCGGGCAAACCCTGGATGTTGGGCATGAGGTCGTTCTCGGTCAATCCGGCGCGAGCGCGCAGGCGTAATGACCGGGCTGTGGCCTGGTCGCGGGTGGTATGGTGGCTGAAGCGGGTGCCAGCCAGGTCCGCTGCTAGGTCGGCGAAGCTGAAGCCACTGCCGCTGGTCATGTCGTTCATCTCCTTGGCTAGGCCGAGCAGCTCCGCGAGGGTGTCGCTGCCCTGGCTGGCGAGGGCGGCGGCGGTGAGGAAGTGTTGGGCGAGGTCCCGACGTCCGCGCAGGGTCAGTGGACGGAAGGGGCGGGGGGCGCTGGCGGTCGCCACCAGGCCGGGGGCCGGCAGGGTGCGTCCGGCGGCATAGGCCGCCAGGGCGAGGAGGGCGGCGCGATTGGCGGCAACGGCATTGCTGGCCGACTTTGCGCTCGGGGTGGCGGCACCCTCGTCGGCGCCACCTGGGGCGGGAAGGGCGCCAGTGGCGGCTTCGGCCGCCCAGAGCGAGGGGGGAGGCTTCGCCATGGCGAGCGACGCCGTCGCCCCTGGGTCATCGGTCAGCAGATGCGCCAAGACGTCCGTGAGGGGCAGCGCCTGATTGGGAGGCCCTGCGGCGGCGAAACGGACCAGGCGGTCTTGAGCCAGCAGCAACCGCGCCCGCTCGTCGGCGTCGAGCAGGCCGGTGCCCAACCGCTCCAGGGCTTGGGGGTGCCAGCGGTAGGTGACCTCGGCCAGGTCGGGCTGGAAGCGGACCGCCTGGATGAGGGCGGCGTCCCCCAGGGAGCGCATGAACCGCTCGGCCAGGGCCTGCACCAGGCTACTGGGCAGGGGGATGCCGACCAGGCTGGCCTGGACGATGCGCGGCAGGGGGGTGCCGCCGGCGAGTTCCAGGTCCAGGTTGACGAGGCTGGCCCCCTGATCCCAGGGTGGGCTCAAGGACAGGCGCAGCAGGGCCCGGTCGTCCGCCAGCGCTATCACCGCCCGGCCGCGGCCGAACTGTTCCAGCAGGTAAGCCGCCAGGCGGTTGGCCTCGGCGGGAGTGACCTTGAGGGTAACGGCCTCCCCCGCCGCAAGCCGTTGCGGCCGGTGGGCGGACCACCAGTCCTTGACCCAGGCGCGTTCGGCGGTGGTGAGCGCGGGTGACGGTGGCGGCGGGGTGGAACACAGGCTCAGGAGGAGCCACCCCAGTAGCGCCAGACCCGCCAGGGCCAGGCTCAGGCGCCAGGTTAGGCGATGGGTGAAACCCTGCATGCGGTAATATCCAGATCGCAAAATGACCTTTGAGTCTCGGTGGCCCGGCCTGTTGGGCCCAGAACCGATCAATTGGTATCAGGATAGCCCTATCTTGCCGCGGGTGCTGGAACCGGTAGCCTCGCGGGTCGTCGATCGCGGGTGGGAAACGGCCCAGGGTTGCCAAGAGGGTCCCACTGGAACCGGAGTGGGTGACGGGCGCCGCTCATCCTCGCCCCCTGGCGGCGCGCCCCTGGCCATAGCCGCCTGGAGCCCAGCCCTGGGCCGGGACCCAAACTTTCCATTACCCCCTCTTTACCTTATTGTTACGCCTCGGGGTGCCCCGGGGCCCTGTCAATGACAGGGCCTCCCGATGCATCCCTCCGCTGGCCAGTGTCCTACCCAGGCGCCCGTCATGCGCTAGCCGCTCGGATTTGCATCCACATTTCAGGTTTCCACGAGGTTCACTAGATGGCACAGACCCCCGCCGGGCGAAAGTTTTCCCTGGGGATTCCCCTCCTGAACGTCCTGGCCCACTACCGGCTGAGTTGGTTGGGGGGCGATGTCCTGGCCGGGATCACGGCCTGCGTGGTCATGATCCCCTCGGTCATCGCCTATGCCGAGTTGGTCCACATGCCGCCCATCACGGGCATCTACGCCGCCTTGGCGGCCTCCCTGGGGTACGCCCTCTTCGCCTCCTCGCGCCATGTCATCGCCGGCCCGGATGCCGCGATCGGACTGCTGGCGGGCACGGCCATCCTCCCCCTGGCGGCGGGAGACCCCTCCCGCATACCCGCCTTGGCCGCCACCCTGGGGCTGCTTTCGGGTGTCGTGCTGATCCTCGCTGCCCGGCTCAGGGTCGGGGTTATCGCCGATTTCCTGTCCCGCCCGGTCCTGATCGGTTACCTCAACGGCGCCTCCCTGATCCTCGCCTCCACCCAGTTGGGCAAGCTGTTTGCCATCAATACCGAGGGGGAGAACTTCTTCCCGCTGCTCTGGCAGGTGATCTCCCAGTTGCCCCAGGCCCATACCCCGACCTTCATCTTTGGCACGGCCATGATCCTCATCCTGATCCTGCTGAACAAGCAGATGCCGCGGATTCCCAGTGCCCTGGCGGTCTCGATGATTGGCATCCTGGCGACCCAGTTCATGGGCATCGAGGAGATGGGCATCAAGCTGGTGGGGGTCGTCCCCTCCGGTATCCCGGAACTGGTGGTGCCGCAATTCCACTGGTCGGACGTCAGTGCCCTGGCGCCGGCGGCGGTGGCCATCGCCTTTCTCGCCTTCTCGGATGGCATCCTCCTGGCCCAGTCCTTCGCCAACAAAAACCGTTACGAAATCAGACCCAATGCCGAGTTGACGGCCCTCGGCGTCGCTAACATAGGCGCCGGCCTCTTGCAGGGCTTCCCGGTCTCCGCCAGCCAGTCGCGTACTTCCATCGTGGATGCCGCCGGCGGCAAGAGCCAGGTCGCCCAACTGGTGGCGGCGGGCGGTCTGCTGTTGTCCCTCTTCTTCCTGACCGAACTCATCGGCATGCTGCCCAAGGTGTCCCTGGGGGCCATCCTGATCGTGACCGGCATCGGTATGCTGGAAATTGCCGCGCTGCGGGATCTGTTCCGGATGGACCGCGTCGAGTTTTTTATCTCCATGGCCGTTACCAGCGCCATCCTGCTGGCGGGCGTGGTCCCGGGGATACTGATCGGGTTGGTGATCTCCCTGGGGGGGGTGATCGTCGAATTCGCCCGACCCAAGGACGCCATCCTGCGCCGGTCCCGCCCCGGCGGTAAATTCCAGGATTTCGGCGCTATCCGCCCGGGGGCGAAGGGGCGTAAATCCGGTTCCCCGCTGCCGGAGGGGCTCTCCGCCGCGGATGACCAGACGCAGCCGGTGGGTGAGAGTGTGCCGGGCTTGCTGATTTATCGCCTCTATGGCCCTCTGATTTTTGCCAATGCGCGCTATGTCATGGATCGCCTGGAGAGCCTGGTGGCAGAGGCTGATCCGCCGGTGAAATGGATCATCATCGACGCCCAGGCGATCACCGACATGGACATCACTGCCGCGCAACGCTTTGCCGACCTGCACCGCAAGTTCGAGGAGGCGGGTATCGACGTCAAGATCGCCGATGCCACTCGCCCCTTCATGGAGCAATTGAAGAAGGTCGGCCTCTCCGCTGCCATTGGCACCCAGGAGTTCTACGTGTCGGTCAAGAAGGCGGTGGAGGCCTACGAGACCTTGCAATATCCCCTGCGGGAGATCCGTCTCGTAGTGCAAAAAGGCGACCAGGAGCCTTGCGAACTAGTCTTTCAGCGCAAGGGTACCAACATGTCAGCTACCTGCTCCTGCCAGCACGAGGACAACAGCACCCTCTGCTCCCATCGGCTGACCCTGCTGCGGGGAGAGCTGGGCTCCATGAGCCTGGTGGAAGGCACCGAGGAGGATCTGAAGAAAATTCCCCTGATGGTCGCGGGGTCGGATATCGATCAGGCCCTCAAGGCCCTGGAGGCTGCCGAGGAAATGATGCAGGAGGCCAATCAGGATTATCGCGAGGCCAAGGCCCAGATGATCGACGCCATGAACGATTGAGCCGGGCCTGCCGGCCCGGTCCGCGGTGTTTCGGCTACTGCCTCAGTCCTCTGGCACCGGTTCCGTCAGCGGGTCGCTCCAGGCCAGGACCCCACCGGCCATGCTCACTACGTCGAAGCCAAGCTGGCTGAGCAAGAAGGCGGCCACCGAGCTGCGCCGGCCGCTGCGGCAGTAAGCGACATAGCGGGCGGCACTGTCGAGCTCGGCGGCCCGCTTACGCAATTGCGACAGGGGAATCAGCAGGGCCCCGGGGATGTGGCCCTCGTCGAATTCCTCATTCAGGCGCACGTCGAGGGCGACGTAGTGGTTCTCGATCATGGCCTTGGCCACCGGTGTCTCGACCTCCCGCACCAGGGGCTTGGCGAGTAGCCGGGCGAATTCGTCGCGGGTGAGCTGGAGCAGGACGCCATCCGCCAGCATCCGCACCGTCACCGGGCTGGTCTGGCCGGTGAGGAGGCCCTCCTCCCCAAAGGCAGCCCCGCGCTCCAGCTCGGCGGCCTTCATTGGGATCCCCTCTTCGTCGTCGATCCGCCACAACTCGGCGCGGCCGGCGGCAATGACGTAGAAGGCGTCCGCCTCCTTGCCCATCTTGACGATCTCTTCCCCCGCCACCACCGGCCGCTCGCGGAGGCTGGCGAAGGCCCGCTCGGCGTTTTCCAGAGGAATGCGCTGGAAGGGGGCCGTATCCCGTATCAGCCGGAGGTAGTCGTCATGGGCCATGCCGGACTCCGCAAGGCTGCCGGCCACTTCCTCCAGGGTGACGAGATAGTCAGCGAGGGCGGTATCAATGTGGCAGAGGTGGGAGTCCTCCAGGGCCACGACCGTCACTGCCGCGGGTAGCGGTGGCAGCAAGACATAGCCGCGGTCGTTGGCGGCTATCTCGCGCCTTTGTCCGGCGGCGTCGGTGATCGCCACCCGGCCGAGGGCGACATAGAGGCGGTCGGGGAGTTCGCTGCCCGTGAGGCGCAAGGTTTCACCCTCGCGGAGATCGAAGAGGCGGAAGACCTGCAGCGAATCCACCAGGCACCTTTCGGAGATGCCCGGGAAGGCATGGAAGCGCTCGCGCAAGATTTTGAGAATTTGGGAGGTCTTGATGCTCATGGGATACTCAAATTGTAATTATTAAAACAATTGCTTGCCCTTCAGTGGCCTAGTAGCGGGCGTCCTTGGGCTTGTCGCCGCCAGGCCAGTCCTTGGTCTTGCCGGCGAAGTCCGGGCGGTCCTGGGTGATGACGTAGGCCGCCACGTCCCAGGCGTCGTCATCACTGAGGCTGTTGCCTTGGCCGAGGGGCATGTTGTGCTTGATGAAGCCCGTGGCGGTGAAGTGGCGCGCCATGCCAGCGGCGATGTTGAAGGACTGGGGCCCCCAGACCGGCGGGAAGACAAAGCCGCCATCCGGCCCCTGCAAGCCTCCGCCATCGGCGCCATGACAAGCAGTGCATTTTTCCTTATAGATGGCCTTGCCTTTGGCGGTGTCGGGGGCTCGGGCCAGTTCCATTTGTGGCATCCCGTGCCCCGTTACCTTGGCGCCGACCGGCACCCCTTGGGAAAGCCATGTCATGTAGGCCACCATGTCCACCATGGCGGGGTGGTCGAGGGGCAGGGGCTTGCCGTTCATGCTCCGTTCGAAGCAGGAGTTGATCCGCTGCTCCAGCAGGTTCACCGCGCCGTCGCGAGAACGGTACTGGGGAAAGCCGGCGACCACCCCGACGAAGGGCCCGGCATTGGCGATAACGCCCACTTCCGTGTCGTTGCCCAGGTGACAGTTCTTGCAGGTAAGGCCGTTGCCGACAAAGGCCGGCAGTCGTTCCCCCGTCTTGGCCAGATAGGCGCGGCCCCGGACGATGCTCGCCCCCATCTCGCCCGCGGGCAGGCTGGCGACGGCGGGAATCCGGAGCGGGACAGTGTCGGGCGCGTCGCCAGCCTGGGCTAGGCACGCCACCACCATTAGCGCGAAGGCCAGGATCTGGCCCCTGATGTGCCCCGCGCATCTCCCCGGTGACGGGGAGTTGCCTCGGCAGGTTACCGATTGAAAAAATTGCATTCTTCCGCCCCCATTCAATGCCGGTTACTATATTTCAAGGCATGTCGCAGGCCTAGCGATTTTGCTTCCGGACTTCCCGACTACCCCGCCTTGTTCAAGGAACCCCATGCCCGCACCCATCAGCGAAATTTGGACCCTGATCCTGGCCGTCCTCGCCATCCGGTTGGGCATCCTGACCCATCGCATCCTGCCCCGGCTCCGGGAATGGAATATCCCCCCGGCCATCACGGGGGGGCTGCTCATCGCCACCCTGGTCACCGCCGCGCGGGAGGCCTTTGGCATCGAGATCCTTTTTGCCGATGGCATCCGCCAAACCCTGCTCCTGGTGTTTTTCGTTGGGGTGGGCCTGTCAGCCAAGTTCTCCGCCCTCTTCCGTGGCGGCCTGGGGGTGGCCGTCATTTGCCTCGCCATCGTCGTCGTCATCAGCCTGCAAAACCTGGCCGGCGTGGCCATTGCGATGGGCTTCGGCCTGGATGCGGCCCTGGGGCTCTTCTTCGGCAGCATTCCCTTTCTCGGTGGCCATGGCACCGCCGCGGGCGGGGCCCCGGCCGCCCCCGCGCCAGGGTTTGAACGGGGTGTTGCGGTGGGGCTGGGCTGTGGCACCCGCGGCCCGCTCGCCGGGGGCGTGGCGGCGGGGCCCCGGGCCGCCGCGCGGG
>JBGAUK010000051.1:0-25250 GCA_044228695.1 Chromatiaceae bacterium | reverse complement strand
CTGAACGTGCCGGTGGCGGACGTCTTCTCGACCCTGCAATCCGTGTTCGGCAGCACCTTTGTCAATAACTTTACCTATCTGGGCCAGACCTACCAGGTCAATGTCCAGGCGGACAAGGCCGCGCGGTCGCGGGCGGATCAGATCAGCGAGACCTATGTCCGTTCCGCCACCGGCGAGATGGTGCCTGTCGGGGTACTGGCGGAGGTGCGCGATGATCTCGGCGCCGATCTGGTGTTTCGCTACAACCAGTTCCCCACCGCCGCCATCAATGGCAGCTCGTCCCCGGGCCATACCAGCGGTCAGTCCATGGCGGCCATGGCGGAGGCCTCGAAAAAGGCGCTGCCACAGGGCTTTGGCTTCGAGTGGACCGGCATGTCCTTCCAGGAGGCGCAGCAGAGTGGGGGCACCGAGGCGGCCATCTTCGGCCTGGCGGTGCTCTTTGGTTACCTCTTCCTGGTCGCCCTCTACGAGAGCTGGACGATTCCCTTCTCGGTGCTGACCTCCGTCACGGTCGCCGTCCTTGGCGCCGCCGGGGGCCTCATGATTGCCCACCTGGAAAACGATCTCTACTCTCAGATCGGGCTGGTGCTCCTCATCGGCCTGGCGGCCAAGAATGCCATCCTCATCGTCGAATTCGCCAAGGAGCAACACGAGTCCGGCAAGAGCCTCTATGACGCGGCCCTGGCGGGGGCCCGGATGCGCTTTCGCGCCGTGCTGATGACGGCCCTGGCCTTCATCATCGGCCTGATGCCGTTGGTGATCGCCACCGGGGCGGGGGCCAATTCCCGGGTTCACCTGGGCACCACGGTGCTGAGTGGCATGCTGGCGGCAACGGTCTTTGGCATCCTCATCATTCCTGGTCTCTACGTCATGTTCCAGGGGATGGCCGAAAAATCGGGTTCCTGGATCAGGGGAATGCGGGGTGATTCTGGTGTGAAAACACCAAAGTGACCAGTGCTTTCCCGGATTGAGCCAGGGGAAGTCACTCCCTATAATGCGGCGCAAGCGTGGGATACCGGGTTGGTATCCCCCTTTCGCGCGACCTGATACCTTCCTCAAGGAACCAAGACCATGCATAGACCTATCCTGACGGCCGTCCTCGCCTTGGGGCTGACCGGTGCTGGTCCGGTCTTCGCCGAGGACCTGATCCAGATCTACGACCTTGCAGTGCTCGGCGACCCCGTCCTCAAGAAGGCCGAACAACAACTGCTGGCGACCCGCGAGGTCAAGCCCCAGGCCCTCGCCCTCCTGTTGCCCAACATTGGGGTCAGCGCCTCTGGTCAATATCAGAACGTCGAGGCCCTGGATGCTCCCGACGGCTTGGGTGGCACCCGAACCATCCGGGATAATTACGCCTCTGGCCAGGGAACCGCCGTGCTTAACCAGACTGTTTATAACCGGGGGCAATGGATCGGCTTGCAGAAAAGCGCCGATACCATCTCCCAGGCCGAGGCCGAATACAAAACCAGTCAAATCCTATTGATGTCGCGCACCGCGGTGGCCTATTTCAACGTCCTGCGCGCCGCGGATCTGGTGCGCTCCTCGGAGGCCTTGATGCGGGCCAACGAGCGCCAGTTGGAGCAGTCCAGGCAACGCTTCGACGTGGGCCTGGTGGCCATCACCGACGTCAACGATAACCAGGCCGCCTACGACCGGTCGCGAGCCACGGTTATCACCAATAAAAATCTACTCGATAATGCCTGGGAGGCCCTGCGGGTCATCATTGGTCCCGTCGATGTGACCTTGGCGCGCCTGGGCAATAATCTGCCCCTTGCGCCTCCGGCGCCCAATGACATCAAGGAGTGGACCCAGGCGGCGTTGCAGAATAATTACACCATCCAGGCCGCTAGTCAGGCGGTGGCCGGGGCCAAGAAGCAGGTCGAGATCGAGCGTTCGGGCCACTATCCGTCCCTTGGTCTGCAGGCTGGCTACCAATTGGATCGGAGCGGATCGGAGGAATTAGGGGGTTTGGACACCAACGGCGCTTACATCGGCCTCAATTTGAATATCCCCATTTACCAGGGTGGCGCCGTCTCGTCCCGGACTCGGCAGGCCGGTCACACCCTGGGGGCGACTCAGGAGCAACTGGATGCCGTTCGCCGCCAGGTGAGTCAGGAGGTCACGGATAGTTTTCGCGGGGTGATCTCTAGTATCAGCGAGGTAGAGGCACGCAAGGCAGCGATCGTCTCCGCTACCAGCACCCTGGAATCCACCCAGGCCGGGCTTGAGGTTGGTACCCGGACCCAGGTCGA
The DNA here is from genome assembly GCA_044228695.1 of Chromatiaceae bacterium. Taxonomy (GTDB): domain Bacteria; phylum Pseudomonadota; class Gammaproteobacteria; order Chromatiales; family Chromatiaceae; genus M0108. The sequence continues at coordinate 22,998 of JBGAUK010000051.1, read as the reverse complement.
TGTCCTCAATGCCCAGAGACAGCTCTATGAAAATGAATATCTGTATCTTTCGGCTCGGTACGATTACATCATTTTCGGCTTGAGACTCTACCAGGCCACCAGTGGCCTGAACCGGGATGTCATCGACCGGGCCAACACCTGGTTGAACCCAAGCGAGCTCTTGACCCCGAACAGCTTCTAAGCGATCGAGCCTTCTCTCCAGCCCATGTCAGGCAACAGCTTCGGTAAATCCTTTGTGACCACCAGCTTCGGCGAGAGTCACGGCCCGGCCATTGGCGGCATCGTCGATGGATGTCCGCCGGGGCTGGAACTCACCGAGGCGGATCTGCAAGTCGATCTGGATCGGCGCCGCCCTGGCCAGTCCCGCCACACCACCCAGCGGCGGGAATCTGATCAGGTGCATATCCTCTCCGGCGTCTTCGAGGGCCGGACCACCGGCGCCCCCATTGGCCTGGTGATCTACAACGAGGACCAGCGCTCCAAGGACTACGCCGAGATCGCCGACAAATTTCGCCCCGGCCACGCTGACTTTACCTACAGCTACAAATACGGCCACCGGGATTATCGCGGCGGCGGCCGTTCCTCGGCCCGCGAGACGGCGATCCGTGTCGCCGCCGGGGGGGTTGCCAAGAAGTACCTGCGCGATCGGCTGGGGGTGCGGGTGCGGGGCTATCTCTCCCAACTCGGACCCCTGCGGCCCCAGGGTTTCGATTGGGATCAGGTGGAACTCAATCCCTTTTTCTGTCCGGATGCCGACGCCGTGCCGGAACTGGAGGCCTATATGGACGCCCTGCGCAAGTCGGGTGATTCCATTGGCGCCGAGGTGACGGTGGTGGCCGAAGGTGTGCCACCTGGGCTCGGCGAGCCCATCTTCGATCGCCTGGATGCCGATATCGCCCATGCCCTCATGTGCATCAATGCCGTCAAGGGGGTGGAGATCGGCGCGGGTTTTGGCTGCGTGACCCAGAAGGGCAGTGAGCACCGGGACCTCATGACCCCGGAGGGCTTCCTCAGCAATCACGCGGGCGGCGTCCTGGGCGGTATCTCCACTGGCCAGGATATTGTCGCCCGGCTCGCCCTCAAACCCACCTCGAGTATCCGCCTACCGGGCCAAACAGTGGACCGGTGGGGACAGCCTGCCGAGATCGTGACCAAGGGCCGCCACGACCCCTGCGTGGGCATCCGCGCCACGCCTATCGCCGAGGCGATGCTGGCCCTGGTGCTGGTAGACCATTGGTTGCGCCATCGGGGACAGAATGCGGATGTGATCCCCGCCGCGCCGCGCATCCCCGCCAGGACCGGCGCCTGACCGCTTGAGTCCGGGCGGTTCCCGGAACCAGCCCTCCGCGCCGGGCCTGACAGGCGGTGCCTGGTTGGCCGGTCCCTAGCCCGGTTTCATGGCTTGCCATCCTTGGCCCCCTTCATGCCTTATTGGCGACTTTCCAGCTTCTACCTCTTCTATTTTGCCTCCCTGGGCGCCCTCTTGCCCTTCTGGGGGGTGTATCTCCAGGATCAGGGTTTCACGGCCCTGGCCATCGGCCAGTTGATGGCCATTCTCCAGGCGACCAAGATCGTTGCCCCCAACGTCTGGGGCTGGCTGGCGGATCGGACGGGGCGGACCCTGATGATCATTCGGCTGGCCTCGCTCCTGACCTGGCTCGCCTTCCTGGGAATCTTCGCGGTGCGGGGCTTCTGGGGCATGGCCCTGGTCATGATTATCTTCAGCTTTTTCTGGAATGCCTCCCTGCCGCAGATGGAGGTGGTGACCATCAACCATCTGGGCGCCCGGATGCGGCGCTACGCGGGTATCCGCCTCTGGGGGTCGGTTGGTTTCATCCTGGCTGTCATCGTCCTGGGGGTCCTGGTGGAGCGCCAGGGCAGTGGCGTGGTGCCGCTCATGGCCCTGGCCTTACAGGTCGGCATCTGGATCACCAGCCTGCTGGTCGTCGAACGGCCAGTGGAAGCTCGCCCGGCGGCGGAGGGGATCTCCATCCTGAGTCTGGCGCGCCGCCCAGAGGTGGCCGCCTTCCTGCTCTGCGGCTTCTGCATGCAGGTTAGCCACGGCGTTTACTATGCCTTCTACTCGATTTATCTGACCGAGGCCGGCTATGCCAGCGGGACCATCGGTGCCTTTTGGGCCTGGGGCGTGGTGGTGGAGGTGCTGGTCTTCGCGGTCATGCACCATTTGCTGGAACGGTTCGGCGCGCGGCGCGTCTTGTTGACCAGTCTGGGCCTGGCGGTGGTGCGCTGGTTTCTGATTGGGACCTTCGTCGGCGAGCCGGTCATTCTGGTCCTGGCCCAGGCCTTCCATGCCGCCACCTTTGGCGCCTTCCATGCCGGGGCTATCCATCTCACGCACCATTATTTTACCGGCCGCCTCCAGGGCCGGGGCCAGGCCCTGTTTGGCAGCCTCGTCTATGGCGCCGGTGGCGCCGTTGGCAGTTTGGGGAGCGGTCTCCTTTGGAGCAGCGCGGGGCCCCAGGCGACCTTCGTCGCCTCTTCCCTGGTGGCCGCCCTCGGCTTCACGATTGCCTGGCTCTGGGTGGACCGGGAGCGCAGGTATTAGTCATTGCTGGTTCGACCAGGGCTCGCCACTCTCCATCTCCCAGTTCGGTCCCGATGTCCTCACCCAGGGCGCCTCTTCCGGCACCATGCTGCGGCCATTGCTCGCCAGGAAGGCGCGACGCGCACGTAAACGATGATTGACGCAGTCCGTCGGGTCCGCGGCGTTGTTCACATCCAGGCCCGCGCAGGTGGGGGGGGGCACATACTTGGCCTCGAAGGCATCCTCCAGTTCGTAGATCGAGCGGTAAAGTTCCACCGGTTGTTGCTGGGCCAAGGCGGGCAGGGCCTCGGGCGGGACGCTCTGACCAAAGTCGAATTGGCCGATGGGGGGGAGATTCTTGCCGGGGGCACTGGCCACGGCCCCGTTCAGGGTTGGGGTTGCCTCCAGGCGCGCGCTGCCCAACCGGGCCCAGGGGGATTGGTCCGGGGCCTGGGGCAGGGCGATGAAGGCGCGGTAGGCGATCCAGAACAGCAGAAAGGCCAGGCTCATGCCGACCAGGTCCAGCAGGCGCCGAAAGCTCAGCCAGGGGGTCGGGTAGGGGATTTCGGTGGTCGGACGGCTTTCAAAACCCTCGGCCCATAAGTCTGGCGCGGGCTTGGGCAACATTGGTAGGGCGATCCCGCCGATCGGCGCTGACGTCACGGCGGCGGGGCCATCCTCACGGATCAGGGCCCCCAGTGATTGGCCGAGCAGGCGCGCCTCTTCCTCGGGATCGCTCGGCGCAGGTGGGGCAGGTGGGGCAGGTGGTGGGTCCTGGGGTGCGGACGCCAGCCACGGTTCCGGGCTGTCATCTCCCAGTTCGGCGGGGCTTAGGGTACCGATGACGGGTTCTTGGTAGGTCATAGCGGAAAGCGGCGGGGCGTTAAAAATTCATGGGTGGGGTAATCAGGGTCGCGACGGGCTAATGCCATGGCATCACTGGGACGAAATGACAATGGGCGAGGGCCTTACATCATAGCTCAAGGTGGCAACCGCCACCCGGCCCTCTCGCTTCGCGCCGAAGTATGGCCAGCGCTGGGTATAGCTCTGGGTTTAGGGGCCTCGGGCGTTGACAATCCGTCTGGCCTGTATTAATAAAACTGCATAACAACCCCATGGCATACCTTCGACCAAAGAGGCGGGAGATGAGCGCGAAAGGCGGGGCTTTTCCAGGATGGCTCGTCCTGGGCGGCTTGCTGTTGCTGCTGGCGGGTTGCGGGAGTATTGGTGACAAGTACGGGATAAAGATTCCTTCCGGGCCGCGGGGCAAGGCGGTCACGGCGGCCCTGGAAGAGATCGGGACGCCCTATGTCTATGGGGGTACCAAGCCTGGAAAAGGATTGGATTGCAGTGGCTTGACCCAGCATTCCTACAAGAAGGCGGGACTCAGGATTCCGCGCGTATCCACGGACCAGAAGGCCGAGGCCAAGCCCGTTAAGTTAACGAAGGTCAAGCCGGGGGACCTCATCTTCTTCCGCGTCAAGGGCGATAGCCACGTCGGACTGGTGGTGGATCCCACCCGTTTCGTCCATGCCTCCTCCAGCGCCGACGAGGTCAAGTTGGCCACTTTCACGGATGCCTTCTGGCGCAGCCACACGACCGGAGCTGGTACCTATTTCCGCTGAGGCATCCGGTGGCCCGCCAGCGGCTATGCCGCCACTGGATTTCACACTATTGCCATAAAGAGGGGTGGAGTTCCGCCCGCGCATGGTGCAAAATTCTTATTAGACCCCTGACACTAGGCCGGCGGGTCCTACATCCCTACAATCCCAAAGAGGAGACGACAGCAATGTCCGAGTTGAACAAGAGCCGTCGCGATGCCGTTAAGCTGATGCTCGCCGGCCTGGCCGCCGTGCCCGTCCTGAACCTGGTCGGTATGACGACCGTCCAGGCCGCGGACCTGCCCCATGTGGACGAGGCCACCGATCCGACCGCCAAGGCCCTGAAGTATGCCAGCGACGCCACCAAGGCCCCCCGCGTCGACAAGGCCGGTACCCCGGCCGCCAATCAGCACTGCGCCAACTGCCAATTCATTCAGGCCGCCGAGGGTGATTGGCGTCCCTGCTCCCTCTTCCCCGGCAAGGCCGTGAGTGCCAACGGCTGGTGCGCCTCCTGGACACTGAAGGCTGGCTAAACCCAACCTGTTATTGTGACAAAACGGGGCCCGCGGGCCCCGTTTTGTTTTGGGCACCCGGCTCCCCGACAAGATCCCGGGTGGCACCCTCCGCACAAGTGGAGGATGCGGAGTCCGACCGGTATCTCGGTAACTTTGGTTATTAAGCAAATACTGATAATACAGGTTGCCTGTTCCTGGGTGCCTGTGGAAAATAGATACTTCCGACGAAACCTGGCGTCCCTCTGGCGCCCGACTGCTGTAACTGTTCGGTATCTCCATGTCCACCACCCTAGCCGCCTCGCGGACATCCCTGGTCTTTGTACGGGGACTCGTCTGGGCCATCATCGGCCTCATTTATGCCCCGCTCTTTACCGCCCTCTTCGTCCTCTTTCAGGCCATGGGGTTAGGCCACTGGGCCTTCGCGCCCGCCGCCGCCATTGCCGGGGCGGTCGGAGCGGCCTTCTATAGTGCCCGCGAGGTCGCCCTGATCGGTGCCGTCATTGGTCTGGTAACGACCACGATCCTCTTCATGCTGATGCCGGGTACCGTCGCCCTGTGGCAGGTGGCCCTGGCGGCGGCCGTGGCGGGCGCCGTGCTGGGGAGGCTGACGCGCTTCCCGGACCAGTGCGCCTTGCAGGCGCCGGGCAAGGCCGTGGCGGGTTTGATGAGTGGTCTGGGCTGTGGGGCCCTGCTGGGGTTGGTGGAGACTCTTCACCCCGTTAACTTCAACGTCACCGCCATCGTGGCCTTTCTGGTGTCGGTCAATGGCACTTCCTACTCGGCGACTGTCGGCTGGTGGCTGCGTCAGGCCAAGGTCAAGGGCGGCAAGCCTTGCCAGGTCATCGAGGCCATGGTGATCGGCATGGTTGCTACCGTCGCGGCCGGCAGTCTCTGGGTATTCGGTGGACCTCTGATTGGCGCCGTCGATGGGGGCTACTACGCGCTGCTGGACTCCATCATGACCTTCATGCCCGGGGCCCTGTTTGGTGGCTTGGTCGCGGGCGCCGTCACCGGTGCCTTGTTGGAGGCCTTCGATTTCGATTGGGTGGTTTGAGGCAGTCCGGCTAGAGGTAAGGCGAGCCGTTACCAGGGGGTGGGCATGACGCCTTTGGACCTATCTCTCTGCCCTAGACCGATGGGGAAACGCGCTTACCACGCGCGTCGAATTCCTTGACCCACAAGGCCGTGGCGCCCGCCACGGCACTGGGCATGGCGATGAAATTGACCAGGGGAATCATGGTCAGCCCGACGGTGGCCGCGCCAAAACCCAGGCTCAATACCAGGCGCCCCCGGAGCCGTCGCCGAATCTCCCGAGCCCCGAGGCCCTGGTTACCCATGGGGTAATCGAGATATTCCAGGGCCAGGATCCAGGCGGAAAAGAAAAACCAGAGGAGAGGGCCAACCAGGGGCAGGACCAGGGAAAGGACAAAAAAGGGGATGGCCCACAGGAGGGCATAAAGTAGTTTCCTGACTTCGTCGAGCAGGGCCGGTATGAGGGTGGTCAGGACCTGGCCCATGCCCGCTTCGCTGTCGGGAGACCCACCTCGCAGGTGATTCGCGACCTTTTCCGCCAGCAACCCATTGAAGGGCGCCGCGATGAGATTAGCTATCAGGGTAAAGCCCTGAAAGACAAGTACCACTGCGAGCAAGATGAACAGGGGCCAGAGAATCCAATCCAGACCCCGTTCCAGCCAGGCCAGCCAGTCGGGCAGGGTGGGCAGCAGGGAGTGGAGCCAGGCGAGCAGCCCCTCGAAGCGGCTGATGCCCCAGTAGAGGGCGGCGGCAAAAACCAGGATATTGATGGCCAGGGGAATGGCTACAAAGCGGCGGAGTCCGGGGCGGGTGATGAGGCGCATGCCTTCGAGGAGATAGGCGGGACCGGAGACAGGATTGATGGCCATGGATTAAGGCTGTAGGGGCTGGGTTGAAAACGATGCGCAAGTATAGCCCGCCGGCTTGAGGCGGCGCAGTTTGATCGCCCACGGGAGGCACCTGTAGCTCACGGGATGGCGGTTCGTCCGGGTACCCTGGCACCCAGCCATTCCTGGCGGTACCCCCGGGCCGTCATTTTTCCTGGGTTTCATCCCGCAAGCTGGGGGTCTATGCTTAACCGTACGCCGCCGCCACGAGATTCCCGCCCATGCTGCCCTTTGTCTTTTTCATCGGTATCCTGATCTACTTTGTTGTCCGGGTCCTCATTCGGGGCTTCTACACCGTCAAGCCGGACGAGCGCGCGGTGATGACCAGCTTTGGCCGCGCCCAGCGGATTGGCAACGCCCTGGTGACCGACCCCTACCTGGACGAGGAGGACCAGAAACGTTACCAGTTCCCCCTGGTACGCGTCATTCGGCCCGGCGGGCCTTACTTCAAGTGGCCCTGGCAGGAGGTGCGCAAGGTCAGCGTCGCCACCCGCTCCCTGCCCCTGACCTGGGACCCCACCAAGAATCAAACCACGGTGGAGGCGGTCACCAAGGACAATCTGACCACGGGGGTGGACGGCCAGATCCGCTTCCGGGTCGCCGAGCGTAACCTTTACGCCTATCTCTTCGGCGTTGCCCAGCCCATGGAGCATGTCATGGGCTACTTCATCTCGGTGCTGCGGGAGCGGGTGGCCAATTTCGTCGATCCGCGTGGCGCCTCTCTGCTGGCGAACCCCGAGTTGCCGGAAGACTCCCCGGAATATCTGTCCGCCGTAGCCTCGGACCTGTCCGAGGGGGTCTCCATCAACGACCTGCGCAAAAACCTGCCGCTCCTCAATGACTATATGGAGCAGCAGTGCCGCTCCACCGGGGCGCGCTACGGGATCGAGCTGGACGCGGCCCTCATCACTCAGATCGACCCGCCCCCCGAGGTGGATCGGGCCCTGTCGGCGATCAACAGCACCCGCAACCATGTGGCCGCCGATATCAGCACCGCCCGTGCCGATGCCGAGCAGCAGATCACCATGAGCAAGCGGGCGGTGGATATCGCCATGAACAATGCCCAGGCGGAGGTGGCGCCCCTGCAGGAACTGGCCGAGACCCTGGCCGCTATCAAGGCCGGGGGCGGCGCGGCGGCCCTGAGCGCCTATCTGCGCAACATGCGGCTGCCCCTGCTGGGCAGGGCGCGCCGCATTGTCCGCGCCATGGACCTTCAGGCCTAACACGTAAGGGCAGGGGAAAATAGCATGACCGGCGACTACAAGCTCGACAACATCCTGGCCCTCCTGCTGGGGATCATCTTTTTACCCCTGGTGCTGGGCCTGGCCCGCCGCCTCGGCCTCTATGCCATCGTCGCGGAACGCGAGGCCCAGGTCTTCACCCTCTTCGGCAAGGTCTTGGGCACCCTGGACGAACCCGGCATCCGTTTTCCCATCGGCCATTTCGGCCTTAAGGCCCTGCTGGTACCCTTTTTCGGGGAACTGCATCGGGTCGATACCCGGCTGCGCCAGAATTATCTGCGGGATCAGATGGTGAACTCAGGGGAGGGGACCCCCATGGGGGTAGGCATCTGGTACGAGATGCAGGTCAACGACACCGTCTCCTACCTTTTCGCCAATGCCAACCCGGAGGGCTCCCTGGAGGCCAATGTCTCCAGTGCCGCCATCTCGACCCTGAGCAATCTGGAGATGGACAAGATGCTGGAGGACCGCCATCAGCTCAGCCAGCAGGTACGTCACACCGTCTCGCCCCTATCGGAAAAGTGGGGCTACCGGCTGGGCTCCGTCTATATCCGCAAGGTCGCCTTCACGGACCGCCAGATGGTGGACAACATCACCGACAAGGTGGTCAAGCGCTTGGTCCAGGTCACTAGCGCCATGAAGCAGGACGGGGAGAATCGCGTCGGCCTGATTAAAAGCCAGACGGCCTACAAGGTCTCCCAAAAGATGGCTGAGGCCTCCGCCGCCCGTCCCGCCGTGGTGGGCGACGCCCTCAACGCCATTGCCAAGCAGGACCCCGAGGTCCTGGCGGCGGTGCTGGAGGTACTGGAAACCCAGAAGCTCATCGAATCAGGCGCTCCGGTGGATCTGGTGCCCACCGAGGCGAGGGTCCTGGTATCGCTAGGCGCGGTGGGCAATCTTCAGGCGGGAGACTGATCGCCCGGGCCGGTCCCCTTCATCGCCAGAGCGCCCTCATCCTCCAGGACGCAGGACTCCCCCGACCCAAGCCAGAATTTGAGGCTCTTGTGCAGGAAATCGTCCCAGGGCATGTAATGGGAGCCGTCGCAGGAGAAGTTGAGTCCCACGATGCCATTGAAGATGTTGAGGGACCCCGAGCGCAGATAGATATTCTCGTCCATGAGGCGCAGGGCCTTGAAGTTCGCTATGACCTCGCCGATCCGGTTTTGGGGGATGGCGGCATCCTCCGGATAGGGTCGAGGTGGGTAGGCGAGGCAGATGCCCGGATCGGCGAGATCCTCGTAGTCCAGAATCCGGTAGCGGAAGGGATCGTCCATTAGCCAGAGGTTTGCCCGGGAACTGGAGAAATGCAGTTTGCCGTGAAAGACGCCATGGGCCGTGATGAGTTCGACGAAGAGGGCCAGAATCTCGTCGATGCGGCGATCCAGCAGGCTCTCTACCCGCTCCTGATTGAAGAGCCCCGCGCGGATGGCGGGATCGCCCTTGAGTTGCAGCCATTGCTCCGGTTGCTCGTAGAGTTTGCGCGTCAGGGGTAGATCCCGCAGATCGAAATCGGCGCCGAGAAAGCCCATCAGCTTGCCGGACTCGTCCTCGATCCGCCGAACGGCGGTGAGGGAGGGACGCCGGGCATTGCGGCTGATATAGATGGGGGACAGGGAGAAGCGCTCCCCGGCCAGCGCCTCGGCCAGGTAGGGACGCCGGCTGCGGTCGCGACCATAATGCTCGGGCAGCAGGCCCTGGGGCGAGACGTTGGCCGTCAATTGTCGGGCCTGCGCGTCCAGGATGTAGATGTATTTGCAAGAGGCGAGCCCCGGTAACGCGAGGAGCAGGATGCCCTCCAAGGCCGCCCGATCAGGCCAGGCCGTGCGGCAGGGTGCTACCAGCCGATCGAGGGCAGTGGCCAGGCGCCCCTGCAACAACATGCGTTGGCGGGTGACGATGGTCTTGAGCGCATGGCTCATTGCGAGTTTCTCCGGATGCGGGATGAGGATCGGGCCAACATTTTATCCCGAATATTCTAAAAGGAGCCCCCGGCGGTGGGGCGTGATTTTCTTGTCCCCTCCAACCGGACCCTCAGTTAATGAGCGCCAGGGAAAGGGCGGGCCAATAGGTAATGACCAGAACGGCCCCCAGCAGCAGGACGAACCAGGGCAGGGTGGCGCGGTAGAGGCGCAGGATGGGTTGTTCGAAGCGATAGCTGGCGATGAAGAGATTCAGGCCGACCGGTGGGGTGAAGTAGCCGATCTGCATATTGGCCAGAAAGATGATGCCCAAGTGCACCGGGTGGATGTCGTAACCCAGGGCGATGGGCAGGAGCAGGGGCACCATGAGCACCAGGGCGGAGAAGATGTCGAGCAGGGTGCCCAGGATCAGCAAAAACACATTCAGCAGCAAGAGAAAGCCCAGCCGACTATCGACCCAGGCGCGGATGGTCTCGAACAGGCGAGCCGGTACCTCGGTGTCGATGAGGTAATTGGTCGAGGCCAGGGAGACGCCCAGAATCAGCAGGATGCCACCCACCATCTGCATGGATTCGCGCATCACGCGGGACAGTGCCCGCCAGGGCACCTCGCGGCGGATCAAGACCACGACCAGCAGAACATAAAAGGCGGTGGCCGCCGCCGCCTCGGAGACCGCCAGCCAACCACCATAGATGCCCCCCAACACTACAAGGGGCAGGGGCAGTTCCCAGGCCGCCTCGCGCAGGGCCTGGCCGGCCTCGCGACCCTCGAAGGGGATCAGCGGCAGTCCCCGCGCCGACCAGATGCTGAAGGCCGCCAGGGGCACTAGCATCAGCAGGCCCGGCAGCACCCCGGCCAGGAACATGTTCTCCACCGTGGCCGCGTCGGCGATGCCCAGTTGCTGGGCGATGACGGCGTAGAGGATCAGGGGCAGGGCGGGGGCGAAGAGGAGGCCCAGGCTACCGGAGGTGGTCACCAGCCCCAGGCTAAAGTTTTCCCCGTAGCCGGCCTGACGCAGGGCCGGCAGCAGCAGGGCGCCAATGGCGACAATGGTGACTCCGGAGGCCCCGGTGAAGGCGGTGAAAAAGGCGCAGGCCGCCAGCGACACCAGCGCCAGGCCACCGGGTAGCCAGCCAAGCAGGGCCTGGGTCAGGCGCACCAGGCGGCGCGGCGCCTGGCTCTCGCTCAGGAGATAGCCGGCGAAGGTGAAGAGGGGGATCGCCAGCAAGACCGGCATCTCGGCCAGGCGGAAGAATTCGATGGCGACCACTGAAAGGTCCACGCCGGACTGGTGGAAACCGAGCAGTGCACCGGCGGCAATGATGGCAAAGAGGGGAGCGCCGAGCAGCGCCAATCCCAGTAGCGCCAGGGCGGCCAGCATCAGGAGGGCGACTCCCCGGTGGCGGGGGGCCGGGGCGCGGCGGGCGTCAGGGCCAGCAGGGCGAAGCGCAAGGCCATGAGCCCAAACCCGAGGGGGATGACGATCTGGGCTACCCAGGCCGGGATGCCGGCCCCCAGCGTGGTGCCGTCCTGATACTCGAACCACACCAGGCGCCCGCCGTGCCAGGCGAGCAGGGCGCAGATACCGGCGGTGAAAACCGACGCCAGCCGCTCCGCGGCCCGGTTCAGGGCGCCGCTCAGGAAGCGGGACAGAAGGTCGATCCGAATGTGCCGGTTCTCCCGCGTCGCGGCCAGGGCGCCGGCCAGGGCCAGCCAGAGCACCAGCAAGCGTAAGAGGGGATCGGCCCAGGGCAGCCCCGTTTCGAACAAGTTGCGCAGCAGGATCTGGGTAGCGGAGAGCCCGATCATGGCCGTGAGCAACAACGCCAGGATGGCGTCCTCAACCAGGCGCAGGGCGCGGATAGTCCCTTGCAGGGGGTGGGTGGGCAAGACAGGCATCTCCCAGTCAGCAGTCCTTATTGTGCAAACCCTTGGGAGCTATTTGCAATGGCGAATCGGTGCTTGCCGCCATGATGGCTCTCGTCGGGGCATAGAGAAAACAGGAATGTGCTATTCTAATCTCACTGATGACCTCTTAAACAAGAAGTAACTACCAGATCAGATGGCGGATTTCAAAGCCCATCTCTATGGCGCCGTCGCCACCAGCAGTCTCGCCGCCTTGAGCGTGTACAGCTTCGGGTGGACGGGGCCGCGCCAGACCATGGTTCTTTTTCTGGTCGGCGTCGCCGGAGGCCTGCTGCCTGACATCGATTGCCCTAAATCCAACCCCATCCGCGGCTTCTTCGCCTTGCTTGGGGTGGTGCTTGCCTTCAGCATGACCTTTTCCTTCGTTGGCCGCGTCCCCCTGCCGGGGCTGGCCTTGATCTGGGCCCTGGTCTTCGTGACGGTACGCTATGGCATCTTCGTGCTGTTCGCGCGCTATACGGTCCATCGCGGCATCTGGCACTCCGGCTTGGCGGCCCTCGCCGCGGGTCTGGCGAGCGCCAATCTCGCCTTCCACGCGGTGGGCCTGACGGCCTGGGAATCCTGGCTCGCCGGCCTCTTCATGGTCCTGGGCTACCTCACCCATCTCACCCTGGACGAGATCGCCAGCGTCGATCTTCAGGGGCGCCGGATCAAGTGCTCGCTGGGTTCGGCCATCAAGCCTTTTAGTCTCGAGCGTCCTTGGACGAGTCTGGCGATGCTGCTGCTGGTGCTCCTCCTCGGCGTTTCCGCCCCAACCCTGGCGCCCGTCCTGGCGGTGGCGGATCACTATGGCCTGGATGTGGCGATGCTGCGGGCGCGCCTGCTGGGCGGGGGCGCTTAGCGGCTTTGGCGCTCGCCGGTCGTGGTGAGCGGGTCTGGGTGCCACGCGCCTCCCCATCCGAGATCGCCAGCAAGAGGCCCAGGATGGCGAAGGCGGTCAGGAGGCTGCTGCCGCCTTGGCTGATGAAGGGCAGGGTAATGCCGGTCAGGGGGATGAAGTTGGTCACGCCGCCGATGTTCAGGAAGGTCTGGGTGACCAGCACCGTGGTCAGCCCGCTGGCCAGCAAGAGCCCGAAGGGGGTTCGGCTCCCGTAGGCGATCCGCAGACCGCGCAGGAAGAGGAGCAGGAAGAAGGTCAGCACCAAGGCGGTGCCGACAAAGCCCAGTTCCTCGCCGATCACCGCATAGATGAAATCCGACTCGGCGATGGGGGTATATTCCGGATTGCCCGCGCCGAAGCCTTCGCCCCAGAGTCCACCCGCATACATGCCCGACAGCCCCTGGAGGACTTGCCAACTGTCCCCGGTTGGGTCCTGGAAGGGGGCCAGCCAGGCCTGGATGCGCCGCTCCCCATGTTGAAAGACCGCCAGCAGCAGCCAGCCGAGGAGGCCCGCCCCACCCAGGCCCAGGCCCAGATAACCCCAGCGTCCCGTCCCCAGCGTCAGCAGGATGGGCGGAATCAGGCCCAGCATCAAGACCATGCCCAGGTCGCGCTGGACGAGCAGCAGCAGCACCAGGACCACCCAGACCCCCACCAAAGGTGCGAGGGGGCGCCAGGGCGGGAGCAGGTCATGGAAGGCCCAGACGCCGAGGGTCTTGGCCTGGCGATCGATATAGGCGGCGGCGAAGAGGACGAAGGTGACCTTGAGCAATTCGGTCGGGGTGATGAAGCCGGCCCCGAAGACGGCGCCGCGAAAGCGCTGCCCGGTGACCAGCACCACGAGCACCAGCAGCAGCGAGATCCCGGCCCAGACCCAGACCCAGTGGCCCGCCGCCAGGGTCCGGTAACGCCCGCTCATGAAGCCCAACGCGAGGGAAAGCATGATACCCAGGCCGCCGACGAAGGCGAAATCGATCAATCCCGAGGCGTCACCGCCTGGGGCGAAGGCCCCTAGCCGGGTTTGCGCCAGCAGCCCGAACCCGGCCAGGAAGGCCACCGCCACCACCATGATCTGATCCCCGCGAAAGCCGACCATAACCAGGGTCAGATGGAGTCCGGCCAGGCTCAGGGCGTAAAGGAGGAAGGGCAGCAGATTGGCCAGGCCCAGGGGCGTGCCGACCCCCCGCAGGGAGCCCATGACCAGGATGACGCCCAGGCCGATGCCGCCCAGGCAGATCAGGAGGAGCTCCCGCTCGGGTCGCCGCCGGTCCCAGGGGCGGGCGGCCTTCATGGCATCAGCCCCAGGGTTTGCGCCCGCAGCAGCACATCGCGGGCGATGGGGGCGGCGCTGGTGGCCCCATAGCCACCCTGTTCCACCAGCACCGCGACCGCCAGGCGCGGCCGGTCCGCCGGGGCGAAGCCCACGAACCAGCCATGGGCGGCGCCGTGAGGGTTCTCCGCCGTGCCCGTCTTGCCGGCAATGGCCAGCTTGTCGGTGTTGATAGTCTTACCCGTGCCCGTGGTGACCACGCGACGCATCATTTTTGCCAGCCGTCCGGCCGTGGCCTCGGACATGAGTTGGGCCAGGATCGCCGGCGGCTCCGTCGCGATCAGGCGGGGCTTCATGGCGACCCCCTGGTTGGCGACGGCGGCGGTGATGAGCGCCAGGTGGGCGGGCGAGGCCGTCACCACTCCCTGGCCGATGGACGCCTGGGCCAGGCCGTAGCGGTCCTTGTCGGCGATACGCGGCACCCGGCTGGTATTGATGGCCCCGGTGCGGTCCAGGCCCGGATAGATGCGCACCGGCTGGCCAAACAGCAATCTCTCCAGATTGGCGCGAAAGGCCTGGTGGCCGTACTGGACCCCCAGTTGGGCGAAGAAGACGTTGGACGACTCGACAAAGGCGGTGGTCAGATCGAGATTGCCATGTCCCCCCCAGGATCGGCCGGCGCGTTGGGCGCTGTAGTATTCATGATCCCGGATCAGGGGGTAGCGGGGCGAGGTGGTGAAGCCCTCCGCCGGACAGTGGAGGGTGCCGGAGAAGCCCTGGTCCAGGGCCTCGGCGGCAAGGGCGATCTTGAAGGTGGAGCCGGGAGGGTAGAGGCCCTGGGTGGCCCGGTTCAGCAGGGGTGAATCCGCGGGGTTACCGCTAAAGAGGGCAGGGGAGAGCTGGCTGGGATCGAAGGAGGGGGTGCTCGCCAGGGCCAGGATGGCACCGTCGTCGACGCGGAGCAGGACCAAGGCCCCGCGCCGGTTGCCCAGGCCCTGGATGGCCGCCAGTTGCAATTCCGAGTCCAGGGTCAGGACCAGGTCCTGGCCGCGCGGGCGCTTGTCCTGGATCAGGAGGTGGCGGCCCAGTTCGCCCCAGGACGCCAGGCGTTCCGGTGTCGCGCCATTGAGGTGCTGGCTGGCCGCCGCCTCGACCCCGGCGGCCCCAAACTTGGGGTGACTATAGCCGATGCTGTGGGCGAAGGCCGCGCCGTAGGGATAGCGGCGCCAGACCTGACCCTCGGCCTCCTCGCTGTAGGCCAGCACCTTGCCGCGCCGGTCTAGTATGCGCCCGCGCTGAATGCCATGGGCCGGGTTGAACAGCCGTCGGTCATAGGTCTGCATGAAGGCCAGGAACTGGGGCCGGAAGATGCCGGCCAACTGCCAGCTGCCCTGATAAGCCAGGAGGGCTCCAAACAGCAGGGTCAACCCCAGGGCCGGGATCAGCAAAGGCTGGCGCGCCGGACCCAGATGGCGCGGCTCCAGCTCGTGGCGCCAGTCATAAATCCGCTTGAGCAGGAAAAAGGCCACCACAAAGAAGCTGCCATGCAGACCGATCCGCAAATAGGGCCAGGCCGCCGAGTCCACCAGGGCCCCAAAGAGGTCGGAGGGGTTCAGAAGACCCTCCGGGACCAAGGCAGAGGCCAGCCGTGATTATTCAACGTCGGGAACGGGGGGCGAGACGGGAACGAGGGCAGAGCATGGAAGCCATCGGGGAATAGGGACAGGCCAGAAAAGCTGGAGTGATTATACGGCTCCCGCTCCAAAATTCTCCTCCCCGCAAGGAGATCAAGCCCCAGGGCACCCTAGCCAACGCCAGGGAGAAGAAGTAGGGCGGAACCGGGGTTCCGGCCATGGGGTGTCCAGCGCCGTCATTATCGGCGATTGCCTCTCTAGGTTCCGGGTTCTTTCACGTACGTGATATTTCATTGGCCTTGGCAGGCGGTACGCCTAGGGTTATCACGAACGGTACCTTGTCCTCGCCATTAGTCATATACGGTGCTATTTTTTACCGTACGATATCTTTCTTATGAGCAAAAGAATGACGCAGGGTGACATCCCTTACGGAGCGGTGCGGACCACCGAGGATCTCGGCCGTCTGGCGCGTGCCCATCGCCAACACCGGCATCTGACGTTGGAGACGATCTCCGGGCTCGGCAATCTGAGCACGCGCTTTCTGTCGGAGTTCGAGCGGGGGAAGGAGACGGCCGAGATCGGCAAGGTGCTGAAAGCCCTCTACACCTTGGGTTTGGAGGTGGTTATCCAACCGCGCGGGTCGGCGGCGGGGCCAGGGATCCCTCCCGGCAACACCGACGGGGAGGCCTCGTGAACGATCCCGATGCCTTAAATGTCTGGCACGAGCAACGCTTGGTCGGTGTTCTGCGGCGCAATACGGTCGGGGCCGTCGGCTTCTACTACGATGCTGCCTGGATCAAGGGGGGCTTTGCGGTCTCGCGCTCCCTGCCGCTGGCGGCACGGGAATTCGGTCCCGAAGAAGGCAGGGCCCATCGCTGGTTCGCCAATCTGCTGCCCGAGGGCATGGTGCGAGAGCGCATCGTCCGCGACCTCAAGCTCCCAAACACGGATTTTGATCTGCTGCGCGCCATCGGCGGCGAGTGCGCTGGTGCACTGTCCATTCTGCCGGTGGACCGACAACCGTCGCGGGCACGGCAGTACTACCCACTGACAGAGAAAGACCTGGCCAATCTGGTAGCGCGGCGGGGAGGGATCTATGCGGCTTGGCCTGCGGATGAACGCCCGCGGCTGTCGCTCGCCGGCGCCCAGGACAAGTGCCCGGTGCTGGTGCGCGATGACCGGTACTTCCTGCCGCGGGGCGAAGCGCCTTCCAGCCACATCCTCAAGTTTGAACTGGCGGACTACCGTCATCTGCCCGCCTACGAGACCTTCACCGCACAATTGGCTGCCGCGATCGGCTTGCCGGTGGTGGATATCACCCTGGGATCCATCGGACCGACCCGCTAAGCACGGATCGCCGTTACGATCGCCTGTGGGATGAGCACGGCGAGGTGCGGCGGTTGCATCAGGAGGATTTCTGTCAGGCCCTGGGTTACGGGCACGAAAAGAAATACCAGGAACATGGCGGACCCTCCTTCGCGCAATGCTATCGTCTGGTGCAAGAGGCCTCCAGCGAGCCGGCTATCGACGCGCAACACCTGCTGCGCTGGCAGATTTTCAACGTCCTGGCGGGCAACTCTGACGGCCACGCCAAGAACCTCTCCCTGTTACACCTGGCCGATGACGCGAACCACCCCCAGACGCGTCTCGCGCCCTTCTATGACCTGGTGTGTACCCGCGCCATCATGCGCATCGACCCCCATCTCGCCCTGGATGTCGGCGGTGAGCGCAACCCAAGTGTCATCACCTCGGCCCACTGGGAGGCGCTCGCCAGAGCGTGTGATGTGCGCCCACAATTCTTGGGCAGGCTGGTGCGCGAGAGCACCGCCGCTTTGCAGGAAAAGCTCGGCCCCGCGCGGGCAGCATTCGAGGCACGCTACGGCTCCTATCCGGCGCTGCAACGTATAGAGAGAATCGTCATCACACAATGCCGGCGGATCACGAAACGGTAGCGGGATATTGAGAACAGACGTCCCGCGGGGGGCTCCCGTGCGGGATGCGGGCACGCTTCGTCAATCTCCATCGCCCGCCCGAATGGGCGTGGTATCGTATAACAAGAACTCAACACCAAATAGGGCCGGCCGCTATCGCTATGGCAAGCTATAAGGATCTTCCGGAAATCTCGTTTGACGACCCAGCGCGCCATGCCTTGACCCAGCACTCCACCTGGGTCAGCGTGGCCGTCAATATTTTACTGACCGCCGCGCAGGTAGTCGCCGGTATTCTCGCCCACTCCCAGGGCCTGATCGCTGACGGCCTGCATTCCCTTTCCGATCTGGTGTGCGACTTTCTCGTCCTCGTCGCTGCCCACTTCAGCAAAGACCCCGCCGACGAGAGCCATCCCTACGGTCATGCCCGCGTCGAGACGGCGGCCTCCTTCGCCCTGGGCGCCATTTTGGCGGCGACCGGCGCCGGCATCATTTGGGGCGCAGGCATCAAGCTGCAGAACCTCGACAACCTGCCCCCAGTGGCCCCCTTCGCCCTGTGGATCGCCATCCTGGCGCTCGTGGCGAAAGAAGGACTGTTCCGTTACATGCTGCATTATGGAGAGCGGCTGCGCTCGCCCATGCTCATTGCCAATGCCTGGCATGCACGCTCGGACGCCGCCTCCTCGCTCGTCGTGGCATTGGGGATCGGCGGTAATCTCATGGGATTTAACTTCGCCGACTCGATCGCGGCCGTGATCGTCGGCTTCATGATCGTGCGCATGGGGGCGATCTTTTCCTGGGACGCGGTGCGAGAACTGATCGATACCGGACTGTCGATCGAGGAAGTCGACGGGATCCGCCAGATCATTGTCGATACCTCCGGAGTAACCGGACTGCATGAGTTGCGCACCCGCCGCATGGCGCATCGCAGCCTGGTCGATGCCCATATCTGCGTCGATCCGCGTGTCAGCGTATCGGAGGGACACCGCATTGCCGAGGCGACCCGCAGGCGGGTTCTCGAGAGTCATCCGGCGGTAGCCGACGTGCTGGTGCATGTGGACGTCGAGGACGATGTGGAGCACGACGCCATGAGCCATAACCTTCCTGACCGCGATGACATCATGCTGCACCACCTGACACCACTGCTCGGCGGCCTCCCGGAGCCCGAGCGTGTGGTCCTGCACTACCTGAGAGGCAAGGTCGAGGTCGAGGTCTATCTGCCGCATCGGTTCTTCGAGAACGGGCAGGCCATGATCGCGGCCGAACGCGAGATTGGCAGGCGCCTGACGGACCACCCCTGCATCAGTTCCCTTTCCATCAATTGCCTGGTTGTTCCCGAAGGAACGGCAAGCCCCGTCGCCGCCAGCGACCCTGCAGGCGCGCATCGGGCACCCGGCGGCGTAACCACTTCTCCGAGCGGCTGATGGGCCGGCGCGCATAGCTTGCTGCGGTGTTCCAGACCGTCAGGCTGCAACGCGTCAACGCCGTTTGGGTGAGAAAACTGGCATGAACTCGACCCTCCTCCCGTGGCGCTCACTGAAAACCCGGGTGACCCTGTTTACCCTGGCCATTTTCGTGGTCAGCCTCTGGGTGCTCGCGTTTTTCGCCAGCCGCATCCTGCGGGAGGACATGCAGCGCGCCTTGGGCGAACAGCAGTTCGCAACCGTTTCGGTGTTCGCTAATGAGGTCAATAGCGACTTGAGTGATCGTATGCGGGCCCTGGAAACCATTGGCCGAGATGTTTCCCCCGCCATTCTGGATAAGCCGGAGACGCTGCAAGCACTACTGGAGCAGCGCCCGTTGCTGGAACTTCTTTTCAACGCGGGCATCTTCGTCACTGGGACTGATGGCACGGCGATAGCCTCTCTTCCGACCTCGACGCAACGGATCGGCGTCAATTTCCTGGACCGGGATTTCATTGCCGCTGCCCTCAAAGAGGGTAAGGCCTCCATCGGTCGGCCCGTCATCGGTCGGCAGTTGAAGTCTCCGATTTTTGTCATGGCGGTACCCCTTCGCGATTCACAAGGTATAGTCATCGGCGTCCTGGCTGGGGTGACCGACTTGGGCAAGCCCAACTTCCTGGACAGAATCACTCAGAGCCAATACGGCAAGACCGGCGGCTATTGGCTGATCGCCCCGCAACACAAGCTGGTGGTCACCGCTACCGACAAGAGCTACATCATGCAGCCGGTGCCCGCACCGGGCATCAACGCCATTGACGACCAGTACATGCAGGGCTACGAAGGCTTTGGTATTGGTGTCAGTTCACGCGGTGTGCTGGAGTTATCAGCCGCCCATGGCATTCCAGTGGCGGGCTGGTTTTTGGTCGCCTCGCTACCTGCCCAGGAAGCCTTTGCACCGATTGACGCCATGCTGCGGCGCCTGATGCTCAGCGCCCTCTTGATCACTTTACTGGCTGGTGCGCTGACTTGGTGGCTGATCACGCGGATGTTGCGACAGCAGTTCGCGCCCATGCTGAAAGCCAGTCGTACGCTGGTCACCTTGGCCGCTAGCGACCAACCTGTACCAGCCCTGTCGGTCACCAGCCAGGACGAAATCGGCGAACTGATCGGCGGCTTCAATCGCCTGCTGGAAACTTTGGGCAACCGAGAAAAGGCATTGTCCGAGAGCGAGGCGCGCTTCCGGCACTTCTACGAAAAAAACTCCTCGGTGTTGTTGCTCATCGATCCCATCTCGGGCGAAATCGTTGATGCCAACCCGGCCGCGCTTGACTATTACGGCTTTCCCGGGCAACAACTGATTGGCATGAGCATCGGCGCAATCAACACCTTGCCGCCAGAACAAATAGCCGAGGAACGACAGAAAGCGTTGCACGAAGAACGTAACTATTTTCTGTTCTCTCACCGACTGGCCTCGGGTGAGGTGCGTGAGGTGGAGGTGCATTCAACGCCGATTGATACGGGCGGACGCCGAGTGCTGTTTTCCATCGTCCATGACATCACCGAGCGCAAGCAAACGCAGGATGCCTTGCGTAAGAGCGAGGCAAAATACCGAACCCTGCTTAACAACCTCTCAGCCGGCGTGGTGGTCCACAATCCGGACACCTTGATCCTTTTTTCTAATGCGGCCGCGACCTCCCTCCTCGGGCTGACCGAAGACCAGTTGTTGGGTAAGGCTGCCATGGACTCCGACTGGTGTTTTCTTCAGGAGAATGGAACACCCATGCCCCTGAAGGATTATCCCGTCAATCAGGTGATTGCTTCCGGGGAGGGCCTCCGAAATCAGGTTGTTGGCGTGCAACGTCCCCATCACACTGAACCGACCTGGGTGCTTTGCAATTCCTATCCGATGCATGATGAAGAGGGCAAGATCCTTCAGGTAGTTGTGACATTCACCGACATCACCGAGCGCAAGTTGGCTGAGGAGGCGCTTAAGGAAGCTAAAGCCCTAACCGATGCCATAGTGGAAAACGTCCCACTCATGATCTTTCTCAAGGAGGCTACGGACCAGAGATTCGTCGTCTTGAATCAAGCAGGCGAGGACCTCTTGGGTTTTGACCGCAAGAACCTAATTGGTAAGAACGATCTGGATCTTTTCCCTCCCCAGCAGGCAGCCCATTTTATGGCCAAGGACCGTGAAGTCCTTGATGGCGAAGTACGCCTGTTGGACATTCCGGAAGAACCCATCATGACGGCCAATAAGGGCCAGCGACTACTTCATACCCGGAAGGTCTGCATCCAAGGTGCTAACGGGACAACAAAATTTTTGTTGGGCATCTCCGAAGACATCACCGAGCGTAAGCAAGCCGAGGCAAGACTCCAACTTTCCGCCAGTGTTTTTGAACATGCGGGTGAAGGCATCATCATCACCGACGCCGACGGCACCATCCTGGATGTCAACGAGGCCTTCACCCGCATCACCGGCTACTTGCCTGACGAGGCCCTGGGACAGAACCCGCGCCTACTGGGTTCCGGCCGGCAAGACCAGGCGTTCTACGCCGACATGTGGCGGGGGTTGCTCACAGAGGGCCACTGGAGCGGGGAAATCTGGAACCGGCGCAAGGACGGCTCGGTCTTCGCCGAGCTGCTGACTATCAGCGCGGTGCGCGACGCACACGGCACCCCGCAGCACTATGTGGGCCTGTTCTCCGACATCACCGCGATCAAGGAGTACCAGAACCAGTTGGAGCACCTCGCCAACTTTGATGCGCTGACCCATCTGCCCAATCGGGTGCTATTGGCTGACCGCCTGCAACAGGGGATGGCGCAGGCAAAGCGGCGCGGCCAGCAATTGGCAGTGGCCTACCTTGACCTCGATGGCTTCAAGACCATCAATGACACCCATGGCCATGAAGCTGGCGACCAGGTGCTCATAACCCTGGCCGCGCGCATGAAACAGGCCTTGCGCGAGGGTGACACCCTGGCCCGGCTGGGCGGCGACGAGTTTGTCGCGGTGCTGATCGATCTGGAGGATAGGTCCGCCAGCCTGCCCGTGTTCACCCGGCAACTGGCCGCGGCTGCGCATCCCATTCAGGTGGGAGACCTCAGTCTTCAGATCTCGGCCAGCCTGGGCGTTACCTTCTATCCCCAGGACCAAGACATCGATGCCGATCAATTGCTGCGCCAGGCCGACCAGGCCATGTACCAGGCCAAAGTGGCTGGTAAAAATCGCTACCACCTCTTCGACTCCGAGCAGGACCGCTTCCTGCGCGGCCAATATGAGAGCCGGGAGCACATCCGCCTGGCGCTGGAACACCATGAGTTCGTGCTGTATTACCAGCCCAAGGTGAACATGCGCACCGGCAAAGTGATGGGGGCCGAGGCACTGATCCGCTGGCAACACCCCGAAAAGGGTCTCTTGCCACCGGCCCTCTTCTTGCCCGTGATCGAGGACGATGCGCTGGCCGTTACCCTTGGCGAGTGGGTGATTGATACCGCCCTGACGCAAATCGAGCGTTGGCACGCCGCGGGGCTGGAGATGCCAGTCAGTGTCAACATCGGCGCACGCCAGTTGCAGCAGCGCGATTTTGTGGAGCGCCTCTGTGCCATTTTGGCGGCCCATCCGCGCGTGAATCCGGATCGCCTTGAGCTGGAGGTACTGGAGAGCAATGCGGTGGAGGATATTGCGCAAGTTTCACGGGTGATCGAAGCCTGCGCTCAATTCGGGGTGATGTTTGCGCTGGATGACTTTGGCACCGGCTATTCCTCGCTCACCTACCTGAAGCGCTTGCATGTCACGCAGCTCAAAATTGACCAGAGCTTTGTGCGCGACCTGCTTGACGACCCGGATGATCTGGTTATTGTGCAGGGGGTGATCAGTCTGGCCGCCGCATTCAACCGTCAGGTGATCGCGGAAGGCGTGGAGACGGTGCCGCACGGCACCTTGCTGTTGCGACTGGGCTGCGAGTTGGCCCAAGGCTACGGTATCGCCCGGCCCATGACCGCCGAAGAGTTGCCCCATTGGTCGGCGACCTGGCAACCCGATCCCGCCTGGTGCGATGGCGTGGCGCTTAGGGCCTGATGCGGACTCCCGGTGGCGGCCCAAAGGTTTGCGCAAATATAGGCAAACCCCACCAAAATACCCCCTATCCCCGCCGCTGGCCCCCCAAAAAAACCAGGAAACTTCAGTATTTAAAAAGAAGGTATGCAATCTCGCGGGG
>JBGAUK010000050.1:288-25587 GCA_044228695.1 Chromatiaceae bacterium | reverse complement strand
GTTGAAGGTCGCGAGTCGCGCCGGGGTCGGTGCATCCGCCGAAGGCTGTGCCTCAAGCGGTTGCGGCGGCTCGTCGGACGCCCTCTCCCACCTGCCGGAGCACATCCGCGCCAAGGTCCACAACCACCCTTGCTACTCGGAGGAGGCCCATCATCACTATGCCCGCATGCATGTGGCGGTGGCCCCGGCCTGCAATATTCAATGTCACTACTGCAACCGTAAGTACAACTGCGCCAACGAATCCCGACCCGGGGTCGTCTCGGAACTCCTGACCCCCGCCCAGGCGGTGAAACAGGTGCTGGCGGTGGCGGCCACCATTCCCCAGATGGCGGTGCTGGGCATCGCTGGCCCTGGCGATCCCCTCGCCAATCCCGAGCGCACCCTGGCCACCTTTCGGGCCCTCGCCGAGCAGGCCCCGGATATCAAGCTCTGCGTCTCGACCAATGGGCTCGCCCTGCCGGACCTGGTCGAGGACTTGTGCGCGCTCAACATCGACCACGTCACCCTCACCATCAATTGCGTGGACCCGGATGTCGGCGCCCAAATTTATCCCTGGATCTTCTGGAAAAACCGCCGGATCAAGGGCCGCAAGGCCGCCGAGATCCTCATCGAGCGGCAGCAACGGGGCCTGGAGATGTTGGTGGCGCGGGGCGTCCTGGTCAAGGTCAACTCGGTGCTCATCCCCGGGGTCAACGACGAGCATCTGCAGGAGGTCTCCCGGCTGGTCAAGGCCAAGGGGGCCTTCCTGCACAACGTCATGCCCCTGATCGCCGAGCCCGAGCATGGCACCTTCTATGGCCTCATGGGCCAGCGCGGTCCGACCCACGACGAACTCCAGCAACTCCAGGATGCCTGCTCCGGTGACATGGCCATGATGCGTCACTGTCGTCAGTGCCGGGCCGACGCGGTGGGGATGCTGGGGGAGGACCGGGGGGCCGAATTCAGCCTGGACAAGATCGAAACCCTGGAGATCGACTACCCCCAGGCCATGGCGCGGCGGCGCCAGGTCCATGCCGCCATCGAGGCCCAGCGCGCGGCCGCTGCCCAGCCTCCGGGCAAGGGCGAGATCTTGATCTCGCCTACCGCCATCAAGACGGTCAGGCGGGAGACACGACCGGTCCTGATGGCGGTGGCGACCAGCGGCGGGGGGCTCATCAATCAGCACTTCGGCCAGGCCCGCGAGTTCCTCGTCTACGAGGCCAGTGCCCAGGAAGTGCGCTTCATCGGCGTCCGCAAGGTGGGGGCCTATTGTATCGGTCCCGAGGACTGTGGCGAGCTGGATTGGGTCCTGGAGGATACCCTCCGCGCCCTGTCCGGCTGCGAGGCGGTGCTCTGCTCCAGGATCGGCTTTGAACCCTGGGGCCAACTGGAGGCGGCGGGCATCACCCCTAACGGCGAACACGCCCTGGAACCCATCGAGCAAGCCGTGGCCAGCCTGTACCAGGAATGGGTCGCGGCGGGGCGGTTGGCGATGCCCAGCCCCGAGCTGGCGCGGCGGCGCGCCTGAATTCTCCCAGGAGGCTAACCCCCATGGCTTTTCAAATCGTCGAAGGTTGCGTGAACTGCTGGGCCTGCCTACCCCTGTGTCCCAGCCAGGCCATTCTCGCTGTCAAGCCGCATTTCCTGATCGACACCTGGCGTTGCAACGAGTGCGAGGGCCACTATGCCGATCCCCAGTGCGCCAGCATCTGCCCGGTCGAGGGGGTCATTCTTGATGCCTTGGGGATCCCCTTGAATCCTCCCGGGTCCCTGACCGGTATCCCCCCCGAGCGCCGGGCCGCGACCCGGGCCGAGTTCGGAGCGCGTTAAGCCATGGTTACCCCGGAACCCGCCTGGGCCCCGGCGCCGCTCCCGGCCACTCTCCCCGGCGCGGTCGAGATCGCCCCCGGTGTGCATTGGATCGGCGCCATGGACCCGACCCTGCGCACCTTCGACATCATCCTGCGCACCGCCAACGGGACCAGCTACAACGCCTATCTGGTGCGGGGGGAGGAGGGGGTGGCCGTGGTGGATACGGTCAAGCTAGAGTTCGCGGCGGAGTTTTTTCGGCGCCTGGAGTCCGTCGCGGACTACGCGGAGATCCGGGTCATCGTGCTCAACCACCTGGAACCGGATCACAGCGGGGCGCTGCCGGAGTTGATGCGCCGCGCCCCCCAGGCGCGCCTCTATATCTCCACCCGTGCCACCGCCATGCTCAAGGCCTTGCTGAAGCCTAAGGCCACGGACAGGCCCCTGGAGTACCAGACGGTCGGCACCGGGGACGAGGTCTCCCTGGGCAATCGCACCTTGCGGTTCCTGCATACCCCCTTTCTGCACTGGCCCGATACCCAATGTACCTATCTGGTGGAGGAGGGGGTTTTGTTCTCCGGAGATGTCTTCGGGTGTCACTATTGCGACAGCCGGCTCTTTAATGATCGGGTCGGGGACTTTCGCTTCTCCTTCGACTACTACTATGCCCACATCATGCGGCCCTTCAAGGCCCATGTGATCGCGGCCCTCAAGTTGATCGAGCCCTTGCGGCTCAACATGATCGCGCCCACCCATGGCCCCATCCTGCGGGACCGCCCCCGGCGCTACGTCACCCACTACCGGGAGTTTTCCACTTCCAGCCTCGCCGAGCGCATCGGTAACGAGGAGCTGTCGCTGTGCATCTTCTACATGAGCGCCTACGGCAGCACCGCGCGCATGGCCGAGGCGGTCCAAGCCGGGGCGGAGGCGGAGCCCGGAGTTCGCGTCTCCCTCTATGACCTGGCGGGCGGCGAGACGACGCCCTTCGTGGATCTGATCGAGGAGGCGGATGCCATCGCCTTTGGCTCCCCCACCATTAACGGCGATGCGGTGAAACCGGTGTGGGATCTGCTGTCCTCCCTGGCGGTGGTCAATCTTCAGGGCAAGCTGGGGGCCGCCTTCGGCTCCTTTGGTTGGAGCGGCGAGGCGGTCCGCATGATCGAGGATCGGATGCGGGGGCTGAAGATGCGGGTGCCGGTAGCCGGTGTGCGGATCAAGCTGATCCCTACCGACGAGGAACTCGATGAGTGCCGCGACTTCGGTCATCGGCTCGCCCTGGCCTTGCTGGGCGAGGGGACGGAGCGGGTGATCGAGATGGCTGACCTCTGATGGGTGCCCACCAGGATCATGGCTCATGCCCGCAACTGGGTGTGCTCCCTATCGAAACCGGTCTTGGTCATGGACCGGGGCACGCGTAATTTTTCTATTTTAATCAGGCAATCAGGAGTCCTGCACCATGCCAAAAGCCAGAGTTACCTTCGAAGACATCAGTCAGACCGTCAATGTCCCGGCGGGTACCCGGGTGATCGAGATCTCCGAGAAGATCGGGGCCGGGATCATCTACGGGTGCCGCGAGGGCGATTGCGGTACCTGCATGATGCATGTCCTTGAAGGGTGGAATAATCTCACCGAGCCCTCGGTGCTTGAGGAGAAGGTTCTGCGCGAAAACATGGCGAGCCGCCACGACCGGTTGGCTTGCCAGGCCCAGGTCCTGGGCGATTGTAAGGTCAAGCCTGCTTGACGACGGCGATTAACCCCTAACCCAGCGATTGCGGAGAAGAACCCATGGCTCTCGTGACCTTTTCGAGCCCCGATTACAAGGATAAAACGGTTTATGCCGTGGCGGGAAGCCACACCGAGACCCTGCTCAAGATCGCCAAGGAGCACAAGGTCCCGGTTCACCATGACTGTCAGGACGGTGAATGTGGCAACTGTCTGGTCCACGTCACCAGTGTGGACAATAAGACCCAGCGGATGGGCGGACCCCTCACGGACAAGGAAAAAACGGTCCTGCGCCAACTCGGCAAAATCACCCATGAGGATATCGAGCAGATGGCGGTGGACGACATCCCCACCGAATGGCGTCTGGCCTGCCAGATGATCGTGCGGGATGAAGATATCCTGGTGGCCTATTGAGATGTGGGCCTTGTCGTCTACCTCGTCCTTGCCGGCGCGCCGTTCGGGTTGCCAGCTATGGCCGGAGGCAGTACCTCTGGCGATCGGGATTGATGACCTTTATGCCCGGCTCATGACCCAGGCGACCGGGATGGGCAATGACGGGGCCTTTGCCGCCATGATCGCCACCCGGGGTGCGGGCGGGGGTGCCCTGCCGCCTTGGCTCGGCCTGGAGCGCCTGACCTGCCTGCGCCTGCTGGACTATCATTTTCCAGGCTTGGGAACGCGGACCCTGCCCCTGGTCCTGAAGGGATTGGCCACCCACGGTCCCGGGTGGCGGCCGGGCCCCGACCGGCGTCAAGCGGAACGCCAGGATTTGATCGACCTCATGCTCGCGCACCGTGGCGGCGGTTCACCCTCGGAGCTCTGGATGGCCGCCGTTGTGGCGGCCGGTTGCATGGGCGGCGATCACCTCTGGGAAGACCTGGGCCTGAAAAGGCGCCCGGAGTTGACCGAGCTCATGCGCCGCAACTTCCCGACCCTCGCCGCCCGTAATGTCCGGGACATGAAATGGAAGCGTTTCCTCTACAAGCAATTGTGCGAGGCCGAGGGTATCCATGCCTGCCGCGCCCCGTCCTGCGAGGTGTGCGCGGATTATCATGTTTGTTTCTCACCCGATCATTGAGTTCCCCCGCGCCGGGATTCCGGCGGCGCTGAGTGTCCGGGCCGAGGGCGCCTACCTGGGCCTCGCCGTGGGCGATGCCCTCGGCGCCACTACGGAGTTCATGACGCCCCGGGAGATTCGCCAGGCCCATGGGGTGCATCGGCACCTCAGCGGGGGCGGCTGGTTGCAGCTGCGGCGGGGCCAGGTCACGGACGATACCGAGATGAGCCTGGCCCTGGGATGGGCCATCCTCGGCGCCGGCGGCGTGGATGCGCGGGCGATCGCCGAGTCCTTCAGCGCCTGGATGCGGGGCAAGCCCGTGGATATCGGTCACACGGTCCGGCGTGGCATCGTCCGCTTCCGCCAGACGGGACAGACGGTGATGCCGCTGAACGATCAGGATGCCGGCAATGGCGCCTGCATGCGCGCCCTGCCCATCGCCCTCTGTACCCTGGGCATGGAGGCGGTCGCGGTGGCCGAAGCCAACCGGATTCAATCCCATACCACCCACCACAGCCCCCTCGGGGATGCCGGGACCCTGACCGTGATCCGCATGGTCCAGACCGCCCTGCTGGGCGGGGACCTGGCCAAACTCAGGCTATTGGCGGAGGCCCTGGTGGTCGAGGAACCCCGCTACCGCTATGACCGTCAGCGCCTGGACAACCCGGGCGGCTACATCGTCGAGACCCTGCAAGCGGTCTTCCAGGCCTTGTTCGGCACCCATGACTTCGAGACCGCCCTGATCGACGTGGTCAACCGGGGCGGGGATGCGGATACCACCGGGGCCATCATGGGCATGATCGTCGGCGCCCTTTACGGCCGGGAGGCCATCCCCAGGCGCTGGCTTGCCGCCCTGGACCCCCGGATCAAGGAGTCCTGCCGGGAACAGGCCAGTGGGCTCCTAATGCTCTCGGCCTATCGACGAGCGCACTGTCCTTTAGCCTGACGCATTGCCCAACCCAGGCCGGTACCTGGGTTGATCCGTTCATCGCACCGAACCCTGGGCGCCGTCCGTCACCATCCGGAGCAGGTCTGGTATGTCCGCCGTGATGATCTCGATGTCTTTGCCCGCGCAGAAGCGGCACTCCTTGGCCGTCGGCTCGGGGATCAGGGCCCAGCCTCGGGGCGATCCCGATCCATAGGTGATATCCGACAGCAGCATGCGTTCCGTATCGCGCAATAGGCGCAGGCCGAGGAAGGCGTATTGGCGGCCGGGTCGATAGGTCTTGAGAAAGGCGGGGATCGCGAAGCCGCCCATGAGCTCGGTGAGATAGTCCACATAGTCCGCGTCCGAGGCGATGTAGGTGGCATCGGGGCGCGGGCTGCCCATGGGCTTGAAGAGTACCGGCAGACCCGGCACCACGGCCTCCTGGGTCACCTCCTGGTAGCGGGCGCCATCGTAATGATGGATGCGAAAGCGGTAATCCGTGCCGCCCGTCCTGGCGATACCCCGCACCAGCGTATGGGGCTGATCCGCGTGGGAGTCCTGGAGTTGGGTATCCCGATTGATATCGATCACATAGGGTGGTGCCAGGGACTTCAGCCAGTCATGGAGGGGGGCGCGCGTCCAGGTCCGCTGTCCGTAGGTCTGGTCCAGGTAGCGCTGCACGGCGCCGCGCCCCCGTTTGAGCTCCACATTCATGGCGGCTCGGGAAAATTCCCACATGAGTCGGGGTGACATGGGACGGCCATCATTGAGCCCGATGATGAGGCTGTCGCTGTCCGCGGGGATGGGCTCCTGGTTCAGGGGGTCGAGGACCCCGGCCAAGGCCCCGGGGCCCAGAAACGGAATGATCTGGCCCTGCTCGATGCCCTGGATCAGCTCGCTCAATTGATTTGACACGCCAGTGTCCTCCCTGGGGTTGGCTAAAAGGA
Source organism: Chromatiaceae bacterium (assembly GCA_044228695.1). Lineage (GTDB taxonomy): Bacteria > Pseudomonadota > Gammaproteobacteria > Chromatiales > Chromatiaceae > M0108. The sequence goes on along the minus strand of JBGAUK010000050.1, from coordinate 19,145 downwards.
TCTCGACCGCCGTTCTAGGCCGCCAGGGGCAGGGGCTCGTGGGCCAGGCATTTCTTGGGACAGACCCGGGCGCAGGCCTGGCAGCCGATGCAGTCCAGCAGGTCCTTGAGGTTCATGACCATGCCGGGGGCCTCCTCGAAATCGTCGTCGCTGTCATCGTCCATGGCCATGTCCTCCAGATCCAGGTCATCGCGATCGACCAGCTCGAAGACATCGCGTGGGCAGACCTTGTAGCAGCGCCCGCAGCCGATGCAGCGGACCTGGTCCAGGTCGGTAACGAAGGCCGGGGTCCAGAAGGCCCCGCCCCGGGTGATGCCGGTAAGCGTGCTCATGTCAATACCTCGCTGTGCCGTGCCCTTAAAGCCCCGCGACCCGCGGGTAAAGGCCAATGATCTCCAGGGCCACCGACAGGATCTTGTCGGCCTCGTCCTTCATCTTGGAGAGGGACGGGAAGCCAAAGCGGTGGACATCGCGCAGGGTGCGGTCCATGACCACCAGCTTGCCGACGGTGATGATGGCGCGACCAAAGCCCTCGTGGCTCAGATTGACGAGGGGCACCGCCATGAGCCCGCACTCCTGTTCGATGAGGGCCGCGATGGCGTTGTAGTAGGACTTGACCCGGGCGATGACGATCTCATCCGGGTCGCCCACCAGGGGGATGGCGCGCTTCTTTTCCGGGGTCAGGATGAAGGGTTCGAGGATCCAGCCATCCGAACAGGCGTCATAGGTGCCATGGGTGTCGAGGGCGCGGGTCTGGCGCACCATCTCCTTGGTGAACACCGTGGAGAGGACCGGGTCCTCGGTCCCTGCTTCGGCCAGTGTCGTAGTCATCTTGATACCTCTTGGTTGGGTTGTTTCGGGGGGTGTTGCGCGCGGGGCGCGGTACCGGAATCTCAGTGGATCGAAAGGGTCGCGGGCTCGCGGCGTAACAGGATTGGGCGGTAGCGCTGGCGCCCCTTGGCGCCACCGGTCAGATGACCCGTGAGCCAGATGCCGGCGCCGAGTCCGGCGATGCCCGTCAGGGCTACCTCGATCTCCGCCAGTTGCCACCCTTCGGCCAGTACCGCGCCCATGACCAGGGTCAGCAGCGGCAAGAGGTAGGCGATCAAGGAGGCGCGCACCAGGAGGCCATCCGGGATGCCGATCACCACCCGCTCACCGATCGCGACCCCGAGGCCGTCCTCCAGGGCGAGGCGATCGGCGCCTGGGGCAAAGAGGCGGCTCAGGAGGGCACTACCACAGCCCGCGCTCTGGCTACAGGCGCCACAGGCGTTACGGCGTCTCGTCTCGACCCAGGCAATGCCTGGCTCCTGGGCGACTACGACCGCGGTTTCCTCGATCATGACCGCTGCCACAACAAGCTTGGTGAGGTGGCCGGCGGCGCAGCGCGGCGCCATCCTGGCCGGGTTGTCGGCGCGGAAGGGCAGGCCAGATTCATTCGCGCCACCCCTCGGCCACCATGGCGTCGAAGCGGTTCGTATCCTGGCCCCGCTGGGCGCCGACGGCTCGCGCCAGCCAGGCACTGGGTCCGGCCCGCAACTCCTGCCGCAGCGCCGCCAGGATCTCCGCCACCCGGGTCCCGGAGGCGACCTTCAGAGGCTGGATGCCCGCGACACGCAATTGGTTGACGGCGGAGGTCCCGATCGCCTCGCAGTAAACCGCGGCGCAGCCCTCCAGGGCGGCGATCTTGACGGACAACTTGTCCTCGTTACCGTCCTGATTGAGGGGCCCGAATTGCACCACCTCCACTAGGCTGGAGTGGTGGCTATCGATGGCATGGATGGCGAAGGACACCGCCGCCCCGAAGTGCTGGTCCACCCGCTGCCTGTCCGAGCTGGCAAAGGCCACCCGGATCGCCGTCTCCATCCCCATTGCATCGCCTCCCAGGGTCATGAGCTTAAGTCGTCGTGTAAGTAGCATCTCCCTCTCCCAATACCCTGGGCCGACGCTCGCCACGGCCAGGTATGAGGCCATGGCGTGGCCACGGCTTCAGGCGGCATGGTCCTGGCCAGGGCACGGCGCTTCGCCCCGCGGCGACAGGCGGGAGCGATAGGGATGGACCTCCCCCCGTTCCAGCTTGAGCAGCTGGTTGGCCAGATCGAATAGGGTGGCCCGCGTGCCTTGATAGCCGATCCAGGTGCGTTGGTAGCCCCCCAGCCGATCGTATTGGGGGAAACCGGCGCGTATCAGGGGGATGCCCAGCCGCTGGGCGGTTGGGGCCGCGTGGGCGTTGCCGATTACCATCTCGGCGGACCCGGCGCGGGCGGCCTGCTCCAGGTCCTCCAGGTCACCGATCCTCACCCGCTCGCACCGTGCCGCCGCCAGGGAGGGGGCATTGATGGGGGCTACCGCGGCCACCGTCTCGGCCCCAACGCCGGCGAGGAGTTGGCTGAAGCCGACCAGGAGATCCGGTTCGGCGGCGATGGCAAAGCGGGACTGGCCCAGCATGAAGTGGCAATCCAGCATGGCGTCCTGGAGTTGGGCGCGTTGCCGCTCCAGGGACGACGGGACCGGGCGGGCGGCAATTTTCGCCAGGATCGTCACCAGGGCATCGACCGCCTCCAGCCCCATGAGATGGGGGAGGCGATAGTCAGGGACCCCGGTGCGAGCCTGGAGGAGATCCGCCGCTGGGTGCATGGAGCCCCCGATCACCAGGGTCGCCGCCGCGTCCTTGATGGTCGCCAGGGCCGCGACCGAGGCGCCACCCAGGGTCAGGGGGCTGAAGTCCTCCTCGGGCAGGTGACCATCCAGGGAATCCGACAGATCGGGCAGGACCAGCGGCTGGAGTCCGAAGGCCTCGATCAGCGCCTTGAGGTGCTCAAGATCGCCGGGGGTGAGGTGTGAACCCGCCAGCACATTGACTTGCGGCGGATGTGTGCCCCTCTCCCCCCGGGGTAGCGGGGTCGGGGAAGCGGGTTGGCCGGCCCGGGTCCCGGTGGCCTCCTGGGAAGGCACCAGCCACTCGATGATGGCCTGGGTGGCCAGGGCGTAGCCCGATTCCAGGGAGCCCGTGAAGTCCGGGGTGGCGACCGGGACCACGGCAATCCGCGCGTACTGGGGGTACTGGGAGCGAAAGTTCTTGACCGCCATGCGGATATCGCAGCCCTGGGTCTCCACCAAGCCGGTGGTGGGCACCCCGATGAGATCGGGGTTATGTTTCTCGCAGATAACCCGCAGCCCCTCCACCAGGTTGTCTTCCGACCCCATGATGGCGCTGACCTGTTCGATGGCGGTGGTCTGGAGGGGGATGGGTTCGCGAAAGTGGCGGACGAAGAAGACCTTGCCGAAGGCGGTACAACCCTGGGAACCGTGCAGCATGGGAATGGCGCGGCGGAACCCCAGAAAGGCCAAGGCCGCGCCTAGGGTGGCGCTGGCCTTGAGCGGGCTGACCGATAGGGCCTTGGCGCGCTTGAGGATCGCGGGTTGCGCCGGCGTCATGGGTTCGGGAACAGGCCCATCCTCCCCGGTCGCCAGGTCATCCCCCGGGGAGGAACTTCGATGGGCATTCGCGGCGGCGGGTGTGGCGGGGGCCCCAGCGGCTGGCACACTCACGGGCCCGACGTTTGCCAGGGCGCGTGGGGGGCGATGCCAGGGCGCCGGTTGACGCGCCGCTTGCCACACCGGGCTTTCGATCGTGAGACAGAGTTGCCGGGCCAACTCCAACATGCCGCCATAGCCCGCATAGGCGAAGTCCCGTTCCTGATTGATATCCAGGAAGGGGATGCGCGCCTTGAGGGCCGTGTACATGTTGCGCCCGCCAGCGATGAGGACATCCACCCCCTGGTCACGGACGATATTGATGAGTCCCCGGGGGTTGCCATCATCGATCATGACGGCGTCCTCGCCCATCAGGGCGCGGATACGGGCCTTATCATCCTCCGTGGACTTGCGGGTGCCGGTAGCGACCACCATCATGCCGAGGTCTTGCAAGGCCGAGACGATGGACCAGGATTTGACGCCACCCGTGTAGAGCAGGACTTTGCGGCCCTGGAGCCGTGCCCGCCAGGGTGCGAGTTGGCAGTGGATGGCCAACTCCTCCCGCGCGATGACGGTCTCGGTGCGGGCGGTCAGGTCGGGGTCGCCGATGATCCGGGCGAAGTCCCGCAAGGCCTGGGAGACATCGGCAACCCCATAGAAACTGCCCTCGAACCAAGGCGTGCCGTAGCGTTCCTGGAGCAGGCGGGCGACATTGATCATGGCCTTGGAGCAGACCATCATATTGACCGCCGAACGGTGCAGGGTCTGCACCTCCCGGAAACGGGCGTCTCCCGACAGGTTGCCCAGGACCCGCAGGCCCAGCTCATCAAGGAGCGGCAGGACGTTCCAGAACTCGCCGGCGATGTTGTATTCACCGATCAGGGCCACGTCGTGGACCTTGAAACCCTCCCGCTCGCTGCCCGCAGGCAGGGGGTCCGGCTCCCGGGTCCCGCAGACATATTTCACCATCGCCTCCCCGGCGATGCGATTGCCCAGGTTTTTGGTACCGTAGAAGCCCGCCGCGTCCACGGGCACCACCGGTGTCCCCCAGCGGCCGGCGGCCTCCTTGCACACCGCTTCGATGTCATCGCCGATCAGGGCCGGGATACAGGTGTTGTAAACAAAGACCGCCGCCGGCCGATAGGTATCGATGGCCTGCTTGATGGCGTGGAAGAGGCGCTTCTCACCCCGGCCCATGATGACGTCCTGCTCGGTCAGGTCCGTGGTCATGCCGATCTTGTAGAGGGTGGGACCCGAGGAGCGGGTGCCTCGGTTGTCCCAGGAGCTGCCCGAGCAGGCGATGGAGCCGTGGACGATGTGGGCCACGTCGGCGATGGGCAAGAGGGCGATCTGGGCCCCGTCGAAGGCACAGCCGCCTGCCGTCGCCCCAGGCTTAGTCTTGGCGCAGCCCGACTTGGCCTTGCTGTTGTGGGCGCAGGCCGGCTCGTCGAGCAGGGCGGCGATCTGTTGCTGTTTCATCGGGACCCCCCATCAGGTGTGCATTAACCCAAGCAGGGGACGTGCCAAGTTATATCTTATTGATATTTATTGCCTTTACTTTAAGAGCGGGAATTGGCTGTCGCATTCACGACAAGCGGCGCGGGTCGCGGAACCTGGCGAGCCTACGGGGTTCTCAATCGCCTGCCTGCAAGAGGCCCGTATCCTGTGGTATCAGGGGAACCTGTCTGGCTTGGTCCAGGGTCGGGAGAGTGGCTGTTATAAGGTCGGCGCCCACGGGGGCGTAAGGCGAGGGGCGGTTCCAGGCCGGTCGGCACGATGGCTTGGCGATGGGCTGGTTGTCGCCGGATTCATGGCGTTTTGCACCCGGCGGCCCCGGTAGAAGCGGCCCTTTTTCTCCTGGTTTGACAAGTTCGTGAGCCTGGGCTAGTGTCCAAGAAACTGATGCGCTAGCGAGGCGGCCAGGAAAGCCCCGGGGTCCTGCCCAGGAGTCAGGTTAGCAACCAGACCGATTCTGGCTAGCACCCTAATTATGGAATCTGTCCAATTCACTTTATGTTCCAAAGCGTTGACCGAGACCGATATGCATGACAAAACTTGAATTACAAAATTCTCGATAAAAACAGTACAGACGCTGCCGGCCATGGAGAGCGAAGCGAAGGCCGGTAGTCCCCGGAAGGCGTCGGCGCGCGCGTGCCGCCGGAGGGGCGCAGGGGCCGCAGGTCCCGGAGCCGTGGAGGCGGTATGCAGAGCGCATCCGACACGCCGTCGAGCCATTCGTCGTAGGGTCATGGCAGAGTCCGACCGTCCCCGCAGGGGACTCGTCGTGACGGCGCCGTGACCCGGAGCGGGGCGGCCGGGGCCTCAGGGTTGTCGCCGAGCGCAAGGCGAAAGGGGGACTGGGATGTCCCGTTTCGCATCCTGAGCACGGCGACATTCCGAGACTGGCCAGTCGCGCAGCTGGTAGTCGAAGACGCGTTCGCAACTGACGTAGAAGTTGTTGGCGTCCACCAAGGCGTAGGGGCGGATGACCGCTGGTGGCGCGATGCAAGGGGCATGGGGGAGACTCAGATAGGTGTTACGGGAATCAGAGTATAGGGGATGAGGGGAGTGGGGGTCATGGGGCGGCGATTGTTCCCCGCTGGTAGCGACGAGACCGAGCTCGATGGCCTAGGCCGCAGCCAGTTTCAGCCGGCGTTTTTCCCAATCCACCGCCCAGGCCGGCAGGTCTGCAGCGGCCATCGGCCTAGCGATGAAGTAGCCCTGCGCAAGCTCGCAGCCTTGCGCGCGCATGAAGTCCCAATCCTCCTGGTCCTCGACGCCTTCGCCGACCGAGCTCATGCCCAGTCGTCTGGCCATGGCCAGGCTGGCGGTGAAGATGGCGTGGCGGGTGTTGTCGCGACTGGCGCCGTGGACGAAACTGCGGTCGATCTTCAATTCATCGAACGGGATATCGCGCAGTTGGGCCAGGGAGGAATTTCCGGTACCGAAATCGTCGATCGACAGACTGATGTGCTTGAGCCGCAAACGGGTCAGAGTTTCCAGCGGCGCGAGGATGTTTGTCATGAGCTGGGACTCCGTGATTTCGAGAATCAGATCGACAGTGGCGATCCCCGACTGGACGACCCGCATCAGCACGAAGTCGAGGAAATCCGGTTGGATGAGATTGTTCATCGAAACATTCACCGCCACGCGCAGCGCCATACCCTCGTTGCGCCATCGCCTCGACTGCGCCAAGGCCTCCGTGAGGACGAGGCGCGTTAGATCGTCGATCAGTCCATGCTCCTCCGCCACGCCGATGAACTGGTCAGGGAAGACCAGCCCGTCAGTCGGATGTTGCCAGCGCACCAGGGTTTCAACCCCCTTGAACAAACCTGACGTCACCTCGACCTTCGGCTGGTAATAATTGGTCAGTTCGCCGCGGTCGATGGCGCGGCGCAGATCGGTGGGGGCGTAGGTCTTCAGCACATTTACGCAAGGCTGGGGTGCCTTGTCTCGCCACTTGTCGAGCAAGGCCTTGAGCACGTCGGGCTGTACCGGTTTGTTCAAATGTCCGAGGACGTTCAGGCGATGGGCACGGGCCAGGTGCACAACCGTTTCGAGAATGCGCGCATCCTCGCCGCTCACCAGCACCAGGGCTCCGGCGTACCCGATGTCGACGAGGTGGCGGACGAACTCCACCCCGTCCATGCCGGGCATATTCAGGTCTAGAAATATCAATCGCTCGTCGACCGGCTGCGCGTCCATCAGCGCCAGCGCTTCCGGACCGGAGCCGCAGGCATCGACGGCATTCTGGCCAAGGTTCGCGAGTTGGCGGCTGAGCAACTTGAGTTGAAATGGTTCGTCGTCCACCAGCAGGATGCGCGCTTGTTCCAAGATCAGCCTCCTCGTTGAGTGAGTGCTGCCAGGACTGCAGCCAGTGCTTGTTCAAATTCGAGAGCGAGCGATGGTGTCGTATCAGCATCGACGCCGGTCTGTTCTAGTTGGGCGCAGACTTCGCCCAAGACCATGGCTCCCACCGAGCGGGAAGACGACTTCAACTTGTGGGCACTCTTGCCGGCGTCTTCCCATCGGCCTAGGGCGAGCGCCGATCGAATCTCTTCCGCCGCCTTGAGGGCCGAGCGCCGGTAGTCCGTCAAGAACTCCTCAATCAGTGCCGGGTCGGAGCCCACCAGTTTCGCGAGCACCGTCGTGTCGAGTATAGCGAGGCCGTCGTTGGTTTTCTCGGAGATAGCCGTGCACGCAGATTCCTCCTGCTTCTGCTCCGGCGTCGGCAGCCATTTTTCTAGCATGGCCTGGAGCCGGTCGAGCTGTACGGGCTTGGAGAGGTAATCATCCATGCCCATCTCCTTGCAGTGGATTTCCTCGCTCTTCAGTGCGTTGGCCGTGAGGGCGACAATCGGCAAGTGCACCCCGGAGGCCTCGTCGCGCCGAATCGCCGCAGTGAGTTCGTAGCCGTCCATCTCGGGCATGTGCAAGTCGGTCAGCAGCAGGGCATGGTTGCCCTGCCGCCAACGAGCCAGCGCTTCCCGTCCGTCTGCGGCGAGATCGGCGACGTAGCCCAGCAGCGCCAATTGGTGAAGGATGACCGCCTGGTTGATATCGTTGTCTTCGGCGACCAGAATCCGGCTGCCGCGTCGGCGCATGGTCTCGCTCGAAAGCGGGGTCAGCCCGGCATCGATGTCGTGGGGCAGGTCTTCATGTTCAGGCGGCTTGTTGCGACCGGCGGCCATGGCCACGGCATTCAGCAACTCCCGGCGTGTGAGAACATGGCCATCGAGCCGCAGCGTATCGGCGCCTTCCAGCCGCGGCCCGTGACGCGGTCCCCGCCCGATGACGACGAAGCGGATTTCCAACTCCGGGTAGGCATGGGCCGTGGCGCGCAGTTCATCCAGCGACTGCCTGGCGAATCGCGTGTCCATGACGACGATGGACCGCCCTGCCGGACGACGGTCGATCCATCGCCGCGCGCCGTCGAGATCCGGTGCCCGTTGCACCTCGGCTTTGCCGTGCGCCAGATAGCTGCTGAGATCGTTGGCGATGCCATCCTCCCGGTCCATCACCAGACAGGACAAACCCGAGACCAGTGGCAGGTCCGGATCCAATGCGGCAGGATAAACGGCATGGTCTGGGCCATCCGTATTGGCGGTCGGTAATGAAAACGGCAAGCGCACGGTAAACAGCGAGCCTGTGTCCGGTTCACTCTGCACGGTGATTTCGCCACCCATGATGTTGGCCAGATGACGCGAGATGGCCAACCCAAGACCCGTGCCGCCAAAGTGGCGGGTGGTGGACGTATCGGCCTGGATGAAGGCCGCGAACAGGCGCGTCAGCGTCTGCGTGTCGATCCCGATGCCGTTATCCTCGACGCGAAATTCCAGCACCACGGCGTCGGCCGTGCTGTCCGCCAGTACGGCCCGCAGCGATACGCGACCCGGGTGGTGCTTGCCACTGGAAAACTTGATGGCGTTGTTCGTCAGATTGATCAGAATCTGCCGCAGACGTCCCGGATCGCCCAATACCTCATCGGGAATGCGCGGATCGACGAACAGGCTCAACTCCACACCCTTTTTGACGGCCATGCGCTCCATGATTTCGCAGACGCCTTCGACCACGTAGGCTACCCGCATCGGCACCCGGTCAATCAACAGCTTGCCGGCCTCGATCTTGGAGAAGTCGAGAATATCGTTGATGACGGCGAGCAGGGCGAATGCCGAATCACGGATGATGTTGGCCATTTCCATCTGCGGCGGGTTGAGGCTGCTCTGCTGCAGCACTTCGATCATACCGATCACGCCATTCATGGGCGTGCGTATCTCATGGCTCATGGTCGCCAGGAACTCGGATTTGGCCTGGTTCGCCCGGTCCGCCTCGATCTTCGCGCGCTCGAGTTCGACGTTGGTTTGCTTCAGCGCCTGGTCGAGCTTCTGCTGTTCGATCTCCACCAGCTTGCGTGCCCTGTTATCCGTGCCGATCAGCAGGTAGCCGATGACGGTCCCCTCGTCGTCGCGCAGGGCCGTGACCGAGACGACGGCCGGAAAGCGGCTGCCGTCCTGGCGGATGTAGGTCAGTTCGTAAATATCCTCGATGCCGCGCGAGGCCTTGAACACCAGGGCCTCGAAGCCGGGTGCGATCGGGGTCGACAGCTCCTCACTCAAGGACTTGGCGCGCGCGATCACTTCCTGCGGATCGGAAATGTCGGCGGGGGTAATCTTGTTCATGACATCGGCGGCGGCGTAACCCAGCATGCGCTCGGCGCCGACGTTGAAAATCTGGATGACGCCCTTGGCATCCGTGGCGATGCTGGAAAAGTTGGCGCTGTTGAAGATGGCCCTTTGCAGCGTTCCCGCGCGCTGCAATTCCTCTTCGAGCTGCTTTTGGAGGGAGAGATCGCGTACGATGCCCGTGAAGTAACATTTGCCGCCCAGCCACATTTCGCTGGCGGCAATTTCCAGCGGAAAGACCCCGCCATTCTGGCGTCGTCCGGCGACTTCCCGTCCGCGACCCCGTGCCTTGTCCGGGGCATTACAGTCGGCGAGAAAATCGTTGCGGCGCTCATCGTCCAATTCCGGAATCAGCAGGCTGATGTTCCTGCCGACCAGTTCATTTGCCGCATAGCCGAACATCCACTCAGCCGCCAAATTGACGCGCTCAATGATTCCGTCACTCGCGTGCAGCGTGATGATGCTGTCGACCACGGTGTTGAGGATGGTCTGGATCAGCGCCGAATGGTCGCGCAAGGCCTGCTGTACGGCGTACTCCTCGGTGACATTGCGAAACACCAGCACAGCACCTACCACGCGTCCATCGCGGTTGAGAATGGGTGCGCAACTGTCGGCGATGGTCCATTCCCTGCCATCGCGTCCGATCAGCACGGTGTGGTTGGCCAGGCGATGGATCGTGCCCAGGGCCAGGGTCTCCTTGATTGGGATGGCGGATGGCTGTCGCGTTTCTTGATTGACGATGTGGAAGATGGCTTCGATCGGGCAACCGAGCGCTTCCTGTTGCGTCCAGCCCGTGAGTCGTTCGGCGACGGGATTCAAGCGCGTGACCAGGGCGTCGCCATCGGTAGCGATCACCGCGTCGCCGATGGAGTTCAGCGTCACTGCCAGCCTTTCCTCACTGTCCTGCAAAGTGGCATAGGCTTGCTGCAATTGCCGGTTGGTCTCTTCCTCGATAGCGAGCAGGCGCTGTGTTCCGATGTGAGCAAGATTCATCTCCCGCCGCCGTGTCTCCCGATACAGCAGATAGGCGAACAGCAACGCAGACAGCAAGGTCAAGAGGCTGGTGGCCACGATCACGGCAAACAGGCGTTGCATGTCCGATTGAAACCCTGCTTCGCGTTGTGCCAGCACCCGCTCCTCGGCTTGCACGAATTCGCTCATCTGCGCGCGGATCAGGTCCATCTGCTGTTTACCCTGGCCAAGCGTCATCTCCAGCGTGACTTCCTGCAGATTGTGGTCGCGACGCAACTCGATAAGATGGGCCATTTTCTCCAATTTGGCATTCACCAGCGGCGTCAGCGCGGCCAGGCGCTCACTGGCGCCACGGTTTGAGGCAAGTTGGCGCAATTCGTTCATATGTCCAGCGATAGCGTCGCGCATCGCGGTATAGGGCTCGAGGAAGGTATCGTCACCGGTGAGCAAATAACCACGCTCCGCGGTCTCGCCATCTTTCAACTCGCTCAAGAAGGCGATGCTGCGGCCGATTAACTCGTAGGTGCGCGCACGTGCCGCGGCGGCATCCGTCAACTGATGGAATGCCAGCAAAGATATTGCCATCGCCAGCAAGACCAGAACGGCCGTGCCGGTAAATAGAAAAGTATATTTGTGCAAGGATTTCATGGTCGAATTGGCTAAAAAATTTTGATAAGACCACCGGGATGGCTACCCGCTCAGCGGCTCGGCCTTGATCAGATTCCGACAGCTCCAGGGTGACCGGTGTGCGCCATCCCCAGGTGTCGGCCGCGAGAGGGGCGGGTGGTCGCTCATGACGGGGCTTGACAGTTAACAAGGTTAGGTTTGGCGATGCCCGGCGGTCTGTACGCTGGAATACTCACTGGGTGTCGCGGCCGACCTGAATCAGCTCCACTAGAGCAAGCCCCCAAGTTGAAAAACCTGGTACAGGCACATTCGGGCTTGGAATGAGGCTTGCCACCCGCCTCCCAGCGCTGCTACCTTACGCCCGACGCCAGCCCCCCCTTTGAGGTTGGATTTCCTATCCCTCACCCCCCGAAATTGGCGATGACCCTCGGGCCCTCGCCGTCCGCACCGAGGTACTCCGCGCCATCTTCGCCGCGGGGTGCCGGCATGATGCGGTCGTCCCTTGCCCTGCTTGAAAGGTGCGGTCTCTGGGTTTGGAAGGTATCACCATGTCTCGTCTTTTCTTACTGATCGCCGGTTTGCTCCTCGGACCCGCCGCCCTCGCCCAAGGCGACGGGCCCGTGGAGGTAGGCGTACGCCCCCTGCGGGAGGTCGCCCTGCCGGACCGGGGCAAGGCGCCGGCCAGCGTGGTCGCCCCCAACGACAGCCAGATCTCCGCCGAGGTTACGGCCAAGGTGGTGCGCGTTCAGACGGAGGTCGGCGGGACCGTTGAGGCGGGGCAACTGCTGCTGGAACTCGACCCCGCCGATTACCGGCTCGCGCTGGCCCAGGCGGAGGCGCAGGTTACGGCGGCGCAAGCCCGGGTGGCCCTGGCCGGGCAGCGGCGCCGCCAGGCCCTGACCCTGAGCGAGAAGCAGTTCACCTCCGACGATACCTTGATGGAGCTGAAGACCGGGGTCCAGGCCGCCGAGGCCGACCTCGACCTCGCCGAGGCCCGCCGGGCGGTGGCGGAGCGCAACGTGGACAAGTGCCGCGTCCTGGCCCCCTTCGCCGGGGCCGTACTGGAGAGGCAGGCCCAGGTCGGCGCCATGGCCACTCCGGGTACGCCCTTGCTGCGGCTGGTGGATCTGGCGCCCCCCGAGATCGAGGCCCAGGTGCAGGCAGCCCAGGCCGACGAGGTGCCGGACGCGACGGAGATCCTCTTCGAGACCCAGGGTCGGGACTATCCAGCCCATCTGCTACGGCTGTCGCCGGTGGTGGATGCCGCCGCCCGTACCCGGGTCGCCCGGCTGGCCTTCGCCGGCCCCGCCGCCCCCGCCGGGAGCACGGGCACCTTGCGCTGGGTGACGCCCGGGGTCTTGCTGCCACCCGAGCTGCTGGTCAAGCGCGACCAAGGGCTGGGGGCCTTCGTGGTGGCGGACGGGCGCGCCCGGTTCGTAGCGACCCCCACCGCCCAGGAGGGGCGACCCTTTGCCGTGGCCCTGCCGCCGGAGACCCAGGTGGTGGTGCGCGGCCAGCAAGGCCTGAGCGACGGCCAGGCGGTGACTGCCACCGCCGAGGCGCGCTGACATGCGCCTGGTCCGCGCCCTGATCACCAATCACCCCCTGGCCAACATCGCCTTCGTGGTGGTGATCCTGATGGGCCTGCTCGCCTACGGCCAGATGCCGCGCGAGCAGGATCCGGAGATCAACTTCAACTGGGTTAACGTCTCCACCACCTTGCCCGGGGCCTCCGCCGAGGACGTGGAGCGGCGTGTCACCAATCCCCTGGAGGACTCGATCCGCAACGTCCAGGACGTGAAGTTCGTCGTCAGTTCCTCCCGCGAGGGGGTCTCCAACATCCTGGTGCGCTTCCGCGACATCCCGGTGCGGGTGTTCGACAAGCGGGTCAACGACCTGCGCCGCGAGATCCAGAACAAGGCCAATGCGGAACTACCGGCGGAGACGCTGGACCCGGAGATCCAGGAGATCACCACCTCCAACGGCTTTCCCACCGCCATGGTCGTCCTGACCGGCCAGGCCGACGACGAATCTCTGCGCGCCGCGGCCAGGGGGGTAAAGGAGGACCTGGAGCAGATCCCCGGGGTCGATCAGGTCCTGGCCCTCGGCTTCCAGGACCCGGAGCTGCTGGTGGAATTCAGCCCGCCGGCGCTGGCGGCCCGGGGCCTGACGGCGGCGGACCTGGCCCGGGGCCTGGGGCTCTGGTTTCGCGACACCTTCGCCGGCAAGGTGGAGACCCAAGGCGGTGAGTGGCTGGTGCGGGTGAGCGGGGCGACCCCGGACCCGGAGTTGCTGGCCGAGTTCCACCTGCAACCCCCAGGCGCTGCCCGGGCCCGGGTCCCGCTGGACGCCGTGGCTAAGGTGCGGCGGGGGCGAGATGACCCGCGCCAGCTCGCCAGCCTCGGGGGCCAGCCAGGGGTCATGCTCTCGGTGAACAAAATCGGCTACACGAATACGCTGGAGCTGGTCGGTCGGGTAAGCGACTACCTCGAGCGCAAGAACGCGGTCCTGGCCGGCAGCGGCCTCAAACTGGTCCTCGCCGACGACCAGACCGTGGCAACCCGCGAGGCCCTGGGGATCATGCAGAGCAATGCCATCGTCGGGCTGCTGCTGGTGCTGGTGACCTGCTGGCTCTTCCTCGGCTCGCGCATCTCCGCCCTGGTCGCCCTGGGGGTGGTCTTCTCGGTGATGGGCACCTTCGTCCTGCTGGACGCGGTCGGCTTCAGCCTGAACGTTTCGGTCCTCCTGGGCATCGTTATCGTGCTCGGCATGCTGGTGGACGATGCCGTGGTCCTGGTGGAGGCCATGTACTTCCGCATGGCGCGCGGCATGCAGGCTCCGGATGCCGCCCTGGAGTCGATCCGTGAGGTCGGCCTGCCGGTACTGGCCGCGGTCGCCACCACCATCGCGGCCTTCCTGCCGCTGATGCTGCTGCCGGGGATCGTCGGCAAGTTCATGTTCGTCATCCCCTTCGTGGTCACGGTGGGGCTCACCGTGAGCCTGATCGAGGCCTTCTGGATGCTGCCGGCCCACGTCGTGGCCCTCGGCGGGCGCGCCATCAGCCGCTCACGCACCCAGGCTTTGCGCGAGCGGTGTACCCACCGGCTGCGGGTCCGCTACACCCGGCTGCTGATCCAGGTGATGCGCCACCCGAGCGCCTATCTGGGGCTCGCCTTCGCACTCTTCCTGGGTGCGGTGGCGGCGGTGGGGGGCGGGCTGGTGAAGTTCCAGTTCTTTGCCTCCGATCCGATCCGACTCTACTACGTCAACGTGGATATGCCCCCGGACGCGCCTATCGAAGAGACCCTGCGCCAGACCCTGGCGGTGGAGGAGCGGGTGCGTGCCCAGTTGCGGGAGGGAGAGGCGCGTTCCGTGACCGCCCTGGCAGGCATCAAGTTCACCGAAATGGAGCCGCTCTACGGCGACCAGTATGGCCAGATCACCGTGTCCCTCAACCCCGCCACTCCGGAGGTGCGGGCCCTGGATGACATCATGGAGGGGATGCGCGAGTCCGTCACCCAGACGCCGGGCCGGGCGCGGATCTCCTTCCTCAAGATCTCCGGCGGGCCGCCGACCGCCAAACCCATCAGCGTCAAGGTGCGGGCGGACGACCGCACCGAGCTGCGCGCCGCCGCCGACGCGGTCAAGGCTATCGTCGCCCAGATCCCCGGCGCCCGCGATGTCGTGGACAACGACACGCCGGGCCGCAACGAGCTGAGCCTGCGGGTGGATGTGAACGCGGCCCGCAACGCCGGGCTCGACCCCGGCCTGGTCGCCCGGCTGGTGCGGCTGCACATCGACGGCGAGGTGGTGGCCGATCTGCGCGACCGGGGCGAGAAGGTCGAGCTGCGGGTGCGCGCCGAGCCGCGCACGTTAGCGCACATCCGCGAGGTCCTCGACGACCCCATCGCCCTGCCCGACGGCGGCACCACGACCCTCGGCGCCCTGCTGGTGGCTGAGGAGCGCGAGAGCCTCGGCCTGATCCGCCACTGGAACCTGCGCCGGGCCATCACCGTGGAGGCCGATCTGGACAAGGACAAGACCGATACCTTGGCGGCGAACGCCGCACTGCGGGCGGGGTGGGAGGAGATCCGGGCACGCTATCCCGGGACCGATCTGGATTTCTCCGGCGAGCTGGACGACATCAACGAATCGCTGGAGGCCATGGGCCCGCTGTTCCTCCTGGGGGTGGGCTTGATCTACCTGATCCTGGCCGCCCAGTTCCGCAGCTACTTCCAGCCGCTGCTGATCCTGGTGACGGTGCCCCTGGCCTTCACCGGCGTCACCCTGGGCCTGCTGGTGTCGGGCAATCCCCTGTCGCTCTACACCCTCTATGGGGTAATCGCCCTGACCGGCATCGCGGTGAATGCCGCCATCGTCCTGATCGACGCCGCCAACGCCCGCCGCGCCGCCGGCCTGTCCACCCTCCACGCCACCCTCTACGCCGCGCGCCGGCGGCTGATCGCCATCCTCATGACCACGGGCACCACCATCGCCGGGCTCTTCTCGCTGGCCTTCGGGCTGGCGGGCAAGTCGCTCCTCTGGGGCCCGGTGGCCGCCAGTATCGTCTGGGGGCTGGCCTTTTCCACCCTGCTCACCCTCTTCGTGGTGCCCGTCCTGTACCGACTCTTCATGCGCTGGGGGCCGGCGGTCGGGCGCTGACGGCGGCCCCCAGGGCCTCGTGCCCGGCCAGATGATTGAAACGGGTGGCGTCGGACAGCATCAGCGCGGGCCGGTTTTTCGTGGCGGCCCAATCCGTAAACGGGAAGGGGGCGCCACCAGGGTAAAACGCTCAAAGCTCACGATAGGCCGTCTCGTCAGCCGCGCCCCCTAAGAGGGCGTAAGGCGTCATGGCAAGCGCCGCACCACGCCCCCCACCACCCCCCAGATCTGCAGTTCCTGCCCCGGCCGCAAGATGATGGGGGCAAAGTCCGGGTGATGGGCGCGCAGGCAGGGCGTCGGCCCCTGGGTGTCCAGTTCCTTGACCGTCAGTTCGTTGTCGATGACCGCCACCACATACTGACCATGGCGCGCCTCCCGCGCCCGGTCCACCACCAGGAGATCCCCGTCCAGGATGCCGGCCCCGGTCATGGAGTGACCGGTAACCCGGACATAGAAGGTCGCCGCCGGGTGGCGGATCAAATGATGGTGGAGATCGAGGGGCCCCTCGGCGTACTCCTCCGCCGGCGAGGGAAAGCCAGCGGGGACCCGGGAGCTGAAGAGGGGCCGGAACAGGGGCGGACCGGGGCGGGCCGGTTCCAGCCCCGCCAGCTCCGGCCCCAGGCGGGGGGTTGCTTGCAGCCAGGCCTGGATTTCGGGGATGCGGCTGACGGGCAGCCGTACCACCTGGGTCGCCTCGCCCCAGCGGCCCGATCCGACCTTACGTCCCGCGCCGGGGCGGAGGCCACCTTTAGGCATCTTGGCTCTCCGATTTGTGTTACGAGAACCAGAGTATAGGGCATGGCTGGGGGTAGCGCGCTTTTACGCGCCAAGCGGCTCCCAGCAGCAGCCACCCGCAACTTGTTTACCACCGGCATGAACCCTATACTCAAATTAACAAAACCCGCCAAGGCTATGCGCGTCAGCGTACCCTCAAACCGGCGGGTTACTTTTTGGCGCGGGGGTGTCGTCTGGCAACCGTGAAGCGGCCCTTCAACAAACCACCGACGACCTACGCCCAGCAGGTGGCCCTGCTCCGGGGACGTGGCCTGGTGATAGACGATGCCGCCGAGGCCGAGTTCTACCTGCGGCATCTCAATTACTATCGGCTGGGCGCCTATTGGCTGCCCTTCGAGGCCGATCATGGCACCCATGCCTTCAGGCCCGGCACCCGGTTTGCCGAGGTCCTGAACCTCTACATTTTCGATCGCGAACTACGCCTGTTAGTCCTGGATGCCATTGAGCGGGTCGAGGTTTCGGTACGCGGCCAATGGGCTTACCAACTGGCCCATCATCACGGACCCCACGCCCACTTGGACCCGGCCCTCGCCTTCAAGCCGTCCCTGTGGCGGGATAACCTGACCAAGTTGACGGAAGAGGTCAAGCGGTCGGAAGAGGCCTTCATCCGGCACCTGCGGGTCACCTACACCGAGGCCTTGCGCCCGTCTGGGCCGTGTGCGAGGTCATGTCTCTGGGCCTGCTGTCGCGTTGGTATAACAACCTGGGGCCCATGCCCCCCCGCCGGGCCAATGCCAACGTCTATGAGGTCGATGAGCAGGTCCTGGAATCCTGGCTGCGCCATCTGTCCTTGGTGCGCAATATCTGCGCCCACCACAGCCGCCTGTGGAACCGGGAGTTCACCATCACCCCACAAATACCACGCAAACGGCCATCAGGCTTGGCGGCCCAATGCCGGCCGGGTTCACGCACCCTCTACAACAGCTTGGTCATCCTGCTCCATCTCATGGACACCATCGCGCCGCGCCACCAGTGGCGTATCCGGCTCCGGGCCTTGATTCAGGAACACGCCATACCCGTGACCGCCATGGGCTTCCCCCCTGGGTGGGAGGGGATGGCTATCTGGCGATAGGTGGACCTATCGCTCGGGGGAGGTGTGCCGCCTCCTGCGCATTTCCCGGACCACCCTCCTGCAACTGTGCGCCCTGCGCGAACATCCGGCCGTCGGCCACCCCAATCCGCGCGGCCTGGGGTCCTTTTTGGTGGGGTGTCATCATCGGATTCCCCATGAGGCCCTGGTGGAGTGGCTGGGGCGGAACCAGCAGTATGAGTGGGAGAGTGCGAGATAGGAGGCGGCCGCCCGCCGGGAGGGCCCGCAGGGGCCAAACCCGGCCCCACGGGAGCTGGCCGAGGACTTACAGGCGGTCGATCACGGCATTTGGCATCCGAGCCGACTAAGATTTATGCGCCCGGCTGGGTGGGTTTCCGCCGCGCCGGGTATGCCTTTCACTCCGACCCCCTGTGCCACGAGCCCAAACCCAGATCAAGATCCTTCGCCATGCATGACACCATCCCCCTGTTGCGCGTCACCGCCTTCCCACGGCTGCCCCGCCGCGGACTGACCACCTTCCTGGTCAACCTGGACTACCCTTGCAACCCGCGTTGCGTCCCTGTCCACGTTAACGCCAGCCCCCAGCGGACCGGGGGGGTTACCCCATGAAAAAGCTCGGCCTGCTGCTCATCACCACCCTGATCGTCGTGTTTTTCACCTTCGATCTGGATCGCCTTCTGACCCTGGATGCCCTCAAGGCTGGTCAGGCGACCTTTGCCGCCTGGTATGAGGCCTCGCCCTGGCGGGTGGCGGGAGCCTACCTCCTGGTCTATGTAGCCGTGACCGCCCTGTCGCTGCCCGGCGCGGCGGTGATGACCCTGGCGGGCGGTGCCCTGTTTGGGTTGTGGGCCGGCACCTTGCTGGTGTCCTTCGCCTCCAGCATTGGCGCCACCCTGGCCTTCCTGGTCTCGCGCTGGCTGCTGCGCGACTGGGTGCAGGCGCGCTACGGCGAGCGCCTGGCGGCCGTCAACGCCGGCATAGCCAAGGACGGCGCCTTCTATCTCTTCACCCTGCGCCTGGTACCGGTGTTTCCCTTCTTTGTCATCAACCTGCTGATGGGTCTGACGCCGATCAAGACCCGCACCTTCTAC
>JBGAUK010000050.1:0-278 GCA_044228695.1 Chromatiaceae bacterium | reverse complement strand
CCCGGCTCGACAGCCTCTCCGGCATCCTGTCGCCGGGGTTGGTGGCCTCTTTCGCCCTGCTCGGGGTGTTCCCTTTGCTGGCCAAACGGCTGGTCGCCCTGGTCCAGGCGCGCAAGCTCTACGCCGGCTGGAAGAAGCCCCGGCGCTTCGACCGCAACCTGGTGGTGATCGGCGCTGGCTCCGGGGGCTTGGTCACCGCCTACATCGCCGCCGCGGTCAAAGCCCGGGTCACCCTGGTCGAACAGCATCGCATGGGTGGTGATTGTCTCAACACCGGT
>JBGAUK010000004.1:0-93360 GCA_044228695.1 Chromatiaceae bacterium | reverse complement strand
ATGAGGCCTGGGTCTCCTGAGTTCGGCGGTATCGTGATCGTTGAGGATTAGTGGCTCTGGCTGGTCCAGGTATCCCGCAGCCCCACGGTGCGGTTGAAGACCAACCGATCGCGACGGGAATCGCGATCGACGACGAAATACCCCTCGCGCTCGAACTGGAAGCGGTCGCTAGGCGCGGCCGCCAGGAGCGCGGGCTCGACCAGGCAGCCGGTGAGGGTGCGCAGGGAGTCTGGGTTGATGTCGTTGAGAAAATCGCGACCGCCGGCCCCCGGATGGGGCACGGCGAAGAGGCGGTCATAGAGGCGCACCTCGGCGGTCACCGCCGAGGCGGCGGGCACCCAGTGGATGACGCCCTTGACCTTGCGGCCCTCCGGATTGCGGCCCAGGGTCGCGGCGTCGTGACGGCAACGCAATTCGATGACCTCGCCCGCGGCGTCCTTGATGACCTGGTCGCAACGGATGACGTAGGCCCCGCGCAACCGGACCTCGCCGCCGGGGACTAGGCGCTTGAAGCCCTTGGGTGGGTCCTCGGCGAAATCGGCGCGGTCGATAAAAAGTTCAGGGCCAAAGCCTAGGGCGCGAACGCCCCGCGCCTCGTCCTTGGGGTGATTGGCCAGTTCGATGGTCTCTTCCCGATCCGCCGGATAGTCCTCGATCACCACCTTGAGGGGGTGCAGCACCGCCAGGCGGCGGTCGCTGGTCGCGTCCAGGTCCTCGCGGATGGTGTTCTCCAGCAGGGACATCTCCACCAGATTGTCGGATTTGGTGATGCCGATGCGGTCGCAGAAGGCGCGGATGGCGGCGGGGGTATAGCCCCGGCGGCGCAGACCCGCGAGGGTGGGCAGGCGGGGGTCGTCCCAGCCCTCGACGTGGCCCTCGCTCACCAATTGGGTGAGGAGGCGCTTGCTCATCACCGTGTATTCCAGGTTGAGGCGGGAGAACTCGATCTGACGTGGCTTGCAGGGCAGGTCCAGGTTGTCGATCACCCAGTCATAGAGGGGGCGATGATCCTCGAACTCCAGGGTGCAGAGGGAGTGGGTGATGCCTTCCAGGGCATCGGAAATAGGATGGGTGTAGTCGTACATGGGGTAGAGACACCACTGACTGCCCGTCTGGTGGTGGGTCACCCCGTGTTTGATGCGGTAGAGGACCGGATCGCGCAGATTGATGTTTGGCGAGGCCATGTCGATCTTGGCGCGCAGGGTGCGGGCGCCGTCCGGAAACTCGCCGGCGCGCATGCGGGCAAAGAGGTCCAGGTTTTCCTCTCGGGTACGGTCGCGGTAGGGGCTGTCCTGGCCCGGCTCGGTCAGGGTGCCGCGGTAGGCGCGGGTCTGCTCGGCATCCAGGTCGCAGACATAGGCCAGGCCCTTGCGGATCAGGTCCACGGCGAAGTCGTGGAGCTGATGAAAGTAGTCGGAGGCAAAGAAGGTCCGCTCCCCCCAGCCGTAGCCCAACCAGCGCACGTCCGCCTCGATGGCCGCGACGAACTCCAGATTCTCCTTCAGCGGGTTGGTGTCATCGAAGCGCAGGTTGCAATGACCCGGATAGTCCAGCGCCAAGCCAAAGTTGAGGACGATGGACTTGGCATGACCAATATGCAGATAGCCGTTAGGCTCCGGCGGAAAGCGCGTGAGGATACGCGCATGCTTACCACTGGCCAGGTCCTGTTCGATGATCTGGCGAATGAAATTGGTTTTCCCCGGGGCAGCCAGGGTGGAATTCTGGGTATCGGACATAGGATTGGGATCACGCAGACGAAGGGAGGCCCAAATGCCTCCACAAAAATACCAAGGCTGGAAGGATACCTGGATTCGGGTATCGACAGCCACCTTTTTGAGTTCACCGGATCGCTAGGTTATTCAGGCTCTTGACCAGCGCTTAGGAGCCTGGCCGGCGGCCCGCCCGCCGGGTGGCCTGCTCCCAGGCGTGCCGCAGGGTTGCCGCCGCGACTTCCGGCTGTGCGGCGTCAACGATGGCGCGGACCACGGCGAAGGCACCGACCCCGGCCCGCGCGATGTCGGGCAGTTGCGCCGCGCCGATGCCGCCAATCGCCACCAGGGAGCGGTCACGCAGCAGGCGGGCGTAGGCCCCCAGCCGGGCGCTGCCTTGGGCCGGGGTAGCCATGGCCTTGAGCGTGGTCGGGTACACGGCGCCGAGGGCCAGATAGCTCGGGCCGAGGGCGTCGGCGCGCAGCATCTCGGCATAGCCATGGGTGCTAAGGCCCAGGCGCAAGCCGGCGTCGCGGATCTCCGCCAGCTCGGCGGAGCTCAGCCTATCCAGGTCTTCCTGACCCAGATGCACGCCGTAGGCCCCGGCGGCGAGGGCCTCGCGCCAATGATCGTTGATGAATAGCAGGCTCTCGGTGCCTTGGACCGCAGCCACCGCCGCCTGGATCTCGGCGCGCCGGGCGGCGGCATCGCCGGATTTGTAGCGCAGTTGCAGGGTGGACACCCCGGCGCGGGCCAGGCGGCCCACCCAGTCGGCGCTGGGCAGCACGGCATAGAGGCCCAGGGCCCCTGGGCAGGGCGCGAAAGCGGGCGAGCCAGGACCGGGGCTCATGCCGAAGTCGACCGGCTCGACCGGCCAGGTCTCGGGGTCGAAGTGGCCGGTGCGCTCGCTCTGGCGCTGCCAGGCGCAGGCCAGGCAGGCGGCGTCGGCGGGGACAAAACCCAGCCGGCGGGCGGCGGCATAGGCGATGCCATGGAGGCTGTCTTCCCCGGGCAGGGCGTGGGGATCGGCCTGGGCGGCCAGACCGAGCGCCGCGTGCCGCTCGACCAGGGTGAGGGTCAGGCCTAGGGCGCGCGACAGGGCGGGAGCGGACATGGCCGGATCAGGCGTGGTGCCAGAAGGGCGTACCCAACACCGGGGTACTGGGCTGGGCGGTTTCCTGCGCCGTCATGGCCCCGGCCAGGAAGGCGGCCCGGCCGGCGCGCACCGCATCGGCAAAGGCCCCGGCCATGGCCACCGGCTCCCGCGCCAGGGCGACCGCGGTATTGAGCAGCACGGCGTCGAAGCCCCACTCCATCACCTGGCAGGCGTGCGAGGGCAGACCCAGCCCGGCGTCGACGATCAAGGGTACGCTCAGGCGCTCGCGCAGGGTGCGCAAGGCGTAGGGGTTGATGGGGCCCTTGCCGGTGCCGATGGGCGCCGCCCAGGGCATGACGGCCTGGCAGCCGACATCGACCAGGCGCTGACACAGCACCAGGTCGTCGGTGCTGTAGGGCAGCACCTTGAAGCCACTCTTGATCAGGTGCGCGGCGGCCTCGACCAGATTGAGGGTGTCCGGTTGCAGGCTATAGTCATCGCCGATCACCTCCAGCTTGATCCAGTCGGTCTCGAAGACCTCCCGCGCCATCTCGGCGGTGGTGATGGCCTCCCGGGGACTATGGCAGCCGGCGGTGTTGGGCAGCACCGGCACCCCCATCTTCCGCAGGAGAGGCCAGAAGCCCTGGCTGGGATCGAGACCGCTGGCGCCTTGGCGCCGCAGGGAGGCCGTCAACAGACAGGGTTGGGCCCGGGTAACGGCCAACTCCAGTACGACGGGCGAGGGATAGCGGGCGGTGCCGAGCAGCAGGCGGCTGGCAAAGCTTTCGTCATACAGCAGCAGGGGATCGGCGTGAGGCGCGAGTGCAAGGGTCATGTCATGGCCTGTGGGGGTGGGGCGCCGCGGCCTTCAGCCGCCGGATACGGGCGCGATGATTTCGATCTGATCGCCCTCGGCCAGCGGCGTCTGGGCATGGCGGCCGCGGGGCACGAAGGTCAGGTTGAGGGCGGCGGCAAAGGGCTCGCTGGCCGCGACGGCCTGGATGGCGTCGGCCAGGGTAGCGTCCTCGGCAAGTTCGTAGGGAATCTGGTTGATGAGGACACGCATGGGTTCAGCCCGTTACGGCGGCGGTGGCCGCGGTGTGGAAACTCAGCCGCAAACGCGCGGCCAGGGTGGTTTGCCCGGCGTGCATCCACTCC
The DNA here is from genome assembly GCA_044228695.1 of Chromatiaceae bacterium. GTDB lineage: Bacteria > Pseudomonadota > Gammaproteobacteria > Chromatiales > Chromatiaceae > M0108. The sequence continues at coordinate 89,397 of JBGAUK010000004.1, read as the reverse complement.
AGCACGGCGTCGAGCAGGGCCGGGGAGATCATGAAGCCGTGGCGGTAGAGGCCGTTGATCTGGAGGACGCGGGGTCGCACCTCCCAGACCGCGGGCAGGTTGTCCGGCAGGGTGGGACGGCACCGGGTGGCGATTTCGAGGATGCGGCCCTCGCCAAAGCCGGGGTGGACGGCGTAGGCGGCGCTCAGCAGTTCGAGGGTGGAACGGACGCTGGCCGGGGACAGGTCGTCAGTCTCGATCTCGGTAGCGCCAATCACGAAGACATGGTCTTCCTTGGGGGCGATGTAGAGAGGGTAGCGGGGATGCAGCAAGCGGATCGGGCGTTGCAGGGTGACGTCGGGCGCCTGGATGCGCGCGACCTCCCCGCGCACGCCACGCAGCGTCTGATCGGGGGCGCGCCATTCGCCCTGGCTGCCCAGGCCGCGGCAGTCGAGCACCCAGCCGCCCTGGCGGTCCTGGATGTCCAGCGCCTGATCCAGGGACAGGGCGGTGTGCCATTCGATCGCCACGCCCAGGTCCCCCAGCGTCTCGGTCAGGGCCCCCAGCAGTTGGCGGTTGTCGAGTTGGGCCTCTCCCGGCAGATAGAGCCCCTCGTGAAAGCGCCGGGCCAGGGCGGGCTCCAGGCCGGCGATCCCCTCGCCGTCCAGGGTGAGGGGCTGGGGCAGTTCTGGCATAGCCCGGCCGGTGGCGGCCAGCAGGCCGCCGAAGCGCCGGGCCTCGGGTGCGTCCTGCCGGTGCCAGAGGATGAGGGTGCCGTATTGCTGGAAAAAGACCGGGCGCCGCAGCCCAGCGATCAGGCTAGGCCAGCGGCTCAGGCCATACTGGCCCATGGCAACGACGTTGAGTTCGGTGATGGCCGATTCGGCCAGCGGGGCCAGCATGGCGGCGGCCACCCAGGCGGCGGCACCACTGCCGTCGGGCGGGCCAGCATCGAGGATCCGGACCGGGTGTCCGGCCTGGGTCAGGGTCACCGCCAGCAGGCGGCCCATGAGGCCGGCGCCCAGCACCAGCACCGGAGCGCGTGTAAGGGAAGTCTTATCGGGCATCGTCTTATGGCATCCCGGGTGGCGCATCAGGCTGGGCTGGCCGGTGGATGGGGGTCCGCCGGACCGGCCTCCTCGGCGGTGGCGACCCTTCGCCAGGAGGCGCTGGCGGCGATCAGTTCCTCGATCTGGCGACCCAGGACCCTCAGCCCCGCCTCGATATGGGTCTCGCCCTGAAGGAGGGCCTCCTCCAGCATGCCCGCCTGCTGCATTAGTTCATAGGCGCAGATATTGGCCGCGGCACCCCGGACCTTGTGCAGCCGCCGGGCCGCGTTCGCGGGCTCCCCTTGGGCCAGATCGCTTCGGATCTCCTCGACGACCCGGGCGTAAGCGTGGGCAAAGTTATCCAGGAACTTGCGAAACAGCGCCTGGTTGCCACTCAGTAAATTCGCGGCCTTGACCCGGTTGATCCCGGCGATGAGCGGGAAATTCGCCACCAGGGGGCCAAGCGCGGCGGGGGCCAGGGGTGCTGGTGGCAGAGTTTGGGGGGGGGCCGCGGGCTCCTGGGTGGGCACCCAGGGGCGCAACAGCCCGGCGATCTGGTCCAGATCAACCGGCTTGGTCATGACCGCGTCGGCACCGGCCTCATGCGCGGCTTGCCGTTGCTCCGGCAGAACCCCGGCGGTGAGGACGATGACGGGAAGCTCAATCAGCGCCAGCCGCCCCCGGATCAGCCGAGTGGCCGTGAGCCCATCCATCACCGGCATTTGCAGGTCCATCAGCACCGCATCAAAGTCTTGAGGTTGTGCCTCCAGGATCTGGACGGCTTGCTGCCCATCGGTGGCGGTGATGACCCCGGCCCCTTCCCATTCAAGGGCCTGTTTCATCAGCGCGCGGTGGGTCTCACTGTCGTCCACCACCAGAAAATAGCATCCCTGCAACCGCGGTCCCAGGCCTGGCGCCGGCTCGGCCGGGACCGGGAGTTCCAGATCGGTGTCATCCGCCCGTTCGAAAGGTAGCTCGAACCAGAAATTACTGCCCTGTCCCGGTTGGCTCAGGGCACCGATCTCGCCACCCATCAATTCCACCAGCCGCTTGCTGATGACCAGACCCAGACCCGTGCCGCCAAAGCGCCGGGTAATGGTGGCATCGCCCTGGGTGAAGGGGGTGAAAAGCGCTGTCAGGACCTCCGGGGAGATGCCCATGCCCGTGTCCCGCACCTCAAAGCGCAGACGCACGGACTTGGGGGTGAGGGCAATGGCTTGGACCCGGACGGTGACCTCGCCCCCCGGGGCAAACTTGATGGCGTTGCCGATCAGGTTGGTCAGCACCTGACCCAGGCGCAGGTCATCGCCCCACAGTGGCCCCAGGGGTTTCAATAAACCCGCAATCCGCAGATCAAGCCCCTCGGCCCTGGCCTTGAGACCCAAGAGGCCATCGAGTTGTTGCAACAGCGCCCCGAGATCAAAGGGCCGGCAATCGATCTCGATCTTGCCGGCTTCGATCCGGGAAAGATCCTGGATATCGTTGATAATGCCCAACAGGGTCTGGCCGGCATCGTGGATGCGCCCGACCATGTCCCGCTGGTTGGCGCTGAGGGGCTCGCGGTCGATCATCTGGGCCAGGCCCAGCAGGGAGTAGAGGGGGGTGCGGATCTCGTGGCTCATGTGGGCCAGGAACTCGGTCTTGGCCTGGTTGGCGCCTTCCGCGACAAGCCGCGCTTGCCGCAGTTCATTCTCGTTCCGTTTGTGCTCACTGATATCCCGCATGATACCCAGCAATTCCACGAATTTGCCGTCGTTATCGTAAATGCCGCTGGCCTTGATCTCGGTCCAGACGCTTGAACCATCCTTGCGTAACTCCTCGAAATCCCAAAGTTGGAAAGCAACCGGTTCCCCTGCCTGTACCTGAGCGTGAGCCGAGGCGAGGGCCTCTCTGAGGATGATGCATGAATCATGATGACAGGTATCCTCAAGGGTTAGGCGCAGGTATTCCTCTGGCCGATAACCTGTCAATTTCTCGATGGAGGGACTGACATAGGTCAGCCCTCTGTCAAAATCGAATGTCCAGATGACATCAGTGGCATTGTCGGCCAGCAGGCGATGCCGTTCCTCGCTGATGCGCAGGTGGTTCTCGATTAATTGATTCTGCGTAATATCCTGGGTCGTCCCGCGAGTCAGGATGACGGTGCCATCCGGCGCATATTCAGCTCTACCAATTCTCTCGATGTGTTTGATGCGTCCCGTGGGCAGCAGCAAGCGGACATGGATCTTAAAATCACGTCTCTCGGCCAAGGCCTGGGTGTAGGCCGCCAGGGCCACCGCCTGGTCGTCGGGATGAACATACCTGCCCCATAATTCCTCCCGCGCGGGGGGCCTGTCCCGGCCCGGGACCAATTCAAACAGGCGGTAGAGTTCGTCGGACCACCACACCTGATTACCTTGCATGTCCCATTCCCAGCTACCGATATGGGCCACCCGCTGGGCCTCGTTCAGGCGTTCCAGGCTCTCGCGCAAGGCCAGCTCGGTCTGCTTGCGATCCGTGACATCCAAGAAGGCGGCTAACTGTTCTTTGCCCTGAATGATGGTGGATATCTCGACATGACGCACCGCGCCGTCCCTGCGGGTCATCCGATAATCCATCGGACCCACGGTTGACGGATCATCCAAAGCTTTCGCCAGGGCCTGCTCCCAGGAGGCCACGACCTGGCGACGATATGCCTCATCGGGATAGAAGATTTCAAACCAGCGACTCAGCGTCTGGATCTCCTCCGCGGTGTAACCCAGGGTCTGCACGAATTGGTCATTGCAAAGCAAAATCCTGCCATCGCTATCCTTGAGCGCCAAAGGTATGGGTGCGAATTGGAAGAGGCGTTGAAATTTGCTCTCGCTGGCCCGGATGGACGCCTCGGCTTGTTGGCGTGGGGTAATGTCGCGGCTAATGCCCCGCATCCCCAGGAATTCACCCCTAGGGCTGAAAAGGGGTATGCCGCTGCTCTCGAGGGTGAAGCAGCGTCCATCCCGATGGCGGCAGCTATGCCTGTGATGGGCAAATCCCTGGCGGGAAATGAAAAAATCCCAAATCGGCTGACTCCCCAGGTGCTCTTCACCACGGGCCAAGAGCTGATGCAGGGATTGACCCAGGAAGTGAGCCGCTGAATCGCCGCTGTAATCTTCGGCCATCGGACTGACGTAGCGGTAGCGGCCCTGGGCATCCAGTTCCCAGACACAGTCACCGCTGGCCTCCAACAATGAAAGGAATTGTGCCTCGCCCAGGCGCGCTTGTTCCTCGATCTCGACCGCTGCCGTGATGTCCTCGACCGAGGCCAGAATTTGGGGTCCCGCCTCGGGGCCAGTCTCGACCCGCATCGCGGTCACGCCGAGCCAGATCACGGCGCCATCGGGACGGAGATACCGCTTCTTTCCTTGGTAATCGTCCAGATCCCCGGGGATCAGCCCGGACGGACGGTCGTCGTCCTTGACACGATCATCGGGATGGCTGATTTCCCGCCAGTCCAGGGTCGCTAACGCCGTGGGGCCCAGGCCCAGGAGGGTCGCCAGGCGCCGGTTTGCCTCGAGAATGCCCCAGGTCGCGGGATCGATCAGGGCCATGCCCACCGGCGCCAGATCAAAGAGGGTCCGAAATCGGGACTCCGCCCAGGGCAGGTGCGAGGCTTGGGTGGCGGTCGGGGTTTGGTTCATGGTGAGGGCGCTTGCCGTGTCGGTGAGGGGAAGGGTCGCCCCCGCCAGGGGTCTGGGCGGGCCATTACGGGGTGCGCTGGCCCGGCGGTAGCGGCCGGAGGATTGAAAAGCCGATGGCCGCCCCCTAACTGGCAGTCGATAAATACCTCATTCCCATCTTTCCGCCCCCTTCGATGAATAACATTATGCCTGATCTCTTCACCCCACTGCGCGTCGGCGCCATCACCACCCCCAACCGCATCTTCATGGCGCCCCTGACCCGCTGCCGGGCGGGCGAGGAGCACCTCGCCAACCCCGTGATGGCCGAACACTATGCCCAACGCGCCAGTGCTGGCCTCCTGATTGCCGAGGCCACCATGGCCATGGCCGGGAACTCGGCCTTCTGGACGGAGCCGGGCATCTACTCCGCGGCTCATGCCGCGAGCTGGAAGCTGGTGACGGAGGCCGTCCATGCCGCCGGGGGACGTATCTTCCTCCAGATCTGGCACGGCGGGCGCGCCTGCCATCCCCTCCTCAATGGTGGGGTCCAGCCGGTTGGGGCCAGCGCCCTGGCGATTGCCGGCGACGAGGTCCATACGCCGGCGGGTAAGCAACCTTACGTGGTCCCGCGGGTCCTCGCCGACGAGGAACTGCCCGGCATCGTCGCGGGCTTTCGCCAGGCGGCGGCATACGCCCAGCTGGCTGGTTTCGACGGAGTCGAGGTGCATGGCGCCAATGGCTATCTGCTGGACCAGTTCCTGCGCGACGGCACCAACCGGCGCGGTGGCCCCTATGGCGGCAGCTGGGAGCACCGCGCCCGCCTCATGTTCGAGGTGATCGAGGCCATCAGTGACGTCTGGGCCAGCGATCGGGTAGGCCTGCGGATTTCACCGCTCAACAGCTACAACGACATGATCGACAGCGACCCGATCGGCCTGGTCACCTGGCTGGCCGGGGAGCTGAACCGGTTCAACCTGGCCTACCTGCACCTGATGCGTGGCGACTTTTTCAGTCAGCAGCAAGGGGATGTGGTAACGCCGGTGCGGGCGCGTTACCAGGGGGTCCTCGTCGGTAATATGGGTTATGGGCCGGAAGAGGCCGCGACCGCCGTGGGAGAGGGAAAACTCGATGCGGTCGCCTTTGGCACCGGTTTCCTGGCCAACCCAGACCTGCCGGCGAGGATCAAAGCCGGTGCGCCGCTGAATGTGCCCGACCCGGCGACCTTCTACACGCCCGGCGCCGAGGGCTACACGGATTACCCCGTCTGGCAGGCCTGACCAGGAACAGGGCCCGCTACGCCCCCAGGAGAGACGCTAAAGGAACAGCATGCCCAGCAGGGTTGCACCAGGCTCGAGCCGGGCTCTAGCAGCCTGTCGGACTTGCTCCTCGAAGTAGCCCCTTAGGGCCACCCAAAGGCCATTTATTGCATAAACGAGACGATTTTCGGCCAAAAGCGCACGTTTCTCTGGTTTTTCCCTTACTGCGGACGTAATACGGCCATGCGTTTTAGATTCCACGCCAGGCACACCAGGGTCCATTCACCCTGGACGTTGTCCAATCCGCGGGTGAGGAATTGGCGGAAGCCCATTACGGATTTGATGATGCCAAAGACCGGCTCGACGGTGCTCTTGCGCAGCGCATAGGCGGTTCTGCCGGCCCCGGTCTTCAGACGGCGCGTCATGCGTTGCACCGGGGTCGGGTTGGCGGGCAGTTCGGGTGGTTCGTCAAAGCGCTCTGAGACCGGGGGATGGTGTTCATCGCGCTTGACCGCCATCAGCGGCTCAATGGCGGCGGCCTCGCAGGCGTCCACATTGGCTGCGCTGAAGTACCCGGCGTCGGCAAGAAATTGCTCGGGCTGGTTCAGACCCTCGGGGAGCGCCTGAAGCTTCTCGACCATGGGCACGACCTGTTGCTGGTCGTTGGCCGCCTGAGTCACCTGGGGAACGAGCACCAGCAGGGTCTCGGTATCGACGATGGCTTGGGCGTTGTAACACTGCTCGAAGCCACCGCCGGCCACGACCATGATCCGGGACTCTTCGTCGGTGAGGTTGATCTGGTCTTTGGCGCGCGGGCCGGGCTCGGGCGGCTTGGGGGCCTTACCGCCGGGCTTCTTACCACTGGCCAAGGCCTTAGCCTCGCGGGCCGTGAGCTTCGCCTGGTAGTCGGCCTGCTCGCGGGCGTAGCGCTCGGCGGCGCGCGCCTCGATCTTGCCCTTGGCCGCAGCGATGGCCGCCAAGCGGTCCTCGCGGCGCTTGAGCTCCTCGGGCACGCTCATCCCATCGGGGACGTTGACGCCGTCCGCCTGCTCGGCCAATGCCAGCAGTTCTTGGACCTCCGCCTTGAGGTGCGCCTCGATGGCCTCGGCATGCCCATAGGACAGGGCGCTGTGACGGCTGGCATTGGCGTGGATCTTGGTGCCGTCGAGGCTGACGGTGCCGAAACGGCTCAACGGGTTCTCGCGGGCAACCTGGAGCACCTCGACAAACACGGTCTCGAACTCCTTGCCGAAGCGCTTGCGAAAGGTGGCCAGGGTGTCGTGGTCGGGGTGACGGTTGCAGGCAATGTAACGAAACGCCAGCGAGTCGTAGGTGGCCCGCCCGATCTTGCGGCTGGAGTAACAGCCGGTGGCGTAGCCGTAGATCAACAACGACAGCAATAACGCCGGGTGATACGCGGCACTGCCCTTGCCGGCATAGGCTCGCTCCAGGTCGCCCAGATCCAGCCCTTCCACCACCTCAACCACATAGCGCGCCAGATGCCCCTCGGGCAACCACTCCGGCACCGACGGGGGCAGGAGGAAGTCGATGTCGCGGTCGATCAGGTGGAACTTGCTCATCTTCGCCAGCCATCTTTAGAGTACGACGCCATTGTACCCCCGGCTCCGCCGGGAGGCAGGACCTAAGTCCGACAGGCTGCTAGGATGAGGTTTCCCCCCTGGATTAGCCGCCCCTGGCGTCCCCCTGGTGGGTGATGGTCAGCGCCAGCATGGTCAAGTCGTCCGCCGCCGGGGCCTCTTGGACAAAGGCCGCGACCGCCTCGCGCATGCCGGCAATCAGGCCTTTGACTCCTCGCTGCTTCAGTCCGTTGATGGCCGCCACCATCCGCGGCCCCGTATAAAAGGCCCCCTCGGCATTCTGGGCCTCGTTGAGGCCATCGGTATAGACAAAGAAGCAGTCACCCGGCGCCAGGATCAGCCGGGAGGACTGGTAACCCACATCCTCCATACCGCCCAGAAAGAGGTGGATGGGGGTATCCAGATAGTCGAAATCGGCGCTCCCCCGGGCAATCAGCGGGGGGTTGTGGCCGGCGGAGACGTATTCCAGCTCGCCCGTGGTCGTATCCAGGATGCCCATGAAGGCGGTGATGAACATGTCGTTTTCGGAACAGAGCATATTGTTGGCCTGGATGAAGACCTGCGCCAAGGGTTGGCCCTGGCGCACCAGGTTTTTGAGGATGGTCATGCCGATGACCATGAAGAGGGCCGCCGGCACGCCCTTGCCGGAGACGTCGCCAATGCAGAAGCAGATACGACGGTCGTCCAGGAGATAGAAGTCGTAAAAATCACCACCGACCTCCTTGGCGGGCTCCATGGTGGCGAAGAGGTCGAGGTTGGCGATGTCGAGATCGGGCGGGAAGATGCGCGGCAACATGCTGGCCTGAATGCGGTTGGCGGCGCGTAACTCGCCATCCACCCGCGCCTTCTCCGCCGTGACCCGCGCCAGATTCCGGATGTGCTCCTTGAGGTCGCCGGTCATGCGGTTGAAGTCCTCGGCGAGGGTCTGGATCTCGTCGCCGGTGCGGACCTCCAGTTGATAATCGAGGTGGCCGGCACTGACATACTCCACCCCGCGCATCAACTCCCGGACGGGGGCGGCGATGCGCCCCGAGACCACGAACACCAGCAGCAGTACCGCCCCCATGACCAGCGCCATGCCCCACAGCATGGCCTGCAGCAGGCCATGGGCGCGACCCATGAGCTCGGATTCCGGCAGGGAGACGCCCAGACCCCAGTTCGGGGTGTTGGGAATGGGCGTGTAAAGGGTCGCGAAGAGGGTGCCGTCGGGACGCCGATAGGTGCCCAGACCGGACTCGCCCCGGGCCAGGGTCTGACCGATCTCCTTCAGGCCCTGGTAACCCTGAGCCGCGGATTGGAGCAGGTTCAGCTGCATGCGCAGGGATTCCTTGGGATGCGCGATCAGCAGGCCCTGATGGTCCATCACCCAGCCGAAGCCATGTTCGCCAATACCGATCGCGCCCGCGATCTCCGTCAGGGTGTCCATCAGGACGGTGGCGGCAATGAGGCCGATGGGCTGGCCCTGCTGATCCCTGACGCCAACGGCCACGGCGAAGACGGTTGCACCCGTGGCCCGGGAGATGACCGGCTCGCTGATGACCTCGCCCTTGCCCTCCCGCAGGATGGCCTGCCAGTAGGCGCGATCACCCACCTGCCCTGTCGATCCCGTGGAACCGACATAGCGGCCCTGGGTATCGGCGAAGAAAACCATCTCATAATCCGAGTTGATGCCGCTCATGCGCTGTTCCAGCTCGCGCTGGATGGCATCCATGTCGCCGGAACGAATGACGCTATCGCGCGACAGGGTCCGGATATCGCTGAGGTAACCCCGGAACAGGTTACCCAGGCCCACCGAGCGGGCCCGCAGTACCTCTTGGCTGAGTTCCTGGGTCAGGGGTACGACCGTGGCCTTGACCTCCACATAGAGGTAGGCGCCCAGCAGGGCTAGCAGGCACATCAAAAGGAGGCCAAAGCCCAGCAGCATCTTGGCCCGGATGGTCTTCATGATTCAGTTCCTCCTGGTCGGGGCTATCAGGATACGCCAGGCACCGCTAAATCGCGCGGGCTGCGAATCACCACCAAGTGTCAATCAAAATTGACACTAATATTTGTTAACTAGTGTTGACATCTCCCCTGGCTGTTCGTAAGATTTCGTCAGAGGGAATAAATCTCCCGCTAGCGGCAGGCCACCGCCTGTTTCTCGCAATTGTTCCCTCCTCTTCCTCTGGCGCGGTAAGGGGCTATTCCCTTGTGGGGTTCGCACCAAGCCGGGGTTGGTCGAGACCTTTTTTCTTTGGAGAATGCGCATGGCAACTGATCTGAACGATCCGGACCGGGTATGGCCCACCGGACTGACTATCAAAGAGTCGGAAGAGCTTCATAAACACGTCATCGACGGTGCGCGGGTGTTCTTTGTGATCGCCCTGATCGCGCACGTCCTTGCGGCGTTCCTGACCCCGTGGCTTGGCTGAGGAGAAGATCATGAACCAGGGTAGAATTTGGTGTGTCGTTAAGCCCACTGTTGGCCTGCCGCTCTTTCTGGGCTCGGTCACCGTGATCGCGTTGCTGGTGCATTACGCAGTTCTCTCCAACACTAAATGGTTTGCCGCCTTTATGGGTGGTTAAATCTTGCAGCCTCTCCGACTGGAGGCTGGCCTATGAGGGGTCGGGGCCGCTAAACCCGACCCCCACCACACCCTTAGCCGTTTTATTTGCACGCGATAGTGGCGAAGGAATTAAGTCAGCGGTTCCCTGGTTCTGAAGCGAGGAGTATCCCACCAATGGGTGCGCCCTGCCGCCACTGCGAATTTTCCCCGCACACGCTTCTGGAGAACCATCATGACTTACGTACGGATGTACGAAACCGAGCAGAAGGCCCAGGCTGCCATAACTAAGCTTAAAAAGGGCGGTTTCCCCGAAAACGCGATACACCTGGTGACCCCCGGTGCCCGTGGTGATGCCATCCTGGGGTACATGATTGGCAACGATACCCGGGTCTATGCTGAAAACCTCGCACTTGGCCGTAGCTTCGTGCTGGTCCGCGCGGCCTTCGGTTCTGGCCAGGCCGCGATCGATATCCTGGACAGTTGCGGACCCATCGATAGCGACCTCCTGGCGCCTGCGCAGCCCGCGAACTGCTGGGAAGAAGCGGTTACGCCCCTGTCCACGGCTATGCAGTGGCAAGTCCTTAAGCAAAATGACCCCGCGCCCTTTTCCAGGTGGATGGGTTTCCCCTTGCTTTCCAAAGGCGATAAGCCAGCGCCGCTCTCCAAATGGCTCGGTTCCCCCCTGCTTTCCAAGCAAAGCGAACCAGGACCCTTCTCTAGCCGGATGGGTTTCCCCCTCCTGTCGCCGGAGGTCTCCCTGAGCCAATACTTCGGATTGGATCTGTTGAGCCCCGAGGCAACGCCCCTGTCCTCACGACTCGGCCTCGAAACGCTTGTTGGGCTAGCGGCCATCGACGAGGCGAGCCACGATCCAGCGCCGCTGACCCGCTATCCGCAAGAAGCTCCGACCATGGCGGAGGAGGCCCCGCAGCCTGCCGTGGTTGCCGCCGCCGACGATCCCGAGGAACCGCGGGATCAGGCAGCCGCTCCAGCCTGGGGCGCGCCCGGCGAGGAGGTCATCGAGGCTGCCCCCCTGCCAGAGCCACCCGGGGGTGATCCCGCCCCGCAGAATACGGTCCCGTCCCGAGCCCGCAGCCGTGCAAAGAGCCCTCTAACCTCCTCCTAACCCAACTCCTCTCAAGCTATAGCCGAGCAGCTGTAACCAAGCCGCTCAACCTGGCTAAACGGGGTCGCTAACGCGGCCCCGTCTTTTTTTCAGCCGCCAACAGTTGGCATCCGACTTGGTGGCTTGACCTACCGGATCGGAAAGACCGCCTCAATATCCCGGGGATCCAAGAGGCGTTCGACCCACGGCTCGGCCAGCGTCGGTGGGTAAAGAAAGCTTCGCAACACCTTTCCAGCGGGAAGCCCCGGATGATATTCGCCTTTGATAACACCTATGCACGGCTACCGGAGCGCTTCTTCGCCCGGCAGGCGCCGGTTCCGGTCCCACAACCCCGGCTCATCAAGCTCAACGAGGCCCTTGCCAATCAACTCGGCCTGGACCCGGAGGCCCTACGCTCGCCCGAGGGGCTGGCCATGCTCGCGGGCAACCAGGTACCGACGGGGGCGGACCCCCTGGCCATGGCCTACGCCGGCCACCAGTTCGGCGGCTTCGTGCCACGGCTCGGCGATGGCCGGGCGATTCTCTTGGGCGAGATTCTGGACCCGGCGGGCGAGCGCTATGACATCCAGCTCAAGGGTTCCGGCCGCACGCCCTTCTCTCGGGGGGGTGACGGCCGGGCCTGGCTTGGCCCGGTACTGCGGGAGTACCTCCTCAGCGAGGCCATGTACGCCCTCGGCATCCCGACGACGCGCTCCCTGGCGGCGGTCGCGACCGGGGAGCCGGTCTATCGCGAGGCCGGCGCCCTGCCCGGCGCCGTGCTGGCCCGCGTGGCGCGCGGCCACGTCCGGGTGGGCACCTTCGAGTACTTTCAGGCGCGCCAGGATACGGATGCCCTCCGGCAACTCGCCGATTATGTGCTAGCGCGGCACTACCCGGAGGCGCGGGCGTCGGACCAGCCCTATCGCGTCTTGCTGGTCGCGGTGGTCGCCCGGCAGGCGGAACTGATCGCCCGCTGGCTCGGCGTCGGCTTCATCCATGGCGTGATGAATACCGACAACATGTCGATCGCGGGGGAGACGATCGACTACGGCCCTTGCGCCTTCATGGATGCCTATCACCCGGCCCAGGTTTACAGCTCCATCGATCATGGCGGGCGCTACGCCTATGGCAACCAGCCCCAGATCGCCCAGTGGAACCTCGCCCGTCTGGCTCAGGCGCTATTGCCGCTCCTCGACCCCGACCAGGACCGGGCCGTCGCCCAGGCCCAGGCGGTCATAGATGGCTTCGCCCCCTGCTTTGAACAGGCCTATCTGGCCTGCTTCCGGGCCAAGCTGGGCCTGCTGGAGGCGCAAGGGGACGACGCCGACCTGATCGACGGGCTCTTACGGGCGATGGCCGCGACCGGCGCCGACTTCACCAACAGCTTCCGCGCCCTGAACGCCGCCGCCGCGGGCTCGGATGAGCCGCTCCGGGCGCAGCTCGGCGTTTGCGCCCCCGCCACGGCCTGGATCGCCCGCTGGCAGGCCCGTCTGGCTGGTGAAGCGACCAGCCCCCAGGCGCGCTCGGCCGCCATGCGCCGCGCCAACCCCGCCGTCATCCCCAGAAACCACCAGGTCGAGGCCGCGCTCGAGGCGGTGGTCGCCGGCAACCTCAAACCCCTCGATGCCCTGTTGCAGGTCCTTGCCCAGCCCTGGGAGGAAGGCCCCGGCCTCGACGAATTCCAGCGGCCGCCGGCGCCACACCAAGTGGTTCAACGGACCTTTTGCGGGACCTGAGGGCTGGCGTCATGGGATACCGGCATCCAGGCCACCAGAGCCGGGGCTAGCGGTTATAATGCCGCCATGGACATCCTCAATCACGTTCAAATCCTGGCCATCCTGGTGCTGCCGGTGCTCTTCGCCATCACGGTCCACGAGGCCGCCCATGGCTGGGCCGCCGGCTACCTGGGCGACCGCACGGCGCGCATGCTGGGCCGGGTGACCCTCAATCCCCTCAAACACATCGACCCCATCGGGACAATCGTCGTGCCCCTGGCGACCTTTTTCCTCACGGGCTTCCTCTTCGGCTGGGCCAAACCGGTGCCGGTGGATGTCCGCAACCTGCACAATCCCCGCCGCGACATGGCCCTGGTCGCCCTGGCCGGGCCCGGCGCCAACCTCTTGATGGCCATCCTCTGGGGGCTGGCGATCCAGCTGGCCCTGGCCCTGTGGAATGTCTCGCCCTGGCTGGCCCAACCGCTGGCCTACATGGGCGCCGCCGGAGTCCTGATCAACGTGCTCCTGATGGTGCTCAACCTCTTCCCGCTCCTGCCGCTGGATGGCGGCCGGGTGCTCAACGCCCTGCTGCCGCGCAACCTGGCCATGAGCTTCTCGCGCCTGGAGCCCTACGGCCTCATCCTGCTGGTGGTCCTCCTGGTTACCGGGGTCCTGGGCACCCTGCTAGGGCCCCTGGTGAACCTGACCATCGGCCTCATGCCCGGCGCCGGCGTGGTCCGCGAACTCTTCATGACCTGACCCCCCGCCGCGCGAACCTGTCCTCACCCTCTTTTCGAATTGGCATCCGAACCCACGGGGAATTCCCGCCTTGAACTCCGCAACCACCTCCAACGGCCGCGTCCTTTCCGGTATGCGGCCCACCGGCCGCCTACACCTGGGTCACTATCAGGGTGTCCTCAAGAACTGGTTGGCCTTGCAGCACGAATACAGCTGCTTCTTCTTCGTCGCCGACTGGCACGCCCTGACCACCCACTACGATGACCCCTCCATCATCCCCGCCAGCATCTGGGATATGGTGGTGGACTGGCTGGCCGCGGGCATCGACCCGGACCAGGCGACCCTCTTCATCCAGTCCCAGGTGCCCGAGCACGCGGAACTCCACCTGCTGCTGTCCATGATCACCCCCCTGGGTTGGCTGGAACGAGTGCCCAGCTTCAAGGATCAGCAGGAGCGGCTGAAGGAGCACGATCTGGCCACCTATGGCTTCCTGGGCTATCCCCTCCTCCAGAGCGCCGACATCCTCATGTACAAGGCCGGCCTGGTCCCGGTGGGCGAGGACCAGGTCGCCCATGTGGAGCTGACGCGCGAGATCGCACGACGTTTCAACCACATCTTTGGCCGCGAGCCGGACTTCGCGCAGAAGGCGGAACAGGCCAAGGACAAGATGGGCAAAAAGAACGCCAAGCTCTTTGACAAGCTGCGCAAGGCCTATCTGGAACAGGGCGATCACGAGGCCCTGGAGATGGCCCGGGCCCTCATCGAATCCCAGGGCAACATCGGCCTCAGCGACCGTGAGCGCCTTTCCGGCTACCTGGAAGGCAGCGGCCGCATCATACTGCCCGAACCCCAGGCCCTCCTCACCAAGGCCTCCAAGATGCCCGGGCTGGACGGCCAGAAGATGTCGAAGTCCTACGGCAACACCATCGCCCTGCGCGACCCCCCCGCCCAGGTTGAAAAGGCCCTGCGTACCATGCCCACGGACCCGGCGCGGGTCAGGCGCACCGATCCCGGCGAGCCCGCCAAGTGTCCCGTCTATCAACTCCATCAGGTCTATTCCAGCGACGAGACCCGGGCCTGGGTCACGGAGGGCTGCCGCTCGGCGGGCATCGGTTGTCTCGACTGCAAGCAACCGGTCATCGAGGCCGTGCTGGCGGAGCTCAAACCCATCCAGGAGCGCGCCCGGGAATTCGAGGCGCAACCGGAACGGGTGCGCGACCTAATCGCCGCCGGCAGCGAGGCCGCCCGCCAGGTCGCCCGCAAGACCATGGACGAGGTCCGCCAAGCCATGTCCCTGAACTTTCGTTGAGCGAGACGCCTGGCGAGGCCACCCCGGCCAGCGCGGAGGCCGACGGCAACGCGGTGGGACGACCCGCCCAGCAGCAGGAGATGCCCTTCGCCATTGTCCAGGGCACCCCCCTGCTGATCCTGCCCTTGGACCTCTACATACCGCCGGATGCCCTGGAGGTGTTCCTTGACACCTTCGAGGGGCCCCTCGACCTGCTGCTTTATCTGATCAAGCGCCAAAACCTGGACATCCTCGACATCCCCATTGCCCGGATCACCGATCAGTACATGGCCTACGTCGAACTGATGAAGGATTTTCGCCTGGAACTGGCGGCGGAGTATCTGGTGATGGCCGCCCTGCTGGCGGAGATCAAGTCGCGCATGCTGCTGCCGCGACCCGCCGCGACCGAGGAGGAGGCCGACCCCCGCGCCGACCTGATCCGCCGCCTCCAGGAATACGAACGCTTCAAGAAGGCCGCCCAGGACCTGGACGACTTGCCCCGCCTGGAGCGCGATCACTACCTGGTCCAGGCCCCGGTACCTCCGGGCCATCGCCGCCTCATCCCCCCCGAGGTCGATCTGCGCGAGGTGTTCCTGGCCCTGCGCGACCTCCTGGCGCGGGCGGACCTCTTCACCCGTCACCGGGTGGAAAAGGAGTCCCTGAGCCTGCGGGAGCGCATGAGCCTGGTCCTGGCCAAGCTCCAGGGCATGGGCTTTGTCCCCTTCACCCATCTGTTTGAAATTCATGAGGGCCGGGCGGGGATCGTGGTCAGTTTTCTGGCCGTGCTGGAGCTCATCAAGTCCGCCACCATCGAACTGGTCCAGACGGAGCCCTTCGCCCCTATCCATGTGCGCCTGCGCACGGGGGACTAGGGCATGATGGGCCAGCCACCCCTCAAGAACATTATCGAGGGCGCCCTCCTCGCCGCGGGCGGTCCCCTGACCCTGGACAGCCTGCTGGGGCTCTTCGGAACGGAGGAGGCAGCCCCGACCCGCGAGGCGCTGCAAGTCGCCCTCGCCACTCTGGAGGAGGACTACCACGACCGCGGTATCGAACTGGCCCAGATCGCCGGGGGCTATCGCATCCAGGTGCGCAAGGAATGCGCCCCCTGGATCGCGCGGCTCTGG
Organism: Chromatiaceae bacterium; assembly: GCA_044228695.1. Taxonomy (GTDB): domain Bacteria; phylum Pseudomonadota; class Gammaproteobacteria; order Chromatiales; family Chromatiaceae; genus M0108. Next base: position 73,361 of record JBGAUK010000004.1, on the reverse strand, counting down.
GATGAGAAGCCCCCGCGCTATTCCCGCGCCCTGCTGGAGACCCTGGCGCTCATTGCCTACCGCCAGCCCATCACCCGGGGCGAAATCGAGGATATCCGCGGCGTCGCGGTCAGCACCAACATCGTCAAGACCCTGCTGGAGCGGGAGTGGGTGCGGGTGGTCGGCCACCGCGACGTCCCCGGCCGGCCCTCCCTCTACGCCACCACCCGCAAATTCCTGGACTACTTTGGCCTCAAGTCCCTCAACGAACTCCCTACCCTGGCCGAGTTGCGCGAGCCCGAATTCCTGGGTGACGACCTGCCCCTGGAAGTCCCGGCAGCCCCGCCAAAGCCCGACCTGGCGCACCCCGACCCCCTCACGCCCCAGCCATCACCCCCGGCCTCACTGACATGATCAAAGACAAACGCCCCACCCCCAAGTCATCGGCCAGCCGGGCGACCAGCCGCACCGCCGCTCCACCCGCCTCCCCCAGTCCCGCGGCCAAACCCGGCGCGGCCGTGCCGGTCCGTATCCAGAAGGTCCTGGCGGACGCCGGACTCGGCTCGCGGCGGGAGATCGAGGGCTGGATCGAGGCGGGACGGATCGAGATCAATGGCGAGGTCGCCAAGCTGGGGGATCGCATGGTCCCCGGGGATCGCATCCGCCTGGATCGCCGGGAGCTGCGGCTCGCCCCCCCCAGCGCCGAGCCCCTGCGCGTCATCGCCTACAACAAGCCCGAGGGCGAGGTGGTCACCCGCCACGACCCCGAGGGCCGACCCACCATCTTTCGCCATCTCCCCCCCCTGGAGCAGGGGCGCTGGATCGCCGTGGGCCGCCTGGACATCAATACCTCCGGCCTGCTGCTGCTGACCAACAACGGCGAACTGGCCAACAAGCTGATGCACCCCTCCCAGGAGATCGAGCGGGAATATGCCGTGCGCATTCTTGGCGAGGTGCCCAAGGAGACCCTGCACCGCCTAGTTCATGGCGTCGAACTGGACGACGGTCCGGCCCACTTCGAGGAGATCGTCGAATCCAGCATTAGCCAGGGCGCTAACCGCTGGTATCACGTCCTGCTGCGCGAGGGCCGCAATCGCGAGGTCCGCCGCCTCTGGGAGGCCGTGGGACTCAAGGTCAGTCGCTTAATGCGTGTCCGCTTCGGCAATGTCATCCTGGGGCCCCGGGTCTTCAGCCACCACTGGCGCGACCTCACCCCCGAGGAACTGGATGGCCTGCTGGCTATGGTCGGCATGAAAAAGCCCAGCCCCCCCCGCCCCAAACCCGGGGCCAAGGGACCCTGGAAAGGGGCGCGACCGGGAATGGGTGGAGGGAGGAATCAGCGCCGGTAAGTAAGGGTCGGGGATGTGGACTTTCACCCCAACCGCATTGGAGATTTCCCGCACCTAGAGCGCCTAGAGCACCTAGATCCGATTAGCCCAAGGGTCGCTGCCGGGGGTATCGGTCATCCCTCGCCCCTTGACCCCTTGGGCCCTTGGAAGAATAGGCCGCGGACTGATCAGTTTTCACTTTCCGGATCAGGATCAAAATGATAGCCCAGGATTTCGATATCCTGGGCAAAATGACGGGCGACCAGTTCCGCGGTGGCGTCGCTGTAGTAGCCGCGATAGTCCTTCCGGCGATCCCGGGCTTGGCGCTGATGGGGCAGACCGGGTGCCGGGATGCCGATGCGGCGGCAGGCCTCGGCGAAATCCCCTTCCAGCCGCTCATAGCGGCCAATGAAATCCACCACCACCTGGCCGCCCAGATCGATCAGATAGTCGGACTGACGCTCGATGGAGGTATCGATGTGGTACTGATAGGGCCGCTCAGGGTCCAGTTTCCAGCGCAGAAAACCCTCGAAATCCTCATGTCCGCCCAGATAATGGGGCCGCTCCCGGCGGATGTGATGAAAGGAACTGACCTGCAAGTCCCAGGGATTGCGCACGAAGGCGAACTTGAAAAGCTGGTCGAAGAACTCCCGGGGCAGCAACTCCTTAGCCGCCACCACCTTGGCATGGCGCGGCAGCTTGGTGCCGATGCGATGGCCGCTCAGATGGCTCATGCGACTGCAGAGGAACATCGGCCAGTACCAGGGGTCCCGCCAGCGTCCCGCCTGCAAGGCGGCACGCACGCTGGTCCCGCCGGTCTTGGCGATGTGGACGAAGAGGAAACGGTGTTTTACGGATAGGAGCATGGCGGGATTTTAGCCTGAAATGGCCCAGCCAGCGCGACTTGGATCGTCCAGGCACCTGTCGGACCAGTGGCCGGCACTGAAGGAATAGCCACAACCAAACTGGCGTCAGGATAGCCCCCGGCCGCACCTTGTGGCAGACTTGCCTGTCCCCGCCTTGGGCGGAGCAAACCCTTCGCGCCTCAAGCAAACCCGGAGGCGTGTCCATTCGATTCGAGGAGGAAAAATATAATGCGTATCATACTATTGGGTGGTCCAGGCGCTGGCAAGGGCACCCAGGCGGGCTTTATCAAGGAGAAGTTCGGTATTCCCCAGATCTCCACGGGCGACATGCTGCGCGCTCACGTCAAGGCCGGCACCGAACTTGGCGTGGCCGCCAAGAAAATCATGGACGAGGGCGGCCTGGTCTCCGATGACATCATCATCGGCATGGTCAAGGAGCGCATCACCCAGGACGACTGCGGCCAGGGCTTCCTGTTCGATGGCTTCCCGCGCACCCTCGCCCAGGCCGACGCCCTGCGGGACGCCGCCGTCTATGTCGATGCCGTGGTCGAGATCGACGTGGCCGACGAGGAGATCATTAAGCGCATGTCCGGCCGGCGCGTCCACCTGGGCTCGGGCCGCACCTACCATGTCCTTTTCAACCCGCCCCGCGAGGAAGGCAAGGACGACGTCACGGGCGAGGACCTGATCCAGCGCGACGATGACCAGGAAGACACCGTCAAGGCCCGCCTCAAGGTCTATCACGACCAGACCGAGCCCCTGATCGCCTACTATTCCAAATGGTCCGCCGATGGCGGCGCCGGAGCGCCCAAGTACGTCAAGGTGCAGGGTATTGGCGGCGTGGAAGAGATCCGCGACCGCATCTTTAACGGCCTGAAGGGCTAACCCGGTTGGGTCATCGGCTGGCGCCATTGGCCCCAGCCTGGCGGGAGGGATAGGCCTTGCCATCCCTCCCGCCTTTCGTAACCGCCAGATCTCGCAAGAAGTCCCCGGCCTGATAGGCCCCCGGTCGCGGGGCTCTGACCCCATTCTTGGGTCTAACTCCCCGGTCAGCCCTCACGAGTGGGTAACGAGGGTCCCGAAACGGGGTCAATGGTGCCGAGCACGACCCGCACCCGATGGACCTGGCCATCGTCCACCAAGAGGATACCCGCCCCCAGCGTCTGCGTTTCCCCGTCCAGATCGATGCCGATCACCCCCTGTTCGACGCCTTGGGGATTTTCCACCTGAATTTCGTAACGAGCCTCCCCGTGTCGATAGGTCAGATCGTAATGACGCCAGGCACTGGCGATACAAGGCGCGAAGTGCAGACGATGGTTGCGCACGGTCAGGCCGAGTATGGTTTCCAGCCCCGCCCGGTAGAACCAACCCGCGGACCCGGTGTACCAGGTCCAACCGCCACGCCGGGCGTGGGGCGGCTCGGCATAAATATCCGCTGACAACACATAGGGTTCGACTTTGTAGGCATAGGCGCCGGTACGACTGGTCGTGCGATGGATAGGATTTAAAATCCGCAGCAACTCCGTCGCCTGATTCCCCTGACCCAGCAGGGCATAGGCCATCAGGGTCCAGATGGCCGCATGGGTATATTGACCACCATTTTCACGCACCCCAGGCAGGTAGCCCTTGATATAGCCTGGGTCCAGGGGGGTCTGGTCAAAGGGCGGCGTGAACAGCAACACCAAATCATCGCCATGGCGAATCAGATACTCATGCACCGAGTGCATGGCCCGCCGCGCCCGTTCCAGGTCACCCGCCCCGGAGATGATGGCCCAACTCTGGGCGATGGCATCGATGCGGCACTCCGCGTTGATCGCCGAGCCGAGCGGGGAGCCATCGTCAAAGTAGGCGCGCCGGTACCAGGCCCCATCCCAGCCTTCCGCCTCGACCGCAACCTTGAGCGCCGCCGCATGGGCCAGCCAGCCCGCGGCTCGCCCCGCATCGCCCTGGGACGCCGCCAGGGGCGCAAAGTCGCGCAGGGTGCGGATCAAGAACCAGGCAAGCCAGACACTCTCGCCCTGGCCCAGGTGGCCGACGCGATTCATGCCATCGTTCCAATCCCCGCCACCGATCAGTGGCAACCCATGGCTACCCACCCCCAGGCTCAGGTCCAGCGCCCGGGCGCAATGCTCGTAAAGGCTCGCCTCCTGGTCGGATCGGGTCGGTTCGTAGAAAGCGTCATCCTGGCCCGGGGCCAGGGCCAGGCCGTCCAGGAAGGGGATCACCGCCGCCAGCACCGCCGTATCCCCGGTCACCCCCAAATAGTGCGCCACCACATAGGGTAACCAGACCCGATCATCGCTGATGCGAGTCCGTACCCCGCGCCCGGTGGGCGGATGCCACCAATGCTGCACGTCCCCCGCCACAAACTGACGCCCCGCCGCCAGCAGGATCTGGGCACGGGCGATATCCGGCCGGGTGACGGTGAGCGCCATGACATCCTGTAACTGGTCGCGGAAGCCATAGGCCCCCCCCGCCTGGTAGAAGGCGGCCCGCGCCCAGACCCGGCAACTCAATGTCTGATAGGGCAGCCAGCGGTTGAGCATCAGGTCGAGTCCCCGGTCCGGGGTCCGGGCCTGGACTTTACCCAGCACCTGGTCCCACCCCGCCCTGACCGACTGCCAGAGGTCCGCCACCGAGGCCGACCGATAGCGCCGCACCAGATCGCTGGCCTGAGCGCGATTGTCCCCCTGGCCCAGCAGAAAGCGCAGCTCCACCACCTGGCCCGGGCGCAGTGCCAGGGTGGTCTCCAGGGCCGCGCAGGGGTCCAGCCCGGCTCCGGTGCGGTTACCCAACCCCGGACTCCGGAACAGGGCCGCTGGGGCGGCGAGGTCACCGTTACGCCCGATGAAGTCGCCCCGGTCCCCGGTCCAGCCGGTCTGCCGACCACCCAAATCCGCGAAGCCGATCCGCCCCGCGAAATCCTGGCTCCAGGGGTTCACCGCGAAGAGGGCGCCGGTCTCGGCATCGATCTCCGTAACCACATAGGGTGCCGTGAGGTCGCGGCTGGCCCCCAGCACCCACTCTACATAAGCCACCACCCGCAGCCGCCGTGGCCGATCGTCGTCATTACGCAGGGTCAACCCGGAGACCTTGATCGGGTCCTCCGGGGCGACCATTTGCAGCAGATCGCTGTGGATGCCGTGGGAGGCATGCTCGAAACGACTGTAACCCTGGCCATGACGGGCGATGTAGGTCGCGTGATCAATCCGGATCGGCAAGGCGGTCGGGGTCCAGACCTCGCCCGTGTCCAGGTCCTGCAGATAGATGACCTCCCCGTGTGGATCGCTGACCGGGTCGTTGGACCAGGGCGTCAGGGTGTTCTCATGGCTATTGAGGGACCAGGTGCAGCCACCGCCGGCCTCCGAGACCATGAAACCGAAACGGGGATTGGCGATGACATTGATCCAGGGCGCCGGAGTCCATTGACCCTTGTCCATCAGGATCACATACTCCCGGCCCTCCTCCGCGAAGCCCCCCAGGCCATTGAAAAACTCCAGAGCAGGCACCGCCAGCGCGGGGGCGGCGGGCCCGGTCGACACCAGGGCCGACGGGATCACCGGGCGGGTGACAAACCCCGGGTCGTGCAGCCGGAACCGCTGCAATTGCTCCCCCAGACTGCCCCGTCGGGTTGCCAGTACGACCCGGGCGGCGGTGCTCAAGAGTAACTGATCCGCCTCGCTCAAACGCTCGGCCGACAGCACCTGGATAGCTCCCTGTACGGGAGTCCCGGGGTGAGCGTGGCAGGACTGCCAGTCGAGTACCAGGCCCGCCAGGAGGTCATGCAAGTCTTGGGCATAAGACAGGGTCTTGGCGTTGAGAATCACCAGATCCACCGCCAGGCCCTTGAGACGCCAATATTCATGGGCCCGCAGCAATTGATCCACCAGGCCCCGCTCCTCGGGCTCGCTCACCCGCAGCAAGAGGATGGGCCGGTCCCCGGAGATACCATGGCGCCATAGCCCCGTCACGTTCCCCTGATTGAGTCGCATAACCCGGCTCGCGGGCCGCGGCAAGGGGTTCGCATAGAGGAGGTGATTGGCCAGGGACTGGAACAACTGTGCCTCGTCCGGGGCGATGCGCAGGTGATGCAACAACACCTGGGCCTGGGTCCAGGCCAGGGTCGAGACCCGCTCGAAGGTGGCGGGATAGTGGTACTGGTCGGCCAGGGCCAGGAGCGCCTCCCGCGACCCGGCGGCCAGGGTGGTAAAGGTCACCTGAGCGGTCCCTCCCGCTGCGATCCGCACCCGGGTGCGCAGGCTGAAGATGGGATCCAGCACGGCGCCGACGGTGTTGCTCAATGGTCCGCCGGCCATCACCGCCACCGGTGCCCGCGTGGTCTGGCCACGCCCGATGAAGCGGGCGCGGTCGGTCTCGTACTGGAGCCCATTGAGGGTATCGAAGCGTGACAGAAGGTGGGCGGCCCACACCTGGGGGTCGGTGGAGCTCCGGGTCCGGCGCCGGGCGAGCAGCCCGTGGAACTGGGGCAGAAACTCAGTCTGGACGAAGAGGTTGGAGAAGGCGGGATGGGCCAGGTCCGCCCGTGGGGGGGCGAGCACGATCTCCGCATAGGAAGTCAGTTCGATCTCCACCGAACGGGGGCCCTGGTTGATCAGACAGAGGTGGCGGATCTCGGCATCATTCTCGGGAGAGACCAGGATCTCCAACTCGCTGGCGATGGCCCCATCGGTGCGAGTGAGGCGGACCCGGTCCTCCCGGAAGACGGCCGCGTAGCTGTCCGGGACCGCTCGGGTGGGCTGATAGCCGGCGGACCAGACCCGGCCGCTCTCCAGGTCCCGCAGATAGAGGAAACTGCCCCGGTCGTCACGCGTCCGGTCTTCCCGCCAGCGGGTCACCGCCAGCCCCGCCCAGGTGCTGTACCCGGCCCCCGCGGCCGTGACCATCACCACATAGTGGCCATTAGACAGCAACTGGGTGGAAGGCACCGCCGCGGTCGGCGAGGGCAGACGGCGCACCGGGGCCAGCACCAGCACCTGGGCCGCGGTATGGACCTTGATGACCCGCGGACCCCGGGTATCGGCCCCGCGGGGGTTACGCTCTTGTAGCAGCAGATCGGTGGCCTGGATCCGCGGGATGCCATGGAAGCGGTGACGCATCACCCCGTCGTGAATCACATTGTCCAGGGCGACCAGGGACATGCCCTGGTGGTGCGCCATGTAGCAACGCACGATGGCCACCGTCTGACCTTCCGCCAACCGCTCCGGGGTGTAGTCGAGGGCCTCGTAGAAGCCGTAGCGGCCCAGGGCACCCGCCCGCGCCAGGTGGGTGAAGTTGCGGGCGGCGGCATGGGGCAGGTACATGGCCGCCAGGGCGGTGGCGTAAGGGGCTATGACCAGATCCTCCGCCAGCCCGCGCTTGAGGCCCAGGCCCGGAACACCGAAGGCCGAGTACTGGTAGGTAAACTCCAGGTCGCGCTGATTGAGGGCCGACTCCGAGATGCCCCAGGGCACCCCCCGCTCCCCGCCATAACCGATCTGGCGCCGCACCACGCCGCGGCAGGTCTGGTCCACCAGGCTGTAGCGGGGCGTGAAGCTGACCAGGGAGGGCATCAGATACTCGAACATGGAGCCTGACCAGGACAGCAGGACCGTATCCCGGGCGGCGCGGGTCATCTGGCGGCCCAGGTGGAACCAGTGGCTGCTGGGGACATCCCGCTTGGCGATGGCGACCAGACTGGTGAGCCGCGCCTCCGAGGCGAGCAGGTCGTAGTAGCTGTCGTCCACCAGGCCCTCGGCCACCCGGTAACCCAGCACGAAGAGCTGGCGCTCCGGGTCGTACAGGAAGCCGAAGTCCATCTCCTCGCACAGCCGCTCGGCGGTGCCGGCCAGGGCCTCCAGGCGCTGGGCCAGGGCCTGGGGGATGGTGTCCCCCTCACCCAACCCAGCGGCCCGATCCCGCGCCTGGGAGGCGATATCGTCCCGCAGGCGTTCGGCCCAGTCGCGGGGCGCCGAATCCAGGCTGGGATCACCCTCCAGGTCCACCAACTCCGCCACATAGGCCCGCGCCAGATCCGCCAGGGTCTCCGCGTCCCGGCTCAAGCGCCCCCAATCGGCCCCCGTCAGAGGCGGACCGGCCAGGCGCGTTCCAAGGGCGGCGGCGGCGTCCCACAACTCCTCCCGGGTCACGATCAGGGTCCGCCGCTCCCGGGTCGCCGCCAGCGCGGCGATCAGGATGCGATGCGTATCCGCCAGGCCAGCCCAGGCCACGGCGGCTGGTTGCGGCTGTCTGGCCGCCTCCCGGCAACCCTGGGCCAGGGTCAACAGATGCCCCGCCAGATTGCCGCTATCCACGGTCGAGAGATAGCGGGGCTCCAGCGGATGCAGGTCTTGGGTGTCATACCAGTTGAAGAAATGCCCATGCAGCCGCGGCAGCCCGGTCAGGGTGCCCAGGGTCGCCTCCAGGCGGGCGACGGCATCATGGAGACCGATCCAGCCGAAATCCCGGGCGGCCAGCACGGACAAGAGATAAAGACCGAAGTTGGTGGGCGAACTACGGTGGGCGATGACCGGCTCGGGGTCCTCCTGGAAGTTGTCCGGCGGCAGATAATGATCCCGCGCCGTCACAAAGGTGGTGAAGAAACACCAGGTACGCCGCCCCAGTTCCCGGAGCTGATCAGTCTCGGCGGGGGTCAGGGACTCACAGGCCGGGGTTCGCGAGGTCCGGCTCAGGGCGCGGGAGGCCCAGGGCGCCAGCCACCACAGCAGCAGCAAGGGCGAGGCGGTCGGGAGACTGGCCGGGTTGCCGACCACCACCACCAACGCGGCCGCCAGCACCACTCCGGTCGCGCTCGCCAGCGGCCGGATCAGGGTCCCGAGGGCCTGACCCGAGGCCGCCTTGGCCTGGAGGGCGGTGACCCATTTCAGCAGGTGGCGGCGGGTCAGGAGCAGCCGGCCCAGGGTGGTACCGATGGCATGGACCATCAGCCAGGCCTGATGGGCCAGCAAGGTCAGAGCCACCAGGACATGACCCAGACTCATCAGCAAATTCCGCGCCGTCAGGCGCAAGTGGGTCAGGAGTGGGGTGGCGTTGCCAGGTAGCACCAGGCTGTTGCCGAGCGCCATCCAGACGGGCATCCCCAGGGCTAGCAGGACGAAACCGAAGAGCCAGCCCTGGGGGGCCCCCGGGATGGCCCAGGCGGCGACCAGGGTGCAGAAGACCCCGGGCGCCGACAGGGAACGGCGCAGGTTGTCCAGCATCTTCCAGCGCCCGATGGAGGTCAGATTGCGGCCCGGGCCCTCCCGGCGTAATCCCAGAATCCAGGGGAGTAACTGCCAATCGCCCCGGGTCCAGCGGTGGGCACGGGAGTCAACCACGGCGGTGTGATAGGGAAACTCCTCGAAGAATTCGATATCGGTGACCAGACCACAGCGCGCGAACTCGCTCTCGAAGAGGTCATGGCTGAGCTGGGTGTTGTCGGGTACCCGCCCGGCCAGGGCCGCCTCGAAGCTGTCCACCTCGTACAGGCCCTTGCCAGAGTAGGTCCCCTGCGCGAAGAGATCCTGGTAAACCTCGGACACCTGGCTGGAATAGGCATCCGTGCCACTGGCGCCGGCAAAGAGGCGGTGGAAGAGCGAACATTCCCGCCGCAGGGGCAGGGTCGGGGTGACGCGGGGCTGGAGGATGCCGTAACCCGCCACGACCCGGCCAGCGACGGGGTCGAAGACCGGCCGATTCAGGGGATGGGCGGCGGTACCCACCAACTGGGTCACCACACCCATGGGCAGCCGGGTATCCGCATCCAGGGTGAGCACATACCGGACACCGGCCGGCGCGACGGGGGTCTCTTGGTCTGCCGGGGAGAGGAAGGAGGTGTCGGTGGCACCACGCAACAGCCGGTTGAACTCATGGAGTTTGCCGCGCTTCCGCTCCCAGCCCATCCACTTGCGCTCACCGGGATTCCATTGGCGCCGCCGATGACAGACGAAGAAGCGCGCGCCCCCGTATTTGGCATTGAGGACCGCCACGCCGGCCCGGGCGAGATCCAGCAAGGGCGCGTCCGTGGGCAGGGTCTCCTGGTCCGCGTCGGACCAATCCGACAAGAGGGCAAAGGTGACATCCCCCTCGGGATTGGCCAGATAACGGACCTCCATCTGCTCGACCTGCCTCGCAACCCCCGCCGCGTCCACGAACAGGGTGGGCACGACCACGCAGGTGCGCAGGCTCGCCGGAATGCCGGACTTCAGTTCCAGCCGGGGTAGATGGCGGGGCGGCAGGAACGCCACCACCAGACGGTTTACCAGGTCGGTGGCCATGTCCGAGGCCGGAAAGAAGGCGCACAAGCTGATCAGGAGCAAGGCCCCCCAGCCCAGACCCGCGCCTAGGTGCAGCGCTACCAGGATGCCGGCCGTCAGTAACAGTATCCCACCCGGATAGGCAAGCCCCATGGTCGCCATAACCCCACGCAGGAGCCGTTGCCGGGGTGGCGGACGAAAACCCAGCTCCCGCTCAAAGCTCACCCGGCCCTCCCCGATCAGAAAATACCCGGGGTCCAGCGGCGGCGCCGCGGGGTTGGCGTCCGCCAAGGCAGCGATCTTGCGCATCAGGCGCTGGGCAACCGTCAACTCCTCCTCGGGTGAGCGCCGCGCCAGGTCCTCGATCGCGTGCCGGTAGCGGTCCCGGGTGAGAAAATCCATCTCCGCATAGCCACCCTGGCCACGCAGGCAATGGTCCACCAGGCTGACTTGCTCCACGAACTCACGCCAATCGAAGGCGGAGATCGCGCGCATGCTGGTGATGATGTTGCGCACCGTGGTATTGGCGGCGACCTGGTCGGCATGTTCCCGATGGACGACCTCATCGAGCGTCACCCCCTCCTCGGCCAGCCAGCGAGTGAGAAAGCCGAGCGATGGGGCCGCCCCTGGATGGGGATCATGCAGACGTTGGGCGATCTGGACGGCGTAGGACTGGCGCAGGATGGGCGCGGGCATGGTGCCCAGGGTACTTAACCGGCTGGGCTCCTCGCCCTGGCTGACGGCTTCCTCAAGGGCATCGATAAAGAGGTCGGCCAGGTGTCTGCCGGCCTGGGCATTCCTGATGAGAACTGCCAGGCGGCGCAGGTTTTCCAGGAGGACAATCCTCAGGGTCACGGGGATCGCCCACAACTCGCCCAGGGTTAGGGGTTGCACGCCTTGATAGGCACGCAGAAACAGAGTCAGAAGCTCGGGGTCGAAGCGGCTATCCGAGTGCGCCACCAGCGCCCAGGCGATGCCATAAACCCGGGGATAGCCGGAGAGGAAGCCGCTGGCGAGCTTGGGCAGACCACGATAGTAGCGCTCGGGCAAATGGACCCCGATATCGTGGACCTGCTCCTCAATGATATGGAAGTTATCCAGGAGCCATTCGGCCGCGGGGGTGATGGCACGTTGTTCGGCCGATGAATGGCTGATAGCGGTATAGACCTCCACCAGAATCCGGGCGTTTTCGCGCACCCGGGGCAACAGCTTACGGCCCGCACGCCGCTCCAGGTCAACGATCTGAGCCACCGCCAGACTGGCGGCATGTTCCTCCAACCGCTGGGTGCTGAAAAGTTCGAACCGGATGGGGTCTGTATCACCGCCCGGGGGCTCCAGTCGCGAACTACGCCGACGCTCATACGCTTTCATCATCATACGAATTCTCCTCTGGGACGGCACCCTTGACACCTCGGGCGCGCACGAACCAGTTTCTGAATTCGCATTGTGAGACTCGGCGCCAAGGCTATCGGTGCACTGGCGAACAGAGTGAACGAATTGAAATGACAGAACCAGGAACCGCGGAAGACCCTTCCACCCGTCCGGATGTCCGCATGTCCGTTTCAGGGATCATCTTGAGAGCATCCAGAAGCCAGGAGGTGGCTACCCTCCTCCCACTAGCGACGTCAGGATTTAGTACGAAAATCGGTTCGTCATGGAACCTATTCGCGACTCTCAAAGAAAGCAAACTCTTGGTTTGCCAGCGCACCGACCACTTGAGCCATTGTGGCTAATATTTTATACATCATGGCGGAGACTCGTGTTACTTCTGGCAGTTCAACCCTGGCCCGGAAACAACACCTGATCCCGCTTCTGATAGGCCACTTTGACCCTTGTCGCTCTGTCATGGACAAAATGGATCAGGGTGATAAAAAAGGCAATTATTTGGTTCTCCGAGAGACAATACCATGAAAAATCGTATATTTTATACCGCGATTATAGCTGCGTTAGGATTGAGTGCCTGTGCCGGACCTCAAGGGCCAGCAGGGGTTCAAGGCCCAACCGGTCAAACAGGGCGAACCAACACGGATACTGTGATTGTGTCACCAAACAAGACGACTACGGTTGATACCGTTACCACGAGATCGTCGCAACCCACCAAATCAGTGACCACAACCAGTCGCAGTTACTGATCCAAACCTTTATGTTCCACCGGTCAGTACTCGCCACGGGTATTGATCCTTGTCGGGCCATGGGATTCCAATCCCTGGATTAGGAACTAAATAACATTACAATAAACAACACCCAGTCGCGTTGCGACTGGGTGTTGTTTGCCATGCACTGTTGAATGTGGTAAGGAGCTAACCCATGCGCATCCTGCTTAAGCGTTAGTTTGAATGAAGGTTATTTTTCTGCTGCTGATCGTAGAAATAACCTCCCAAGGCGCCGGCCCCCGCGCCAATCAGGGCACCTGTACCCGCACTCCCACTCATCGAGCCAATGGCGGCACCTCCCGCGGCGCCCATGGCGGCTCCCGTGACTGTCCGACTGCTGGTAGTAGTACCACAGCCACCAAAAGTCACGGCGACCGAGACTAACAAGGGGATACCAATATAACGAAGTGTTTGATTAAGCGATTTCATTTTTGAATCTCTCATGCCTCAAGTGTTGACTTCAGGACTGGGATGAGTCGAGCCTGTCGGGCGAGCGACTCATTTTCAGTGATTAATGTGACTTAGCGGGTAAAATCCGTGATCGCGTCGACAACCAGTCCTGTTCCGATCGCGATCAATAAGATGTCACTGCCTGTGCGCACATAACGATATCCCGGCGGCGGGCGGCCAAGATCGACGACCAAGGGCGGCGGCAGGTCATAGTAGATCACACTGCGCGGCAAGGGCCGACCGATCCGCCATTTCTTAGCCTGACCAGGCGGCATGCAGCCATTTCTTTTCTTGGCGAGTCCCGGTGGACAGTAGCCACGTTCAAATTCGTGGTGGTAGTAATCCCGGGCTATGGTGCCTTGCTGGTCCCTGAAATGGCTTCTGGGAGGCAGCGGTCTCCCGTGGCGATCATTGTTAACAGGGGTAGGAGGTTGATTCCGGTTGCCACCTTGCTCCTGGGGTTGGTGAGTAATACCTTGGTCCTGTTTATCGTTGCGGCTCTTGGTCTTACCAGGATGGCGGTTATCATCAGCGCCATGGCCCTTACCCGGCTGTTTGTAATTGCCTCCTCCCTGCGGATTCTCTGCCCAACTAGGCTTATCGGCTTGAGTTGGAGTAGCGACCAGGATTCCAACCAGGAAAGAGGCCAGCAGATTCCCTATAAGTGTTGATTTGGGTTTCAGGGATTGAGTATTCATCACTGGCGACGGATACCCATGGGGAACAAGAGCAGCAATACACCACCCACAACCGCTGCACCGCCAACCCAAACCGGGATATTGACCGTCCCCCGTTCACTGACCGTGAGCTCAAGTGGTCCAATCTTCGCTTCTTGGGTCTCCTTGGGATAACTGAAGCCACCATAGGCCAGAGCCAAGGCTCCCGCGATAATCAGTGCCACGGCGACCAATTTTAGAGTGTTCATCATTTTCGTCCTTTGTAGTGAAATATGAATCGGGACTGCCTCTCTTCAAGCATCCGATCGACAGGGGCACTGTATTCCCTTATGTTGGCGGTGAAGGCTTGGCCCTAGCCCCTGTCAAGCAGATTGCGTAGATCAATAACTGCCGCATTAGCCCGGGAGATATAGGATGCCATCACGAGAGAGTGATTCGCGATGGGTCCAAATCCGGTGCCGTTCATGATCGCCGGGCTCAAGATCATGTTCTGAGTATTTTCCAGTTCGCGGATGATCTGCTTCACGGACACGACAGCGTTTTTGTCCTTCAGGACGGGGGCAAAGTCGACCTCAAGGGCTTCCAGGCTCTGGAGGAGTGCCCAGGTATAACCGCGGGCCTCGAAGAAGATGTCGTCGATCTGGAGCCAGGGGGTCTTGGTCATGGACTCGGCGGGTGCGGGTGTGGATTGACGTGCATTCGGGTCCCCCGCCAGTGCCGTATCAAGATGGGCCTGGCCGACGGCGTAGGACAGACGCTGGGCCAGACTGCCTAGACGTTTCTCAACCACTTGCAAATAGGCGCTCAGATTATCCGCGCGGGAAAAGAATTGACCGTCATCATGGTTCTCGTCATAAAGTCGGCCCATAAATCCCTTGAGAAGCGTGACTCCGTCCCGATATTCCGACTCCGTCGAGGGAAAAATCCAGGAATTGGATTCATAATTGAATTTTGGTTCGGCCAATTGGAGGTCGGCATCCTCCACCGATTGCGACTGAGCCCGGGCAAAATCGTTACGCAAGGCGCTCGTCAAGTCCCTCAGTTCCGTCAGGGCACCGAACTCCCAGTTCGGGATGTTATCCAGATAAACCCCAGGCGGAGCGATATCATTGGTCAAGTAGCCACCTGATTTATTCAGCAGGGTATCGGCAATGCCGATAGCGGTTGCCACGGTCACGACACCCGGTACCAGCCTGGCCGGGTCCCTATTGACCAGGACTAGCGCATTCTCCTTGACGTCGAAGGGTCCGGGTGAAGTGGACCAGATCATACCCAGAACCCCTACGATAATGAGGTAGGTCACTAGGAAGAGACCGGCCGTCCACCAGAGGCCCTTCTCCCTCCAAGTGCTAGGGTGATATGCCTTGGCAACCTTTGCCACTGTCGTGGTCAGCCGAGGCGCTCTCGATGCGATTCCGTCGTACATTGCGGTTTCCTCGATCAAATTTGTGGTGAGGTCACGCCAACAGCGCCGCGGCTTGACCCTACTGGGCGGGCTTAACGACCAACCTGTTTTCCACGGAGGCAACGCCCTTTATGCCGCGGGCGATCTGCAGGCTGCGATCAATGTTCTGCTGGGATTCGACGACACCACTCAGCGCCACCACGCCATTAGTCGTGGTGACATGGATCTGTGTGCTCTTGAGTGTCGAGTCGGCCAGGAACCCGGCTTTGATCTGAGTCGTGATCGACGCATCACTCATATAGACACCCGTGGCCTCGGCTTTATCGCCAACCGCCTCCTTAGCCGTTTCAAGCTTAGTCGAGGCCTTATCGCCCGCCTTCTCGATGGCCTCTCCCGACCGGGCCGCGGCTTGATCGATCTTTTTTCCCGCCTGCTCCGCGTTATCATTCTTATCACAAGCCACCGCACCGAAAATCAGCGCCAGTGATGCCGTGATAAGACCTACTTTAGTTGCAATGCTCATATTCAATCTCCGCTTAAATCCGGCCCAGAAGGACCAGGATGAGTAAAATGATGACAACCGCCCCTATGGCACCGCTGGGCCCATAACCCCAGGATCGGCTGTGAGGCCAGGTTGGTAGTATCCCTAAGAGTATTAGGACCAGGATGACGAGAAGTATGGTACCTAGTGACATGATCTTTCTCCGGTTACAGTCTAACCTCGGGTCCAGGCCTTACATCGGGGCAACGAGGCCTGGAGTCGGGCCTCTTCCAGACATGAGAAGATACCCGGCCCCTGATGAATCATCTCAAGAATGGCTGGACTCCCAGTCCTTGACATCGTGGCCCTTCTCCCATTCCTTGACCTGCTCTTCGGCCGCCTCCTGCATAATCCCGTACTTGGTCTGAATTAAGCCGACAAGCGCATCGCGTTCGCCGGCGATCTGGGTCAGCTCATCGTCGGTCAGGTCACCCCACTTCGCCTTGGCTTTCCCCATGAATTGTTTCCAGTTTCCCTTCGCTTGATTCCAGTTCATCTTTATCACCCTTCTTATCGTGTTGGTTGTCGCAAGATCCCCTGGTAAGGAGGTCCTTCTGGTCGGCCACGCAGGCCAATAGGGATCATGTTCCTGGGTGAGAAGGGTCCTTCGCTTGGCGCGCTCATCTCCTTGAGTCATGGCGATATTGCACCGATCTCACCGCTTGCCTTTTCCTTTGGCATACTTCAACTATAGAGGCGATTGACGGGTCCCTCCGTGCTCTAGAGTACATAGCGCGGGATAAATTTCGGTCTCGGATTCAAAGGCAGTGCCTGGTCGGAATGGCGGCCTTAATGCGTGGCCGGTAAACCCGGGTATTAATAAGGGCGCGGTGATGCCCCAGCACCGCCTGGAGAGGACGTATCAAGCAGTCAAAGAGAGAGGATCGGTGTCAAGCACCATAAGGACTGGGTTGCCGCTACCGGCAACTCAGGTGGGAAAGACGAAATCGCGCCAGGGCCCTTATCGGGTTTAATCAGGGATGCTGGGATCGGATCTGTGGCAGGAGCCGATCCGTTTCGTGCTTGACGACCTTGTAACACTCACAGGTCAGCTCTTCGAGTTGGGGTCGATTCAGGACCTGGATGTGGCCCCGGTGGTATTCAATTACACCCAGCTTCTGCAAGCGGCCAGCGGCCTCCGTAACGCCTTCGCGGCGCACGCCGAGCATGTTGGCGATCAGTTCCTGCGTCATGATCAGATGATCGCCCGACAGCCGATCCAGGGACAACAAGAGCCACCGGCACAACTGCTGATCGATGGAGTGGTGGCGGTTGCAGACCGCGGTTTGGGCCATTTGGGTGATCAGGGCCTGGGTGAAGCGCAACATGAGCATGAGCAATTCGCTGTGGCGGTTCACCTCGTCCGTGAAACGTTTCCCCGGGAGCCGGTAGGCAAAACCAGCGCTCTGCACAATGGTGCGACTGGTCGTGCTTTCGCCGCCCATGAAGAGGGCCAGGCCCACCAAGCCCTCGTTCCCGACCACGGCAATCTCGGCGGAGGCGCCATTTTCCATGACATACAGCAGGGAGATGATGGCGTCGGTGGGAAAATAGACGTGGCGCATGAGCACTCCGGACTCGAACAGAACCCGGCCCAGGGGCATCTCCGCCAGTTCAAGGAAGGGGTAGAGGCGCTCTTGAACCACCTCCGGCAAGGCCGCCAGGAGGTGATTTTGGTGGGGTGAGTGCGGGGGCATTTCAGACATCTTGGCGACCGGGAGATTATCAGCTATGAGAATGAAACTATAGTGTAGTTTCCCGGTGTTATTTGTGCGATAGCGAACAAACTAAGTCTATTCCACCCAGGGGCTTGGCAACGGCAAAGGCCGCTCAAGGCCCTGGCGCGTGACTTTTTATCCGTAACATGAGCGGCCCCCCTTCCCGGTGGGTCGTCGGGTTAGCGCTGATCGGTTCCGTCGTCGAGATCATCGTCGGGTCCGCCCAGCAGATCGTCAGGCCCGGGTTCGCAGCCCATCTTGCCGCGGCTGTTGCCGCGCGGCCCTTCTAACTACCGCATTTCATCCGAATGCCAGACTAGGCCTGGCGGCACGCGGCGGTCTGTTCGCTAACTGACATGGACATTGGGGCCGGGGCAGTGAGAGATACCCGCTTAAGCCATCTGGCTGATGGTTCTGCGGAACCGATTGATCGCAATGCTGAAAAAGACCGCACCGATAGCCGCCAGAGCGAGGAACTGCGGCCACACGACCCGCATGTCGGCCCCCCGGTAGAGGATGGCCTGACCGAGCGCGACGAAGTGGGTGGTCGGCGCGGCCAGCATCACCATCTGCACCAGTTCGGGCATACTCTCGCGCGGCGTGGAGTTGCCCGAGAGTAATTGCAGCGGCAACAGGATCAGCACCGCGAGCATCCCGAACTGCGGCATGGAGCGTGCCAGCGTGGCCATGAAGATGCCGAGCGAGGTGGTGGCGAAGAGATGCAGCGCCGCTCCGGCGAGAAACAGCGTGACCATGCACTGAATCGGTACCCGCAGCACGCCTTGCACCACGAACACTAGCGCCACGGCGGCGGCCAGCAGGACCACCAGACCCATGGACCACACCTTGGAGAGCATGATCTCGGCGGGTGTGACCGGCATCGCCAGCAGATGCTCGATGGTCCCGTGCTCACGCTCGCGAATCAGGGCGGCGCCCGTCAGGATGATCGAGAGCAGGGTGACGTTGTTGATGATTTCCATCAGGGCGCCGAACCAGGCCTGCTCCAGGTTCGGGTTGAACCGCGCGCGCAGGGCCAATTCCACCGGCAAGGCGTCAGCGCCACGGTAGCGCTGGACGAATTCGGTGACCTCGCCGCTGACCATCTGCTGAACATAGCTGCTGCCGGTGAAGGCCTGGCTCATGCGCGTGGCATCGACGTTGAGCTGGATGACCGGCGACCGGCCTCCCAGCACGTCGCGCTGGAAGTCCGGCGGGATATCCAGCACAAAGGTGTAATCTCCGGCGTCCAGGCCGGCATCGATGCCAGCCAGCGGGATCATGAGGGGAGGCATGAAGTGGGGCGGATAGAAGGCGGTAGCGATGCGCGCCGCGAGGGGCGAGCCGTCCTCATCGACGATGGCGATCGGGGCCTTATGCAGGGTCTCCGGCATCGCCGTAGCCGCGACATAAATGGACAGGGTGAAGGTATAGGCGATCAGCACCAGCATGATGGGGTCGCGCGCCAGACTCCACAGTTCCTTGACGCCCAGGCGGTAGATGGTGGCAAGGTGCGGCATGCTCAGGTCTCCTGCTTCTTCAACAGGACGATGGACAGGCCCAGGATGACGGGCACGGCCAGAGCCAACGGCCAGAAGGAGGCGTGCAGGCTGGCAAAGCCCAGTGCCTTGTTAAAGACACCGCGACTGATGGTGAGAAAGTGCGCGGCCGGATAGACGCGGCCAATGACATAGCCGACGCCTTCGAGCGATGACACCGGGTTCAACATGCCAGCGAATTGAATGGCGGGAATCATGGTGCCGATCATGGCCACGAACAGGGCCGCGATCTGACTGCGGGTGAAGGTAGAGGCGAAGAGTCCGAAGCCGGTGGAGAAGATGACGAAGAGCAGGGCCCCGGCCGTCAGTGTCAGCAGACTGCCCTTGACTGGGACGCCGAAGACGGTGACGGCGAGCAGCGTCAGCAGCGCGAAGTTGAGCATTGCCAGGGCGATGTAAGGCAACTGCTTGCCGAGCAGGAATTCGCTGCGGGTGACCGGGGTGACATAGAGATTGATAATCGAGCCCAATTCCTTCTCGCGCACCACCGACAGGGCCGTGAGCATCGCCGGGATCATGAGGAGCAGCATCGGGATCACCGCCGGCACCATGGCCGGCAGGCTGCGGACATCGGGGTTGTAACGAAAGCGTGTCGCGATGGTGGCCGGGCCAGAGGCGGCGTCCTGGCCAAGTCGGCGCGCCTGATCGAGCAGCCAGCCCTGATGCATCCCCTGCACATAACCCTGCACCGTCTCGGCCCGCACTGGCATGGCGCCGTCCACCCAGGCCCCGATCTGGACCTGATCGCCGCGCGAGATATCGCGCGCAAAGCCGGACGGGAGCTCAATGGCGAGCGCGAGTTCACCGGCACGCATGCGCCGGTCCAGATCCGCGTAGTCGGCAATCGGCGGTCGCTCGACGAAATAGCGCGAGCCGGACAGGTTCAGGGCGTAGTCGCGGCTGCGCGTCGTCTGGTCACGATCAAGCACCGCAAAGGTCAGGTTCTCCACGTCCAGGCTGATGCCGTAGCCGAACACGAACATCAGAATGGCGGTGCCCAAGAGTGCCATGGTGGCGCGCACGGGGTCGCGTTGCAGTTCCAGGGTCTCCCGCAGGCAATAACTCCAGGCGCGGGCCGGGCTAAAGGGCAAGCGACGGGGGCGCCGAGAGGGAACGGGGGCTGAGGTGCCCGGCGGAACCAGGGGTGGTGCCGGCGCCGCGCCGGATGCGCCGGCCTCTTCCAGGTAGCCGATAAAGGCCTCCTCCAACGTCGTCGCCCCGCGTTGGCGTACCAACTCGGTCGGGGCCTCCGTCACCAGGACCCGCCCGGCGTGCATTAGCGAGATGCGGTCACAGCGCGCCGCTTCGTTCATGAAGTGGGTGGAGATGAAGATGGTCACCTGATCATGGCGCGCCAGGTCGATCATCAATCGCCACAGGAGGTCGCGCGCGATCGGGTCCACCCCCGAGGTCGGTTCGTCCAGGATTAGCAATTCCGGCTTGTGGACCATCGCGACGGCCAGCGATAGGCGCTGGCGGATGCCCAGCGGCAGGGTGTCCGGCAGGGCTTTGAGTACCTCACACAGGCCAAAACGGCGGACCATCTCATCCACCCGCGCCGGGATGTCCGCCGCCGGCAACTGGAACAGGCGGGCGTGAAGTACCAGGTTCTGGTACACCGTCAGTTCCGAATAGAGTGAGAACGCCTGGGACATGTAGCCGACGCGACGCCGGGTGGCGATGTCCTTGGGGTCGACGGCCTGACCGAGCAGTGAGGCCTGACCCGCGCTGGCCGGCAGCAGGCCGGTCAGCATCTTCATGGTGGTGGACTTGCCGCAGCCATTGGAGCCGAGGAAGCCAAAGATCTCCCCGCGGCGGATGGAGAGGTTGACGTCGTCGACGGCGACGAAGTCTCCGAAACGCATCGTGAGCCCCGCGGCCTCGATCGCGACCTCACCGCTGTCGATAAAAGGGGGGTTCGTCACGTCCCGGTGGTCGCGCCGTTGTGCCTCCGGCAGCAGTGCGATGAAGGCGGCATCGAGCGAGTCGGTACCGGTCCGGGTGAGCAGCTCGGCCGGGGTGCCGGTGGCGAGCACGCGGCCGGCATCCATGGCCACCAGCCAATCGAAGCGTAGCGCCTCATCCATGTAGGCGGTCGCCACGATCACGCTCATGCCCGTGCGCTCGGAGCGGATATGCCTGATCAGGTCCCAGAATTGGGCGCGAGCCAGCGGATCGACACCGGTGGTGGGCTCGTCGAGGATCAGCAGGTCCGGGTCGTGGATCAGAGCGCAGCACAGGCCCAGCTTCTGTTTCATCCCGCCGGACAGCTTGCCGGCGGGGCGGGCCAGGAAGGGGGTAAGCCCGGTACTGCGGGTCAATTCATCGATGCGGCGGCGTCGCTCCAAGGCCTGGTGGCCGAACAGCCGACCAAAGAACTGGAGGTTTTCCTCTACCGACAGGGTCGGATAGAGATTTTTGCCCAGGCCCTGGGGCATGTAGGCGATATGGGGACAGACCTTGGTGCGATGGTGGGCGCTGGCCATGTCCCCACCCAAGGCACGCACCTTACCCTGCTGCACGGCGCGGGCGCCCGCGACCAGTGCCAGCAAGCTGGACTTGCCAACGCCGTCCGGCCCGAGCAGTCCGACCCTGCGCCCGGCCGGGATGTCCAAGGTGATGGCGTTCAGGGCCACGACCTTGCCGTAGCGCACACTGACGTCCGCGAGGCTCACCACAGGAGGCGAGACTGCCCCGTCCTTCTCTGCGGGCAGCGGGGTCATTGCGGCAGCTTGATCGCCAGCTTTTCCGGCCAGGGGACCGACCCATCGAGCTTGAGCCAGGCCATACCCGGCAGACCGGTCTTGACCAACTTGAGGTACTTTTGCAGCAGGTCGCGGTCGATCTGGGCCTTGACCCGAAACATCAGCTTCTGTCGCTCGCTGGCCGTTTCCACGGTCTTGGGGGTGAACTGCGCCTTGCTGGCGACGTAGGATACCCGTGCCGGGATCACATACTGCGGCGCCGCGTCCAGCACGAGATGCACCTCGCTGCCCAGCGCGATCCTGCCGACCACGGTCTCGGGCAGGAAAAAGGTCATGTAGACATCGCCCAGATCCAGCAGGTTGAGGACCCTGCCGCCGGCTGCGAGGACTTCACCCGGCTGGGCGATGCGGTATTGCACCCGGCCGTCGCGCGGGGATTTGAGCCGGCTGTCCGCAATGTCGGCCGCGACCCGGGCAATGGTCGCCTCGCTCGCCGTGACCGCGGAGTCCGCACCCACGACCTCCGCCTGCGCGGCCGTGGTGGCCGCGGCGGCGGCAGCCACCTGGGCCTCAGCTCCGGCCAGGGTCGCCAGGGCACCTTGTACGCTAGCGCGGTCGTCGTCGAGAACCTGACGCGCCGTCATTCCTTTCTTGGCGAGGGTCTCGGAGCGCGCCAGGTGTCGCTGTGCCGCATCCAACTCACTCTCGCGCTGCCTCACCAGGGCCTCGGCCGCGGCTGTGTCGCTGCGGCGCACGGCGACCTGGGCGGTCGCGCTGGCGACCGCGGTGACGGCCTGCTGGGACTGGGCCCGGGCCTCGTCCTGCTGCGCGTCGAGCACGTCCATCTGCATCTGCGCCAGGGGCTGGCCCATCTGGACGAAGTCGCCCTCGTTGACCATGATGTCCTGCACGCGCCCGGCGAGCCGGGTGGCGACGTCGATCTCGGTCGCCTCGATACGGCCGTTGCCGCTAACGAAACCAGCCCCGAGGCCGGCCGGTCGGAACGCCGTCCAGGCCATTACCGCGATCACGACGGCCGCGACACCCGCGGCCGCGATCAGGCCCTTCTTGATTGCCGGAGTCATCATGATTGTTTGCGTCTTGTTGCCTTCATTCGCGGCTTGACCACGCTCACCAGGTCGAGCGTCCGGGCGCGAGTCATCAAGGATTCACTCCTAAAGTATGCCGCCGAGGCATCCGACGATGTACGCCATCGCACAAAGGATTCATCTTTCTCCTCCGGCGTCCGCGCCTGTTGCTGAGATACGATCGTCGCGCTCTGAAAAATCTATCAATCCTGTGCGGCGCCGCACACGCATCCCGAGCCGTTGGACACTTCTATCATCAAGGACTTCCCTGTCCTTCGGGTGAAAGATTACTGGGCCTTACACTTAGTTTCCCTCTCGGTTTCGATCTCCTTGATGGCAGTGCCCTCGAAATCCACGGTCACACAAGCTCCGACCTTGGCCGGGCCATCGTCTTCATCCAGGTTTGTTGTTTCCGTAGCTTCGAAACTACGCCCACCAATCTTCCATGTTCCCGCGGCCCCAACGGGGCGGCTCTCAACGATCCCATTAAAATCCGTGCTGGAAACAGCGCCCAAGGGCGTACCAAGAACGACTGCCGCCAAGAATAGGTAAGGGATTTGAGTCTTCATTCGATGCTCCGATTTCCATTATTAAAGAAGCCGACTGTTGTCATGACAGTAGGCGAGAAGGGCCTGGGTAGTCAGCATGATGTGCGACCTGTGAGTATTACGCGGTTATAACATGCGCCAGGGGTGGCGATCATTCCGTACGAGAACTCACATAGGCTCAGAGTCTGAAATGGGGAAGCCCTGCCGGCCGGGTCTTGCAGGCAGGGCTCCAAGGGCCCATAGGTTATTCGTTCGTTCGGTTAGGTCATGCGGATCTTTTGAGGTACCGGGTCGAAACGAGTCCCGTGAGCGCCATAAGGAGGAGCAGTCCCCAGGTTGAGAGGGTCGGGATAGCCGTAGCCGTGGCGCCGGCGATCGTCACCCTGTATGCCCGCGCGCCGGTGACGTCGCCATCATCGGTGGCGGTGATCGTGAAGGTCCACGTCCCGGATGCCGTCGGCGTCCCGGAGAGGAGGCCGGCGGAACTCAGCGTTAGCCCGTCCGGCAAGGCGCCGTCCGTCACCGCGAAGGTATGGGTCCCCGCGCCGCCGGTCGCGGTGATCGTCGCGCTGTAGAAAACGGTCTGTTGACCGGAGGGGAGCGTGGCCGGGTTCACGCATAACGGAGCGTCGATTTCGTTGGTGTCCAATGTCACGGCACCGTTCTGGGCCAGGAGCCGCCCGGAGACGTTGGCACCAGTATTTAGGGTGATGCTCGCGAGCGCGAGGATGCTCCCCGCGAACGACGTCGTCGTACCGAGAATGGCCGAACTGCCGACCTGCCAGAAGACGTTGCAGCTCGAACCCCCGTTGATAATCTCAACCGAGGAGTTGCTCGCGGTGGTAAGTGTGCTCCCGATCTGGAAGATGAAGACGGCATTAGGATCGCCCTGGGCATCAAGGGTAAGCGTCCCGGTCAGCTGGGCTGAGCTATCGAAACAATAGACGCCTGACACGAGCGTCAGTCCGCCCAGGTCCTGGCCAGTTAGGTGCGTACCGCAGGGCTGGCCCGCAAAGTTGTTGTACGCGGTGGTGAGATCGTTCTGGGCCTGCTGCGCGACCGCGTCCGCGGCGTGTATCGTCCCATTTTCAACCACGCCCGGCGGGAATCCGGTGATCGAGGTGCCAGGGAATATCCCGAGATCTCCGGATAGGACGCTGGCACCGGTATTCGTCACCGTCGTGGCTCCCAAGACGGCGAAGGTTTTCGTGGTACCGAGATCCGGGGCGTCTTGGGCCACCGCTGGCGAGCCAGCGCAGAGCAGCGCAAGGACTCCCAGGATGGCGAGAAAAAACAGGCCCTTTTCATGAAGCATCTTCCGCTCCTCCTTAAAACTCGAAAAAATTAGGACGAATTTATTACGATTCGAGCCACATGGCCCGAATCGGGTACGCACCGATGCTATGATCTCTTTGCTACCCGGGCTTCTCTGTACGGTATCCCACATAAGGCAGTGTTAGGCCGGCTTTGTGGGCTATGAATGCTCCACAAAATCACAGAATCAAATTCCATTAGGATAAATTCTGGATCGTGGCTAAGACTAATTTGTCCAGACGCACGAGGATGTGTGATGACGGTATTAGTTGGGCTTATGATTACTGCCATGGCTATTTGCGGGGTAAAGGCAAATGCAAGGAGCATCAACCTCTTGCCAATTCTAGAAATACCTATGTCTCCGATCTTAACCATCGAGAAAGCGTTATTTTCTGAATTGATCATCCGCGAAGAAGCTACGTCATGCCCGGTTTCAAGCAAGACTAATATTAATCGGGATCTTGAAAAAATGATAATAATAAATAAGCTATACATCAATCAAAAAAATAAATTTTCCCTAATTTTAGACAAATGGGACCGCATCGCAGGTGAGGTTTTTAACTGTACCTGTTATAACGAATTCATTGATTTGGAGTTGGATAATACTACTTTTTTTGGCCAGAATCTTCTCAAGATAAACGATGCGATGATCCAGGCTTTATATAGAGTCGAGGAAGATTTGATTAATAACAAAGGGACTGGATATAAGGCACCTATTGCGAATAGCACGCTAAGGAAAAAATCCGGAATGCACGGATGGGGACTGGCTATCGATTTTGATGTCGGAACAAATCCCTACATTTTGAACGAAAAAGCAGAAGAAGAACTGGATTTGGAACTGATTGGCGCGTTTGACAACATTGCAAGGTTCATGCTTGGCAAGCATGAGTCGGATTTAAGAAAGCTTAAAAAAGGAAGATCGGCATTTGGGGATGGATCAATCGGAGATGTCTATGATGTTCTTCAGCAGGAAAGCGATGCAATGAAAAGATATTTTTTATTAATGAGGAATGACTTGGCCTTGCAGGAATTCATCGATACGGAGTGGATAACCCACAATTCGGATAAACCCCTCCCTGACTTCGCAAAAATAAAGGCACAAATGGAAAATGACTACGGAATACTTGGCGGAAAATCCAACACGGGAATGGCATGGCGGACAGACGCGGGACAAGATCGCCCTTTTGCTCCCCACAGCATGGGTGGGAGGGGCGATCCAGCTACGGGCTTTTTGAATCTTGGAAAAGAATTCGTGGAGACCATGACCGACAGAGGTTTCGCCTGGGGTGCTATCGACATCTCAGGCGAGCCTGGGGATATGCAGCATTTTGACTTGCGACTAGAGGGGGTCGGAGCAAGGGTTTACCATTTGCTTTTAAAATACAAATAGCCTGTTGTTTACCACCTACCGGTATCGCCGCTTCAAAGCAGATTGATCGTCGCTGGCTCATCCCCCAGCCAAGCGACCAGAAGTTTATAGCCTAGTACCAGCACCACGGCGCCAATGAAGAGCCCGACGATGCCGGAACTCAAGAAACCACCGATAGTGCCAACGAATACCACGACCATGGGTACATCCATGCCGCGGCCCAGCAAGATCGGCCTGAGAACGTTGTCGATGGTACCGACGGCGAGGCTCCAGACCAGGAGCAGCACAAAGGTGGTCGTATCCCCATTGAAGAAGACATAGACGAGGATCGGGACCGATACCAGGAAAACGCCGACCTGCGCGGTACTCAGCAATAGAGCCAGTAAGGTCCAGAGTCCGGCTGACGGCACCCCAGCCGCCAGCCATCCCAGGCCAGATAGGAGCGACTGGATCAAGGCTATGCCCAAGATGCCGCGGGTAACACTGCGTACCGTAGCCATGGCGAGATCGGTGAATTCAAGCCCACGATCACCTGCCAGTCGATGAGCGATGATGACGGTTGCCCGCCGCGTCTCTTCCTCATGGGCGAGCAGCACCCCGGCAATGGCGATGGCAAAGAAGAATTTCAGGATGCCGATCCCCGCCCCGGCCGCTGCCCCTACCAACCAACTCAAGGCAATTTTGACTTGGGGAGCGATCTGCACCAGGGCCTCCTTCAGGTTGTAGGAGGCATGAGTCCAAAGCTCATGAGTATAGGAGCCCACCAGGGGTAATCCCTTAACCCACTCGGGTGGGAGGGGAACATCCCGTGCGCCTACCTCCAGGGCGTTCAGCAGCCCCTCCCCCCCTTCCATGACCGATCCACTGAGCAGGAGCACCGGGACCAATAGAACCGCGAAGGTAATGAGGGAGGTCAAGGTCGCGGCCAGCACCGACCTGTCGCCCAAAGCTTGCAGCAGGCGTTGATAGAGGGGATAGAGACCGATAGCGATGATCAAGCCCCAGAGACCCGGCACGATAAAGTGTCGCAAGATATCGAAGCACAAAGCCGCCAAGATGACGATCAGAGCGATACGGATGAATATCTCGATGGCTCGGTCCGTAACATGACGGTCCGCTTTCGTTTCTACGGCCATGGGGATGTGAACTCTCCTTCGGGTGTACCTAATATTGAATATTAGACCGCATTGCCACCTTGGCTATGTTTGCCAGCGCACCCACTGAGCTTGGAATGTTAGTAACCTTTGTAAGCCAGCGAAGGCTATTGCGCCACTCAACATAGTCCAAAACAGGCTCGTCCACGATAACCTCAAGTAAGCATCAGGTTATTACGAGTCTAATGACATCATGGTTCGGTAGATGGTGTTTACGCATTCACATTTTGGCATAGCCCTAATTTCCGTGACTCCGTGCGCCAGCATACAGACGGACCAGACCAATCATCAATATAATGCCAATAGGCTTACGATAAACCATGAACCCATGGGGTCATGGAAATTTTGTTTAGTTCGTGACGCCTGCCCCATGGGCGCCATTTGTTGATATGCAATTAGGCACCCAAGTAACTGTAACCATTTCAAACAGGAATAACACATGAAACCTCTCTATCTGTCCGCAATCTCGATTGCCATTGGCCTCGTGTTCAATGCCAGCGTCATGGCCGAACCGATGACAAAGGACGCTTATAAGGCCGAAGAGGGCCGTATCGCGGCCGCCTACGACACCGCCAAGGCAAAGTGCGCTTCCTTATCCGCTAATGCCAAGGATGTCTGTGAAGTCGAGGCCAAAGGCAAGGCCAAGGTCGCCAAAGCCGAGCTAGAAGCGACATACGAGCCCTCCGATAAGAATCGCTACAATGCCGTGGTCGCCAAGGCCGAGGCCGATTTCGCACTTGCCAACGAAAAGTGTGATGACAAGGATGGGAACGCCAAGGACCTCTGTACCAAAGAGGCAAAGGCGGTTGAGACACGAATCACGGCCGATGCCGAGGCTAAAATGAAGATCTCGGAGGCTAACAAGGGGGCAATGGAAAAAACCGCCGCTGCCGACAAGAAAGCGCAAGAGGCTGGTACCGCGGCACGCCAAGATGCCACGACGGAAAAGCGTGATGCTGATTACGCGGTAGCGAATGAAAAGTGCGATGCCTTGCCGAGTGCCGAGAAGGCCACTTGCGTGCAAGCAGCCAAGGTGAAATTCAACAAGTAAACGAACAAATGACCATGAGTTGGGCAGGGATCGCCCAGCT
The DNA here is from genome assembly GCA_044228695.1 of Chromatiaceae bacterium. Taxonomy (GTDB): domain Bacteria; phylum Pseudomonadota; class Gammaproteobacteria; order Chromatiales; family Chromatiaceae; genus M0108. The sequence goes on along the minus strand of JBGAUK010000004.1, from coordinate 45,167 downwards.
CATTAGGTTAGACGAGAGGGAATAGGTAGCTACTGGTTTACTGGCGATGGATCGTCTCTCGAGCGCTTGGAGCGCGCCCGGCTTTTCGGATTAATAGCTTAGATCGTAGTAGTTACGATTTTCATAATAACGGTCGTTATAGTTAGGGTTATTATAATTGCGATTGTTGTAGTACCCGTTATTGTAGTCGCGAGTGTTGTAGTTAGGGTTGTTGTTATAGCGATTGTTATAGTAACGATTATTATCGTTCGTCTTTTCGTTCTGGTCGATGATCAAGCCACCAACAGCCCCGGCACCGGCGCCAATCAAAGCTCCCGTGCCCATATCACCACTCATGGAGCCGATCGCGGCCCCGGTGGCGGCGCCTAATAGGGCGCCGCTGCCGGCCCTCTCCGTGGTTGTTGTGCCACAACCAGACAAGGCGGCGAGAGTGAGCGTGAGTAGCGAGATAGTTATGCGTTTCATGATGGATTCTCTAATTCAAGGGGTTTGGGGTGTCACGGGTAGCTTTAGGACAGGGACGATTGCAGAGATGGCCCTGTAACCGGCTACCCGCGACAGTGCTAGGCTAGGCTATCGCAAGACATGTCGATCAGTGTGCCCAATTGAAGGATTCAGTCGCGGAGCCATTCTCCGGGACACCCATTTCCTGAAAGTACTGCTGGCCTTCGTAATCAAGAGTCACAAGATAGCGGCCTTGTGGCACCCTGGCGTAGAAGATGGGTCCCTTGGCATCCGTGTCGACCAAGGTCGTCTTACTAGCCATATCCTGGATGCGCACCCGAACGCTGTTGGGTACATAGTCCGCATTATCTATTGAAAATAGCAACCGCAGGTTGTATTGGCGCCTAGCGGCTTCCATGCGATCGTACTCGGCGGAGCTACTGCCGCCACTGATGTAGGAAACGTCACTGCTGTACAGGCGCGGTTCCGTCGGTGAAGGGGCGAAGCCAGCGGGGGGCCGGATTGCCCATTCCGTAGTGGTTTCTTGCACGGGAACAGAGCCGACGGGTTCTACCCAATAGAAGTTCTCGATCGTGGCTCCCTCGCCGGAAATATTGACATTGCGCGTTTTGATCTTGCCACGATTATCCAGGGTCAGGACATAGTTACCGGGGGGTAACTGTGCATAGAACCAGGGGCCATTCGAGGGGACGTCGAGCAGTGTCGCGCCACTGTTATCCTGGATGCGGACCCTAACGCCAGACAGATAATTTCCCGCATTGACCGCGAACATAAGCCTGAGATTGAACTGCGACTTCGCTGCTTCCATCCGGTCACGTTCGTCATAACCGACCCCGCCACTGGTATAAGGAACACTTGATGCGCTGGCGGGGACGGCGGGTGGTTCGGCGATGGGGACCGGTTGGGCATTAGCTACATTAGCGACATTGCCGCCGATACCCAGGACGAGAATGACCGGGATCAGGCTGGCGTGGATGGATGTTTTCATGGTTGATTCCTAGGTGGTGATAGTGAGAACCGAGGGAATGGGTAGGGAATCCTAACTTGATTAGAGCAGGGCGCGGGTTAACCCCACTCCCAGCGAACTAGCGGTCAAGCTCGTCCTCACATGTCGCGTTTAACGTCCCTTGCGGTATCAGTGACGGTATCTCCGCCGGCCGAGATATCCTTACCGGCACCCTCCATGGTATTGCATCCGACCAGACCGATTATCGACATCAGCAGGATTAGCGCTATAAGATGTTTCATGACAATTACCTTTATTAGTAGGTTAGGTTGTGGATTATATTTTCGCAGCAAGCCCGTGTTACCGTGCAGGCATGAGCCCCATAACGCCGATTACGATCAAATAAACGGCAACAAAATAGCTCAGAAATCGAGGCGCCACGAGGATCAATATCCCTACCAGGATGGCAAGTACTGGCTCGACGGCGATATGGCTTAAAGTGAGATTCATTAGATGCCTCTTTGGATTTTTCGTCTGGTGTTGGGTGTTTATTGCCCGGATTCGACTCCCCCGGGTCGCGCTGCTCGACCGCCCTAATCCCCCTTGAAATCGTGACGGGAACGCTCCTGACGAAGGCCGTGTAACCAACTGTTACGCTGCTCGCCGTACCCTTTGGTATGTCTTAACTATAAACCTGATCGAGAGTTATTAGTGTGCGCCAGGGTACATAGCAGAATTTAATAGCGGTCGGAACCTGCCTTGCGGCTTTTCTGGCCATTGCAGGCATGTCCGTGAAGAGGCTAGTGAGCGGGATTAAGCCCCGTTCCAAGGCAGCGATTGGCGAGAGGCTTCTATTAGCGAAAATCCGGTGTGAATGACCAGAACAGCCTGATTAACCTGCAGAGAGCGCCAAGCGAGTCGGGCTAGGCGAATTGCTCCGCATAGTCAGAGATCAGAGCAACGTAGCAACCACAGGCAGCCACTTCCAAACCGGGCCGATCAAGAACGCGGATGTCACCCCGGACATAGTGGATCAGGCCGCGTTGTTGTAGCGCGCCGGCGGCGATGGTAATGCCACTCCTGCGCACCCCCAGCATAGTCGCAAGCACTTCATGGGTTAAATAAAAGTGGTCGGCGTGGGCCCGGTCATGAGTCATAAGCAGCCAGCGCGCCAGGCGCGGCTCGATTTCATGAAAATGGGTGCAAGCGGCGGATTGGGCGAACTGGGTCAAGAGGACATAGAGATAACGGTAGATGATGCGCCTCAAACCAGGATCGGTGAGCAATTCCTGTTGGAATCGGTCGCTGGTTATCCGCCATGCCGTACCAGAGCCCTGGACCACGGCCCGCATGGGTGCGGACCCTACCCCAAGCGCCAGGGTGGCGCCGAGCATACCCTCATTACCAATCAAACCCATTTCCAAGGGCCGATAAGGGCCCATGATGGTAACCAGGGCGATAACGCCCTGCAGCGGGAAATAGGCATGCGCGTAGGGTTCATCGGGCTCACACAGGATATCACCCGTCACCAGTTCCACCACCTCGCACTGTGCCAAGGTCCATGCCCGCTCTTCAGGCGTCAAGCCCCCAAGCAAGAGGTTTATTGGTAGGGTTGGCGATGTGGCTGACATTGACTCCTCCTATAATCCCAACATTCAGGTAGGACGTGGGTCCCGACCTTAGCGCGACGGTTAGTAAACAATCCGTCTCTTGTGGCGTGATAATTTGAATTTAGCCTAGGCCCACGGCCCCATCTGTGCGCTGAAGAACACTGAAATCCTTCACCTCTTCTTGAGTCCCCCGCCCTGAACCTGTAGCATACGGCCCGTTTCAGGTGTCCCAAGGGTTTCCACCCGAGGGGTGAAACGGGAAGCCGGTGCCTCTCTAGCCCTCTGGGTTGGAGACCATGCCGGCGCTGCCCCCGCAACGGTAGGCGAGTCAAGGCGGATCAAGATGCCACTGCGTTTCGACGTGGGAAGGTGATCCAGCCTGGTCCTTGGGACCCCTCGCGAGCCCGGAGACCGGCCTGAAACAGATTGCGGACGATGTAAATGGCGCTGGCGAGGGGAACAAGTAGCTGTTCCCGCTGGAGTATTTTTCTTGTCCGCCGGAACCTGGCCGATCGGTGCACGGGTGGTGCGCCTGAGGAATTTGCCGTGCAATTCGTTCATTTCCCGCCCTCGGCTTGGCGTCCCCTGGACCGCCCTCGGCCCTATGCCCTATTTATTGTCTTTTCCTGGCTGGAGTCATCATGACTCCCACCGATGCCATCGACCGGGACCAACGTCACCGGGATCGCATGCGACGCAAGAAAGACTTGATCGACGCCGCCATCGCCCGGGCCGACCGGGAACAGGGCCTGCTGCTGGTGCTCACGGGCAATGGCAAGGGCAAATCCAGCTCCGCCTTTGGCATGGTCGCGCGGGCCCTGGGCCACGGCCTCCAGGTCGGGGTCGCCCAGTTCATCAAGGGCTGTCAGGATACGGGGGAGGAAGCCTTTTTCAGCCGCCAGCCGGGGGTAACCTGGCTGGTGCTGGGCGAGGGCTTCACCTGGGAGACCCAGGACCGTGCCCGGGATGCCGAGACGGCACAAGCGGGCTGGGCCCAGGCGCGGGCTATGCTCCGCGATCCCGCCCTAGGCCTGGTCGTGTTGGATGAAGTCACTTATCCGCTGAAATATGGCTGGCTGGATATGGCGGAGGTCCTAGCCGACCTCGCGGCCCGTCCCGCCGGCCAGCACGTGGTGATCACCGGACGCGCCGCCCCCGAGGCCCTGTGCGCCTTGGCGGACACCGTCACGGAGATGGCCGATCTCAAGCACGCCTTTCGCGCCGGGATCAAGGCCCAGAGGGGGGTCGACCTGTGACCGCCGGGATGATAGCCAAGCCGGCCTCTGGTCGCGGTGTCGATAGGGAGCCTCGGTCGTGAACGGGCGAGCCTGTCCCGCCCTCTTTCTAGCCGCCCCGGCCTCCGGGCAAGGCAAGACGACGGTCACGGCCGCCCTGGCCCGTCATCACCGGGACCTGGGCCGGCTGGTGCGGGTCTTCAAGACAGGTCCCGACTTTCTGGACCCCATGATCCTGGAGCGGGCCTCGGGGGCGCCGGTCTATCAGCTCGACCTCTGGATGGGGGGCGAGGCCCACTGCCGCCAGCTTCTGTACCAGGCGGCGAGCGAGGCGGACCTCATCCTGATCGAGGGCGTCATGGGGCTCTTCGATGGCGATAGCTCCAGCGCCGACCTGGCGACCCGGCTGGGCATTCCCATCCTCGCCATCATCGACGCCAGCCACATGGCCCAGACCTTTGGCGCCCTGGCCCTTGGCTTGGCGACCTACCGGCCGGGTCTGCCCTTCGCAGGGGTCTTCGCCAATCGCGTCGCGGGCGAACGACATTACCAGATGCTGGCCGAGAGCCTGCCGCCCGGGCTGACCGCCCTGGGCTGGCTGCCGCGCGACGCGGACATCGCCCTCCCCTCCCGCCACCTGGGGCTGGTGCAGGCCGCGCAGATCGCCGACCTGGAGGCGCGCCTGGACCAGGCCGCGGCGGCCCTGCGGCTGACGGATCCAGCCCTGCCAGCGGCAGTCATTTTTAGCCCCGTCGTCGCTCCGGAGCCGGTTAATACCTTTCCGGCAACAGCTGATCCCCCTCCCCCCAACTTGCTCCCGCGAGGGGCTGAGTCCAGCGACTGGCTGGACCCTAATGCTCCCTCCCCGCTGGTGGGGGAGGGCTGGGGAGAGGGGGGGGAAGGATCATCCTCCCAGACGCGGGCCACCTCCCCGTCCCAGCCCCTCGCGGGGGTGCGCATCGCCGTTGCCCGTGACGCCGCTTTTGCCTTCCTCTACCGCGCCAACCTGGAGCTACTGACCGAACTGGGCGCCGAGCTCGCCTTTTTCTCGCCCCTCGCCGACAGTACCTTGCCAGCCGCGGATGCACTCTACCTACCAGGCGGCTATCCGGAACTCCACCTCGAACGCCTGGCCGCCAACACCGCCATGCAGGCGGCCATCCGCGCCCATCATGCCGCGGACAAGCCCATCCTCGCCGAGTGCGGCGGCATGCTCTATCTGCTGGAGTCCCTGACCGACACCCAGGGCCAGGTTACCGCCATGGCCGGCTTGGTGCCCGGCCAGGCCCGGATGGGGGACAGGCTCGCCAATCTGGGCATGCATGAGATCACGCTACCCGAGGGCGCCCTGCGCGGCCATAGCTTCCATTACTCCCGGCTGGAGACGCCCTTGACGCCCCTTGCCATGAGCCAGGCGCGGCGGGGCCACGGGAGTGAACCAGCCTACCGCCTGGGCTCGCTCCTGGCCTCCTATCTGCACCTCTATTTCCCGTCCAACCCCAGGGCCACGGCACGGCTGTTCGCGCCCCGGCCGCCCACGTCCACCTGAAGCCTCCCACCGAGGCGCCCACCCAGAGAAGCCACCATGCATATCGAACCCGGACTCCTGGCACCCACCAAGGTGCTGCTCGCCAACATCTCGGCCCTGGGCCTGCTGGGCCTCTACGCCCAGGGTCTGCTCAAGCAGTCGGCGGACCTGATCCGCGCCCTGATCGCCGCCCTCTTCTTCTCGGTCTTCATGCAGGGCTTTCATCTGCCGGTGGGGCCCTCGGAACTACACTTTGTCGGCGCAATGGCCATCTATCTGACCCTGGGCTTCCTGCCCACCCTCTATGGCTTCGCCCTGGGACTGCTACTCCAGGGGCTGCTGTTTGCCCCCCTGGACCTGCAGCACCTGGCGGTCAATGCCCTGTCCCTGATCCTGCCCCTGCTGGCGGTGCATTACGGCCTGGGCCGCCAACTGCGCGAAGCCGCCAGCGGCAAGCGCATCGGTTGGGCGACCATCGTCAAGCTCGACGCCCTCTATTACAGCGGTGTCACCCTCATGGTGGGCTTCTGGCTGCTGGCCGCGGAGGTTGCGACGCCCCTGGCCGCCTGGGCCGCCTTCGCGACCTCCTACCTGGCCATCGTCGCCATCGAGCCCCTGGTGACCTACGGTGCCCTGCGGCTGCTCAAGCGCCATGAGGACCGGCCCCTGGTGGCGACCTGCTTCAGCGTCGGCGCCCTCCGGCTGGCTTGATGGGTAAGGTCTGGTTCGTCGGCGCAGGCCCCGGGGACCCCGATCTCATCACGATCCGAGGTCGGGATCTGGTCGCCCGCGCCGGGGCCATTCTCTACGCCGGGTCCCTGGTTTCGGACACCGCCCTGCGCTGGGCCCCGCCCGATTGCGCGATCGCCGACTCCAAGGATCTGGATCTGGAGGCCATCGCCGCCTGGCTGATCGACCAGGCCGGAAGGCATGAGTGCGTGGTGCGGCTGCAGACCGGCGACCCCAGCCTCTACGGAGCCCTGATCGAGATGGTCCAGCCCCTGGACGCCGCCGGGATCGAGGTCGGGGTGGTGCCGGGCATCTCCTCGGCCCTGGCCTCGGCGGCGGCGGCGGTGGAAAGCCTGACCCTGCCGGAGGTGACCCAGACCGTCATCATCACCCGCGTCGCGGGCCGCACCCCCATGCCCGAGGGCGAGTCCCTGGCGGAACTGGCGCGGCATCACTGCACCCTCTGCATCTTCCTCTCCATCACCCTGCTCAAGGAGATCCAGGCCGAACTCCGGGCGGCCGGCTGGCGCGAGGATGCCCCGGTGCTGGTGGTCCACAAGGCGAGCTGGCCGGGGGAGGAGGTCATACTGCACGGCACCCTGGCCGACATCCGCGACCAGTGCCGCGCCGCCGGTATCCACAGCCAGGCCATGATCATCGTCAGCCCCACCCTGGGTGCCCGCCACTGGCCTACGCTGCATAAATCCAAACTCTACGACGCCGGCTTCGGCCACCGTTTTCGCCGTGGCAGCGCCAGACCAGTGGCCAAGGCCGAGGATAAGGCGCATCGGTATCCCGACCATCCCGATACCGCCAGCCCAGGGCAGGCACCCAATAGCTTCACCACCAACCGCTCGACCACGCGACAGGGTATCGAGCCCGGCACGGAAGACCAAACATGAAAAGTCAGGTTATCGCCACTCCAGGGGCGCCAAGGGTCATGAGGGTAACCCCATGAAGGAAATCATTTTGCTGGTCGGACACGGTTCCCGTGATCCCGGCGGTGAGGGCAACCGCGAGGTCGAGTTGTTCGCCCATCTCTGGCGCGAGCGCCAACCGGACTGGGACATCCAGGTGTGCTTCATCGAATTCGCCGACCTGCTGGTGACGGAGGGACTGACGCTAGCCTCCCGGGACGCCGACCGGGTCATCGTAGTGCCCCTCATCCTCAACGCCGCCGGCCATGTGAAGATGGAACTCCCCGAGCACCTCCAGGCGGCCCGGGCGGCCTTTCCGGATACTGCCTTCGTTTATGTCCCCCATCTCGGTGCCGAGGACAGCATCCTGAACGTCCTGAAGCGGCGGTTGGGCCAGGCCATGGACGATTTGGACCGGCCCGACCCCCAGACCACGGGGGTCATCCTCCTCGGCCGGGGTTCCTCGGATCCCATGGCCAACGGCGAGGTGGCCAAGATGGCGCGCTGGCTCTTCGAGGCCAGCGACCACGACCTGGTGGATATCGCCTTCACCGGGGTCGCCTATCCGCGGCTGGAGCGGGTGGTCCAGCGCCAGGCCCGGCTGGGCATGACCCAGATCATCGTCCTGCCCTACTATCTCTTTACCGGCAGCCTCATGGAGCGCATCAAGCGCCAGATGGCGCACCTGAGGAAACAATATCCGCGCCTGCGTTTTGCCCAGGGCGCCTATTTCGGCTTTGAGGATGAGATCTTCGACCTGCTGGAGCAGCGCGTGCGGGAGGGCCAGGCGGGTACGGGGCTCATGCCCTGCGATGGCTGCAAATACCGGGAGCTGGCCCGGGACGGGTCCGGGTTGCATCACCACCACGACCCGGCCCCCGGTCATGGCCATCATCACGAGCCTCATCACCACCAGGATCGGGCTCACCCTGCCCATCCCCCTGGCGGTCACCCTAGCCACGGAGGTGACAGGCATTGAGCCCGGGACCAACCAAGGACATGAATGACGGCAGCCACATGAGCACCAGGATCACCGAGCAACTGACCCAGGCGGGCCGCACCATCGAACACGCCTCCTTTGCCATCATCGATCGCGAGGCCGGGCCGCATGGCTACAGCGTCGACCAATGGCCCCTGGTACGGCGCCTGATCCACGCCTCCGCCGATTTTGAGTTCAATGGCCTGACGCGCTTTCATCCGGCGGCGGTCCAGGCCGGCATCGCCGCGCTGCGGGCAGGCCGGCCAATCGTTGCGGATGTCGAGATGATCCGGGTCGGCGTCTCCCGGCCCCGGCTGGCCCATTTCGGCGGCGACATCCATCAATTCATCAACGACGAGGACGTCATCCGCCAGGCCCGCGCCGAGGACAGCACCCGTGCCGTCCAGGCCATGCGCAAGGCCCGGCGCCTGGGCCTGATCGACGGCGGCATCGTCGGCATCGGCAATGCCCCGACCGCCCTTCTGGAGGTGCTGCGCCTGATGAGCGAAGAAGGGGCGCGGCCAAGCCTCATCATCGGCATGCCGGTGGGCTTCGTCTCCGCCGCCGAGTCCAAGGCCGACCTGGCCCAGATCCAGGACATTCCCTGGATCCTGACCCAGGGCCGCAAGGGCGGTTCGACCCTGGTGGTCGCCGCCATCCATGCCCTGCTGGCCCTGGCCGAGGCCCAGGATGCGGCTTGACCAGCATCAGCGGCCAGGGGTCTGCCCAATGCCGGCTACCGGAAGGCTAGGTCAGAGGCTGGACGTCGGTGTCGGTGTCGATCTTGACCCCGATCCCGATCCGGTCGCGGTACGCACGCCGCCATCCTGGCCAGGTCTCCCCAGGCCCGCCGAGACCACCCGGGCTGCTCATCCGCCCCAGTCGCGGACTCCCCCGGCATGGTCATGATGGCGCCGGAGAAGCGACGGCGGGGCCTGCGTACCGGCTTCACCACGGGCGCCTGTGCCGCCGCCGCCGCCCGGGCGGCGGTGGTGGGGCTCATCACAGGCCGGGTGCCGGAACAGATTGTCTGCCTGCTCCCCAACGGCCAATGGGCCAGCTTTGCCGTGAGCAATGGCCGCCTGGAAAAGGGTTTGGCCCACGCCGTGGTGGTCAAGGACGCGGGTGACGACCCGGACTGCACCAACGGTGCCCATCTCACCGCCGATATCCGCCCCCTGCCGCAGGCCCCTGGGGAGGTCCGCCTCCAGGGTGGCCCCGGCATCGGCACCGTCACCCTGCCCGGCCTGGGGCTGACGGTCGGGGGCCCGGCCATCAATCCGGTGCCGCGCCGGAACATCGAGGACAACGTCCGCGCCGCCGCCGGTCACTGGCTGGCGGCGCAGGGGCTGGAGGTGACCATTTCGGTACCCGGCGGCGACCAGATGGCGTTAAAGACCCTCAACCCCCGCCTCGGCATCCTGGGGGGCATCTCCATCCTCGGCACCTCCGGCATCGTGCGCCCCTATTCCACCGCCTCCTTTCGCGCCAGCGTGGTCCAGGGCATCGAGGTCGCCGCCGCCCAGGGCCAGGACACCCTGGTCCTCACTACCGGCGGGCGCACCGAGAAGTTCGTCATGCGGGCCCTGCCCCATCTGGCCCCCGCCTGTTTCGTGCAGATGGGGGACTTCACCGGCGCCGCCCTGGACACCGCCGTCAAGCAGGGCATCCGCCGGGTCGTCATCGGCTGCATGGTGGGCAAGCTCGCCAAGATGGCCCAGGGCGAGACTCTCACCCACGCCCGGCGCGCCGAGGTGGATCGGGGCCTGCTGGCGGAACTGGCCCAGGAGTGCGGGGCGCCCGCCGAGGTCTGCGCGGACATCCGCCAGGCCGAGACCGCGCGTTACGCGGCGGAGCGCCTGGCCGAGCTGGGCCTGAGCCCGGCCTTTCACCAGGCCCTGGCCCAGCGTTTAGTGCGAACCCTGACCGCGCGCTATCCCGGCCAATTTGCGCTCCAGGTCATGGTCTGCGATTTCGAGGGGCGGGAGCAGATCGCCACTGCGGCGTCGGCCCCAGCGGCCCCTGCCAATGGCAGCACACCATCTCCGGCTCCCTCCCCCCTTGCGGGGGAGGGTTGGGGAGAGGGGTCCGAAGGGTTACAGAGCGATGTCTGATCCATCCCCTGCCGACCCCTGCCAAATCATCGGCCTCCTGGACGACGGCCCCGCCGGCCTGACCGCCGCAGCCCTGGCTCATCTCCAAGCGGCGGACCTGGTTATCGGCGGCACCCGCCTCTTGAACCTCTGTGCGGCTCACCTGGCACCCCAGGCCGAGCGCCGCGACCTGACGGGCTATCTGGGCAGCGTCCCGGCCTGGATCCGCGCGGCGCTGGCGGCCGGCAGGCGGGTGGTGGTCCTTGCCACCGGCGATCCCCTCTTCCATGGCATCGCCGGCTACCTGCGCGCCCGGCTCCCGGACCTGCCCCTCGAAATCCTCCCTAACCTCTCCACGCTCCAGGTCGCCTGCGCCCGCCTTGGCCTCGCCTGGCAGGACCTCAGCGTCATCTCCGTCCACGGCCGGGATTGCGGCGAGTGGTGGGAGGGCGCGGGACCGGAACACGGGCTCTACCCCATCATGCGGGCCCTCCAGTATCCGGAAGCCGCTCCTGCTAAGGGCTCCGGTCCTGGTGTAAGCCTTCAGCCCCCTCTCCCCAACCCTCCCCCGCAAGGGGGGAGGGAGCCAGACCCGGCAGTCGGGGGGGCTGAAGTGTTACCTTCCGATCAGGTTCCCAACCCTGATCGCGTCGGCTTACCTGGACCTAGCCCCGTCACCGCAACCCTGGCCATTCTCACCAGCCCGGCCAACAGCCCGGACCGCATCGCCCGCATGCTAGTCCAGGAAGGCCTAGGGGCCGACTTCCGCATGACGGTGGCCGCGCGCCTGCGCCAGCCCGACGAGCAGGTGATCGCCGATTGCGCCCTGGTCCAGGCCGCCGCCATGACCTTTGCCGAGCCCAATCTGGTCATCCTGACCCGCCAGGCACCCCCCCCCGCCCCGGTCCTCTTCGGGCTGGCGGACGAGCAGTTCCATCAGCGCCAGCCCGACCGGGGCCTGATCACCAAGCGCGAGGCCCGCGCCCTGTCCCTGGCCCGCCTGCAACTGCGCGCCGACAGCATTGTCTGGGACATCGGCGCGGGCTCCGGCGCCGTGGGTCTGGAGGCGGCGCGCCTCTGCCCCCTGGGCTTCGTCCACGCCATCGAAAAGAACCCCGAGGATGCCGCCATCGCCCGGGAGAATCGCCGCCGCCTCGGCGTCCCCAATTACCGCCTGCTCCAGGGCCTGGCCCCCCAGGGCCTGGCGGACTGGCCGGACCCCGACGCTGTCTTCATCGGCGGTTCCGGGGGGCAACTCGCCGCCTTGATCCAGCTCGTCCTGACCCGCCTGCGGGCCGAGGGCTGGCTGGTGATGAATTTTGTCACCTTCGAGAACCTGCACCTCGCCATGACTGAACTCAAGACCCTGCAAGCCCGCTGGGATGTCACCCAGCTCCAGGCCTCCCGCGGCCAGCCCATCCTTGACATGCACCGCCTGGTCCCCGAGAACCCGGTGTGGATCCTGGCCGCCACCCCGGTCGACTGCCATGACCGTTAAGGATCAGGAGATCGGCCTGGCTGTGGACCACCCCGTCGCGAGCCCCGGGGCCAGGGCCAAGGGCTACCTCCGGGGCGTCAGCCTGGGCCCCGGCGATCCGGGTCTCATCACCCGCCGGGCCTGGGAGTTGCTGACGGGGGACGGCCTCTGGACCTACCCGGTGCGCAAGCCGGGCGGGGACAGCTTCGCCCTGGACATCGCCCAGCGCGCCGGGCTGGCGGTGCCGGATGCGGCCATCCCCCTCTGTTTCCCCATGACCCACAACGCCGAGATCCTGGCCAAACACTGGCTGGCGGCGGCTCACAGCGTCCTGGAACAGCTCGAGGCGGGGCGGGATGTCTGTTTCCTGGTGGAAGGCGATGCCTCCACCTATTCCACCTTCGGCCACCTGGCGCGCACCGTCACCGCCCTGGATGCTGAGATCCGGGTGGAGGTGGTGGCTGGGGTCACCTCCTACCAGGCCGCCGCCGCGCACCTGGGTCTGGCCCTGGCGGACGCGGACGATACCCTGGCCATCCTCCCCGCCGGATATGGCGTCCACACCATCGATCACCTGCTGGACGAGTTCGACTCCCTGGTCCTGCTCAAGGTCAAACCCCTGCTGGGTGACATCATCGGGCTGCTGGAGAGACGCGGCCTGCTGCCCTACTCCAGCTTCGTGGAAAAGGTGGGCTGCCCCGAGGAGCGGACGGTCCGGGATCTGACTCAGATTCGCCACGAGACCGTCAACTACCTGTCCCTCCTCCTGGTCCACAACCCCAACCGGCCCAAGGGCGAGATGCTGCGCGGCTGCCGTCATCCGGCGGCCCGGGACGAGGCGACCGCATGAGGATGCCAACGGGGCGGATAGCCCTGGTAGCCATCACGCGCCGCGGAGCCCAACAGGCCGGCGCCCTGGCCCGACGGCTGGTGGCCGCCAGCCCTGTCCTTCTGGCTTCCACGGCCCCGCCGAGCGCAATCACCACCCAGGTGGACCTGATCGTCGCCGCCAAATTCGCCATGGTCGCGGCGGGATCCGCCGGGCTGGGAACGACACCGTCCGACCTGACTGCGGCTGAACACCACCGGTCGCCGAGGGGGCTCGGCTCCTACGGCCCCCCGGCGGATGACGCCCCCACCAGCACGCCTGGCCCAAGCCTCCGCCTCAGCCCCTACCCAGATGCCCTGAAGGACCAGATTGGCGCCCTCTTCGCGACCTATGACCAGATCGTCTTTTTCGTCTCCCTGGGAGCCGTCATCCGCCTCATCGCCCCCCACCTCCAATCCAAGCACCAGGACCCCGGCGTGCTGGTGGTGGACGAGGCCGGGCGCTTCGTCATCCCCGCCTTGTCCGGCCATGTGGGCGGGGCAAATGCCTTCGCCGAGCACTTGGCGGCCCTGCTCGGCGCCACCGCCGTGCTGACTACCGCCTCGGATGTCGGCCAAACCCTCGCCGTCGATCTCCTGGGCAGGGAACTGGGCTGGCGCCTGGAGGCCCCCAAGATCAACGTCACCCGCGTCTCCGCTCATGTCGTCAATGGCGAGCCCATCGCCCTGGTGCAGGAGGCCGGCCGCCGCGACTGGTGGCGCCGCGCGACGCCCCCGCCGGCCAATATCCAGGTCTTCGCGCGCTTCGAGGAGATCGACCCGGAGGCCTTTCGGGGCCTGCTCTGGGTGACGCGCCGCGCCATCTCCCCGGACCTGTGGCAACGCTTCGCGGAGCGCCTGGTGGTGTATCGGCCACCCGAGGATCAGCCATGAGGCGCGTCACCCTGGGCGTCGGCTGCGATCGGGGCACCGCCCCCGAGACCTTGCGCACGGCGGTCACGCAGGCCCTGGCCAGCGTCCATCTGGAGCCGGTCGCGGTCGCGACCCTGGCCACCATCGATAAAAAACATGACGAAGCGGCTATCCTCCTCCTCGCTGCGGAACAGGGCTGGCCCCTGCGCCTCTTCAGCGCCGCCGAACTGGCCCAGGTCCCGGTGCCCAACCCGTCCGCGACGGTCCTTGCCCACATGGGGACGCCCGCAGTCGCGGAGGCCGCGGCCCTGTTGGCCGCGAACGGCCGGATGGAAGATCTGGTGCTGGAAAAATTCAAATTCCGGGGCCCCGATGGCAAGAACGCCACGGTCTCCATCGCCTGGAGTCGCATCCATGAATGAAGGTGCATTGGCGGATTCGACCCTAGTACCCGCCACCCGGGGCAAGATATTCCTGGTGGGCCTGGGCCCTGGCGCCGAGGATTACCTGAGCCTGCGCGCCCGCCAGGCCCTGGCCGAGGCCGAGGTGATCATTGGCTATGGCACCTACATCAAGCTGATCCAGCATCTCCTGACCGATCAGGAGGTCATCCGCAAGGGCATGACGGAGGAGATCGACCGCTGCGTGGCGGCCTATGAGTATGCCCAGGCCGGTCGGCGCGTGGCCCTCATCTCCTCCGGCGACATCGGCGTCTATGGCATGGCCGGCCCCACTTACGAGGTGCTGCTACGCTCCGGCTGGCACCCCGGAGGAGACATCGAGGTCGAGGTGATACCCGGCATCACCTCCCTCTCCGCCTGCGCCTCCCTGGTCGGGGCGCCCCTGACCCATGATTTCTGCTCCATCTCCCTCTCCGACCTCCTGACCCCCTGGCCCGTCATCGCCAAGCGGCTCGCGGCCGCGGCGCGCGGCGACTTCGTGATCGCCCTCTACAACCCGCGCAGTGGCCGGCGGACCCGGCACCTGGTCGAGGCCCAGCGGATTCTCCTGCGCCATCGCCAACCCGAAACGCCGGTGGCCATCGTCAAATCCGCCTACCGCGAGGACCAGGCGGTTCATCTGACCCACCTCAGCGCCCTGACGGAGGCCCAAATCGGCATGCTGTCCACGGTCCTGATCGGCAACGCCAGCACCTACGTCCAGGATGGGCTCATGGTCACGCCGCGCGGCTATGCCCAAAAGTACGACGCCATCACCGGCGACCCCAGATCAGGCGAGCGGGCCGGTCGATCCCTGAGCCTAGGCCTGGAAGGCTGGCAGGCCGCGATCCGCGAGCAGCTCGGGCAAATCCAAGGGGGATCGCTGGCGGCGTTGGCGCGGGACCGCGAGGTTCCCCTGGGAGAACTCCTCCAGGCCATCGAGCTAGCCGGGGCCAGGGAGGCTGGCGGCCTGGCCAACCGCCAGGCCGAGGACGCGGCTGGTCTGGTCGCGGCCCAGGTCAGGGTTGGCGCCGAGCAGTCGCTGTTGCGGGCAATCCCGGCCTGGGGGCCGGTTAGGCTGGAGATCCAGAGTCCGGCGGGTCTGATGGCGGAATGGCGGCTGGAGTGCTTCGCCTTCAACCAGGATGCGAAGGGGGGCGAAGGCATTCCCTCCTGGAAGGCCGGATCCCCATGCTTCAGCCGGGACGCGGATGGGGGTGAGAGTGGGCGGAACGGCTGGCTGACCCTAGCAACCCCAGGGTCCTGCTTGCGCTTCGACGCCGCGCGTATCGCCCAAGCCTGGTTCCTCCGCCAGGGCGACCAGCGGCGCGAGGTCCATTTCCTCGACGCGGCGGATGAGGCTATCCTGACCCTGGCGCTGGTTGCCACCGAGCGGGGTCTGGATCCCCAGGCCGAAGAGGCCTTCTTCCAGGCCTGGCGGACCCTGACGGTTGCGACGACATGAGCGGCGGCATGACCAGCGCCCTCATCCTGCCTCTGGCCCTGGCCCTCGACGCCTGGCTGGGGGAGCCGCGCCGCTTTCACCCCCTGATCGGCTTCGGCTGGCTGGCCCAGGCCCTGGAAAACCGTCTCTGGGGTGATGCCCGCTGGTGGGGTGTCCTGGCCCTCCTGCTGCTCATCCTGCCCTTCACCCTGCTCGCCCTCCTCGTCAGGCCCTGGCCCGGGAGCCCCGCCCTGGACCTCCTGGTGCTCTATCTCGCCATCGGCTGGCGCAGCCTGGGAGAACACGCCGGCCGGGTGCGCGATGCCCTGGCGGTTGGCGACCTGGCCCAGGCCCGCCAGGCGGTGGGCTACCTGGTCAGTCGCGACACCGCTGACCTGGATGAAGCGGCCATCGCCAAGGCGACGGTCGAATCCGTGCTGGAAAACGGCAACGACGCCATCTTCGGTGCCCTCTTCTGGTTTCTGGTGGCGGGGGCCCCCGGCATCATCCTCTATCGGCTGACCAATACCCTGGACGCCATGTGGGGCTACCGTACCGAGCGCTACCGGCGTTTCGGCTGGGCCGCGGCGCGCCTTGACGACCTGCTGAATTGGGCACCCGCGCGACTCACGGCCCTGAGTTATGCCCTGGCCGGCCATTTTACCCCGGCCCTGACCTGCTGGCGCCAGCAGGCCCCGACCTGGAAGAGCCCTAACGCCGGCCCCGTGATGGCCGCTGGCGCCGGCAGTCTCGGTGTCCTGCTGGGTGGTGCGGCCATCTACCACGGCGTCGCCCAGGTCCGGCCCCCGCTGGGGGCGGGGCCGCCGGCGGGTACCCGGGACATCGACCGCGCCCTCGGCTTGATTCGACGTGCCCTGGCGCTCTGGGTCGTCACCGTTCTGGTGGGCGCCAGCCTCCATACCTACTTGAGCTCGGGAGCAGCGACATGATGAAAGGCCGAGCCATGAGGGGCTGGTGTTTGGCATTGCCCAGGCCGCGCCGCGGATGGAGCAGCGACTTGGGGAGGGCCGAGCCATGAAGGGCCGATATTTATACCCATCGCGCGTCAGGCTTCGGCGGGTGGCGAGAGGGTCGGGTGGCGGTGGGCGGGGGTGTCGACAGCAGGGATGCTGTCGCCAAGCCTACAGGGACGTATTCACGGCGTCCCCCGCCCGCCGTCACCCGGCCCCGGATACCGAAAACCCAGGTGTTTTGGGTATGGCACGGGTCAGTCCGCGCCGGAGACGAAGCAGCGAATTGAGGAGGGCCATGCCATGAAGGTCTCTCCCGACCTTGCCAATGGCGCGGGCGGCGCGCTGGCAGACCCGCCGGGCCTGGTTATCGCCCTTGACCGCTCCGGGCCTCTGCACCATGGGGGCCGCCTGCGCGCGGCGGCCAGCCACTACGGCCTGGACCTTGACCAGTGGCTGGACCTCTCCACCGGTATCAATCCCAACGGCTGGCCGGTACCCTCGGTCCCGGCCTCGGCCTGGTCGCGGCTGCCGGAAGACGAGGATGGTCTTGAGCAGGCCGCGCGGGCCTATTACGGCGCCGCGCACCTGCTGCCCGTCGCCGGTTCCCAGGCCGCGATCCAGGCCCTGCCCCGGCTGCTCGCCCCCGCTCGGGTTGGGATCCTGTCCCCCGGCTATGCCGAACATGCCGCCGCCTGGCGCGAGGCCGGTCACGCGGTCAGGGCCCTGGCCGCCGAAGCGGTGGATCAGGCCATCCCCACCTGCGATGTCCTGGTGCTGATCCATCCCAACAACCCCACGGTTGCCCGCTTCCCACGGGAGCGGCTGCTCGACTGGCACGTCCAACTCGCCGCCCGTGGTGGCTGGCTGGTGGTCGACGAGGCCTTCATGGATACGACCCCGGATCAGAGCCTCTGTGGCCTAAGCGCGCGCCCCGGCCTCATCGTCCTGCGCTCCCTGGGCAAGTTCTTCGGCCTGGCGGGGGCACGGGTAGGCTTCGTCTGCGCCCAGCCCGACCTGCTAGCGCGACTGGAGCGGCTGCTCGGCCCCTGGACCCTCAGTGCCCCGGCCCGCTGGGTTGCCCAGGCGGCCCTGAGGGATCAGGATTGGCGGGAGCGGGAGCGGCCCCGACTGATCGCGGCCGGGGAGCGGCTCGGCGCCCTGCTCCGCCGCCAGGGGCTCACACCCCAGGGAGGTTGCGCCCTCTTCCAGTGGGTCCCTTCACCCCAGGCCCGGGCCCTGCACCAGGCCCTGGCCCGCCAGGGGATTCTGACCCGCCTCTTCGAGGACCCCGCCAGCCTGCGCTTGGGCCTACCCGGCGCCGAGGTGGATTGGGCGCGACTGGAAGCCGCCCTGGCCCGGGTGGTAGCCGAGGTGCTGCCCCAACCCGCCGCGAACCTCGCCGAGGCCGCCGCATGAAGACCCAAACCCTCATGGTTCAGGGCACAACCTCGGATGCGGGCAAGAGCCTGCTGGTCACGGCCCTGGGCCGCTGGTTGGTCCGGCGCGGGATCCGGGTCGCCCCCTTCAAGCCCCAGAACATGGCCCTGAACAGCGCGGTCACCGTCGATGGCGGCGAGATCGGCCGCGCCCAGGCGGCCCAGGCCCGGGCCTGCGGACTGGAGCCCCACACCGACATGAACCCGGTGCTGCTCAAGCCCAACACCGACACCGGCGCCCAGGTCATCATCCAGGGCCGGGCGGTCGCCACCATGAACGCCCGCGCCTACCAGGAATACAAAGGCCTGGCCCGCGTCGCCGTGCTGGAGTCCTACCAGCGCCTCGCCGACCGCTACCAGATCATACTGATCGAGGGCGCGGGCTCCCCCGCCGAGATCAATCTGCGGGCCAACGACATCGCCAACATGGGCTTCGCCGAGGCCGTGGACTGCCCAGTGATCCTGATCGCCGACATCGACCGTGGCGGGGTCTTCGCCCATCTGGTCGGTACCCTGGAGCTGCTGAGCGACAGCGAACGGGCCCGGGTCCAGGGCTTCGTCATCAACCGCTTTCGCGGCGACCTCGCCCTACTGCAACCCGGTCTGGACTGGCTGGAACGACGTACCGGCAAGCCGGTACTGGGCGTACTGCCCTTTTTGCCGGGGCTGCATCTGGAGGCCGAGGACGGCCTGGCCCTCCCCCCCGTCCGCCAGCGCCAGCCAGGGGAGCCCGGACAGGCCTGCCTGCGCATCCTGGTCCCCGCCATCCCCCGTCTCAGCAATCGCACCGATTTCGATCCCCTCTGCCTGCACCCCCAGGTCAGGTTGGACTTCATCGGCCCCGGCCAGGCGATACCACCCGCCGACCTCATTATCCTGCCCGGTTCCAAGAGCGTACGCGGGGATCTCGCCTGGTTGCGCCAGGAGGGCTGGGAGACAGCGATCCAGCGGCACCTGCGTTATGGCGGCAAGGTCATGGGCATCTGCGGCGGCTTCCAGATGCTGGGCCGGGGCATCCATGACCCCCACGGCCTGGAGGGCGCGCCAGGGGCCAGCACCGGCCTGGGGCTCCTTGACCTGGAAACGACCCTGGAACAGGAAAAGCAACTCCGCAATGTCCAGGGCCGACTGGCCATCGCTGAGGCCCCCGTCTCCGGCTACGAGATTCATGCGGGCGTCACCCAGGGCCCGGCCCTGGCCAGACCCGCCGTGCACCTGACCGAGGGTCCGGATGGGGCCATCCGGGACGACGACCAGGTTCTCGGCACCTATCTGCATGGCCTCTTCGAATCAAGTGCGGCCCTCGCCGCCCTCCTGACCTGGGCCGGCCTGCTCCAGGTTGAGCATATTGACTACGAGGCCCTGCGCGAGGCAGCCTTCGACCGGCTGGCGGATACCCTCGATCAGCACCTGGATCCCCACTGGCTGCAGAGCCTCATTGAGGGGGCACGGCCCTTGGCGGGGGGACTAGGGACGGTAGGGGACGCCACCCCTCAGCCCCCTCTCCCCAACCATCCCCCGCGAGGGGGGAGGGAGCCGGAGAAGCCATGGCTTGCGCTACCGAAGTCGAGCCCTGCGGCCCTGGGGTCTGAAGGGTTACGGACCCTGATCCTGGGCGGCGTCCGTTCCGGCAAGAGCCGGCTGGCGGAGCGCCTGGCGAGCGAGGGTGCCGGCCCCGTCACCTACATCGCCACGGCCACCGCCGGGGATGGCGAGATGGCGGCCCGGATTGCCGCCCACCGCGCCCGGCGGCCGGCGCATTGGGGCCTGGTGGAGGAGCCTCTGAGCCTGGCGGCGGCCCTGGCGGCCCATGCCGCCCCGGGGCGCTGCCTGCTCGTCGATTGCCTGACGCTCTGGCTGACCAACCTGCTCCTGGCCGAAGACGCCGCCCTGTGCGATCAGGAAGGCGCCGCCCTGCTCCAGGTGCTGCCTGCCCTGCCGGGCCGGATCATTCTGGTCAGCAATGAGACCAGCCTGGGGGTCATGCCCCTGGGAGAACTCAGCCGGCGCTTTGGCGATGCCGCCGGCCAACTGCACCAGGACCTCGCGCCCCTCTGCGATCGCGTCATCCTCGCCATCGCCGGGCTACCACTCACCTTGAAGGACGCATCCGTATGAATTTGGACACGAGGATCGATTGGCTAGGGGTGCCGGCGGCCAGCCTGGACACCGAGGCCCAAGGGGCCGCCCAGGACCGCCAGGCGACCCTGACCAAACCTCCCGGCTCCCTGGGCCGGCTGGAGGAGATCGCCATCCGCCTCGCCGCCCTACAAGGCACGCCGCGCCCCGCACTCGACCGGGTGCGCATCACCCTCTTCGCGGGGGATCACGGCGTGGCGGCGGAGGGCGTGTCCGCCTTCCCCCAGGCCGTCACCGCCGAGATGATCAAGAACTTCGCCCGGGGCGGGGCGGCCATCTGCGTGGCCGCGCGTACCCTCGGCGCCGAACTCGAGATTATCAATCTGGGGACGGTGCATGACCCCGGGCCCTTGATGGGGGTCAAGGACCAGCCCCTGGGCCCGGGCACCGCCAATCTGATGACCGAGCCGGCCATGACCGATCACCAGGTCGCCCTCGCCCTCGGCGCCGGCCGTCATGCCGCCGAGCGCGCCCGCCTGGAGGGCTGCCAGCTCTTCATCGGTGGCGAGATGGGCATCGCCAACACCACGGCCGCCGCCGCCCTGGCCTGTGCCCTGCTGGTGGCCCCGCCCAGGGACCTCGCCGGTCCCGGCACCGGTCTCGACCGGGAGGGCGTCGCCCACAAGGCCGCCGTCATCCAGCGGGCCCTCGACCACCATGCCCCGCATCTCGCCTCGCCCCTGGAGGCCCTGCGTCGCCTGGGCGGTTTCGAGATTGCCGCCCTCGCCGGCGCCTATCTGGCCTGTGCCCACATGGGCCTGCCGGTCCTGGTGGACGGCTTCATCACCACCGTCTCCGCCCTCGTCGCCACCCGCCTGCAACCCCAGGTCGCGGACTGGCTCTTTTTTGCCCACGCCTCCGCGGAACCCGGCCATGCCGCCGTCCTCGCGGCGCTGGCGGCCCACCCCCTGCTGGATCTGGGCCTGCGGCTGGGAGAGGGCAGCGGCGCAGCCATCGCCCTCCCCCTGCTGCGCCTGGCCTGCACCCTGCACAACGAGATGGCCACCTTCGCCGAGGCCCAGGTCTCTAACCGGTTCTGAGGTCGCGCATGGCTAGCGTCACACCGCGTGTCCACCACCTCGACCTGTTGCGTCATGGCGAGACCCTAGGGGGGAGTCGCTTTCGCGGGCGTCTCGATGATCCGCTCACCGAGAGGGGTTGGGAGCAGATGTGGGCGGCGGTCGGGCCAGGGGATGGCGGTGGGGAGGACGTTCGAGTTTGGGACGGCATCGTCACCTCGCCCCTGGCCCGCTGCGCCGACTTCGCTCGCGCCCTGAGCGAGCGGCAGGGCATCCCCCTGAGGATGGACCCGCGACTCGCCGAGCTGGACTTTGGCGACTGGGAGGGGCAAACCGCCGCTGACCTGATGGCGAGGGACGCCGAGGCCCTAGGCCGATTCTGGGGGGACCCGGTGGCCCATCCCCCCCCTGGCGGCGAACCCTTGCTGGCCTTCCAGGCGCGGGTCCTGGCCGCCTGGGACGAACTGCTGCGCCAGGATCACGGTGATAGAACCCTGGTGATCAGCCATGGGGGCGTCATCCGCGTCATCCTCTGCCAGGTGAGGGGCTATCCGCAGGGGCGCCTGCTGGAATTGGACGTCGGCCATGCCAGCCTGACGGGCATCCGGGTTCGTATCGGGAGGGAAGGGGTGGAAGTGGGCGATGCCTCGGGCGTCCTGGCTCGCGCGGCAGCCTGTATCAACGAACAAGGCGCCGAAGAGGCCGAGGTGGAAATGGGTGATGCCACATGCATCCCGGCAAGCGGGGAGGCCCCTAGCGAGGGGCAAGGCGCCGAAGATACCAAAGCAGGAATAGGTGATGCCAGGGGTATCCTGGCTGGCGGGGAAGCCCTTATCGGCCCTAGCTCAAGGATGCGGGTCGAGCTGATCAGGTACTCGGCGGATTCATGATTCGGCCCTTCCTCATCGCCCTGCAATTTCTCACCCGGCTCCCGGTCCGCCTTGGGGGCGAGCTGGAGGCAGATGACCTCGGCCGCTCCCTGCTCTACTACCCCCTGGTCGGCCTCATCCTGGGGGGGCTCCTCGCCGCCAGCGCTTGGCTGCTGAGTGGTGCTCCCCAACTCCTCGCCGGAGCCCTGCTCCTGACCCTGTGGGTAGCCCTCACCGGCGCCCTCCACCTGGACGGCCTGGCCGACACCATCGACGCCTGGGCTGGCGGTCGCGGCGACCCCGAGCGCACCCTGGCCCTCATGAAAGACCCTCACTGCGGTCCCCAGGGTGTCACGGGTCTGGTGCTGGTCCTGCTCCTCAAATTCGCCGCCCTGGCCGCCATCCTGGAGGCCGGCAACTATCTTCCCCTGATCCTGGCGCCTTTCCTGGCCAGGAGCGCCCTGCCCCTGCTGTTCCTGACCACCCACTATGTCCGACCCGGCGGCCTCGGCGCTGCCCTGGCCTCGAGCCTGCCCCGACGGGCGGGCACCGGGGTCCTCATCGCCGCCGGCGCCCTCCCTCCCCTCATGGCGGGAGCCTCGGGCCTGCTGGCCCTAGCCCTTACCCTCGCCGCCTTTTATAGCCTGCGCCAGGCCATGCAGCATCGCATCGGCGGCACCACGGGCGACACCGCCGGTGCCCTGGTCGAACTCACCGAAACCGCAGCCCTCCTGGCGGGGTCTTGGGGGTCAGGTCTATATTTGTAGTATCGACGCCCTGCGCGAACCCTCCCCCGCACGTCGCCTGGCTTTGCGGACTATGCGGACGGCGGTGGTGAAATGGAGGCGAAGCAGGCGCCGCTCTCGGCAAAGCTGAACCCACCCGTCCCAAAGGCCGCGATAATCGCCCCATCGCGGTCCACAGCAGGATCAGGTCAATATTTGTAGCGTGAACCCCCTTCCCGGACCCTCCTCCCCCGTCTGTTGCCGCGCCTTGCGAACGATGCGGGCCACAGTGGTGAAATGGAGGCCGAAAAAGGCCCCAATCTCGGCATAGCTGTACCCACCCGTCGCATAGGCCGCGATGATGGCCCCATCGCGACTGCCCGCGTCCTGGCGAATTTGCGACAAGGCGGGCGGGGGTCCCCGCCGCTGCGGCTTGGGGATTTGAACCTCATCGCCCACATCGCCGAGTTGCCGCTGCATCCGGGTGACGAAACCCTCATCACCCAGGTAGATCTGGCGATTCAGCCCGCCCCAGAGGCTCTCGGCACCGATGCCCTCCCGGACGAAGCGCCGATAGGCCGCCTGGGCCCGGTCCCGCGTCCCCCCAAAGCTGGACAGGAGAATGTCCGTGGTCAGCCAGGTCGGCGCCAGGGCCAGGCCTGCCGTCGCCCGATCACTGCTCCACGGCCAGGCACCCGGATCATCAACCATGCCAGTACGCACCGGATTCAGTACCAGGTAGCGGCTGAGTTACTGCATATAGTGGTCCGAATCGACGAGAATCGCCTGGTAGCGCCCCTGGAAAAGGTGCCCCGTCCGCCCGTGGCGACGGTTGGCCCCTTGGGTGAAGACGCCGTTGATCTGGCGCATCCCCTTGGCAGATTAGCGTCCAGGGTCTCCACGAACAGATGGTAGTGATTGGTCATCAGGCAGTAGGCATGGCAACGCCACCGCAACGGTTCGACGACCTCGGCGACCAGATCGAGAAAGGCAATCCGATCCACATCATCCTCGTAGATCGCCTCGCGCCTGTCGCCACGTTCGGTGAGGTGATAAAAGGCGCCCGGAAACTCGATACGTAAGGGTCTTGCCCTGGGAACCGTCCGCGACGAACAAGGCCTCGTGCTCTGATTATAGACCTGCCCCCCCCGCCAGGTAGCGGGCGAGGAAGGCGTAGAAGGGCTGGTCGTCGGCGGCTTCGATGGCGGCTTGGCGGCGGAGGGAATCCTGGGTGAGATGCTGAAAGAGGGCGAGACGTTCGGAGGATGGAGGCCGCGCCAGGTATGCCTGGCGATGGGCCTGGGACAGGCGCTGGGCGAAGTCGAAAAAGCCTTCGCGGCGCTCGTGCATCTCGGCGAGCATGCGGGCGGAGGGGGTCAGGTCCGGATCCAGGACTTTGGCCCGCTGCCGCTGGAGACTCGTGATGCAGTGCCCTCCGGGGCCGTCGTCGACCCACTCGGCGATGGCGGTCATGGCGTCGAGCAAGGCTAGGGCCCAGTCGCGCAAGGGGATGGCCTGGCCCGCGCGCTCCAGCCGCAGACCTGGTTCGCGTCCACGATGGGCTGTCAGGACCAGATTGTCGTCGATGGCGCGGCGCTCGCGGGCCGCGATGCGGGGACTGTCGGCCAGGAAGCAGAAACGGATGAAGGCATCCATGAAGTGGAGTTGCTCCGCCGAGACACCGGCGGGCTCGAAGGCGTTAACATCGAAAGAGCGCACCTCGATATAGCGCACGCCCCGCCGGCGCAGGGCCTGGGTCGGTTTTTCCATCCCCTCCAGCAGGGGCTTGGGGCGCACCGAGCTGTAGTACTCGTTCTCGATCTGGAGAATATTGGCGTTGAGCTGCCGGTAGTGACCATCCACCTTGACGCCGATGGCCTCGTAATGGGGACAGGGGGTCTCGATGGCCCAGGAGAGGCTGCGAATATAGGCATCCAGGCTGTCGTAATTGGCCTTGATGCCGGTGCCCTCCTCCTGGCGGTTCTGGTAGCCGATATCACCCAGGCGCAGGGAGGTCGCGTGGGGATAGTGGAGGGTATGGGGGTCGAAGGCCACCAGGTCGGTCTCGGCGCCCTGGACAAAGGTCTTGCAGACGGCGGGCGAAGCGCCGAACAGGTAGGGAATAAGCCAGCCATAGCGCTGGATGTTGCGCACCAGGCCCATATAGGCCTCGGAGCGGAAATGGACGGAATCTCCGGCCTCCCCCATCAGATCCTGGTAGGCGGACCAGAAATCATCGACGAAGGAGCAGTTGTAATGGACCCCGGCAATGACCTGCATGGTCCGGCCATAGCGGTAGCCCAGGCCGCGCCGGTAGATGGTCTTCATGCGCGCCGCGTTGGAACTGCCATAGCGGGCCAGGGGGATGCGCTCCGCGCCCTCCAGGAGGCAGGGCATGCTGGCGCCCCAGAGGATCTCCTCCTCCAGGTGGGCATGGATGAAACGGTGCAGATCGTCCAGAAAATCCAACACCTCGCCCTTATCCGCCAGGGCCGGGGTGATGAGTTCCAGCAGGGCCTCGGAAAAATCCGTGGTGATGTAGGGGTGCGTCAGGGCTGAGCCAAAGACCGCCGGATGGGGCTTGGGGGAGATGGTGCCGCTGGGGGAGACGCGCAGGGTCTCCTTCTCCAGGCCCACCAGGCCAGCGCGGAACAGGCCGGCCAGCCCGGCCCGCTCAATCGCCGCCATCCGGGCCCGATATACCCAGCCGTCATCCATTCAGGACTCCCGGGAACCCGGGGCACTCCCCCCTACTCGAGTTATCCATGCGGGACCCGGTGCCACCGCCCGGGCCATCAATCGCGCTTGGCTTCGCGGACCCGGAAGGTATCGGCGCGCACCACATCCGCCAGGATGCTGGCGGCCTCGCGGATCTGAATCTGCTCGACGACCTTCTGCTGGCGCTCCATGACCTCCTCATCGACATCCTCGGCTTCCTCGTCGATGGGCGTCTCGCCCTGGGCACGCAGAAATTCATCCCGCTGGTGCTTGAGGATTTTCTCGCGCCGGTCGGCCTGAATCCGGCGATCAGACTCCTTGAGGGACACCGTCTTCTCATCGTCAAGTTCGCGCAGGACCCGCTCGCGGGCGGTCAACATGCGAAAACCAGAGTCACTGCCGATCCGCTGGGTGGAGGCCTCGCGGAAGGCGCCCAGGTCCCCCAGCTTGGTCTTGTCGTATTTGGCCGGATGAATGCTGTTCCAGGGCAGGGCATTCTCCAGAGAGCGCTCACCATGCTCCGCCCCCTGGGGCGCGGTCGGGAAGAGGATATCCGGCTCGACGCCCCGCAACTGGGTGCTACTGCCACTTATGCGGTAAAACTCGGCCATGGTCAGGCGCAGGCGACCCAGGTCCTCGCCATTACCGGGGACATAACGATTGAGGTCGATCAGGGTCTGCACCGTGCCCTTGCCGAAGGTCGGCTCGCCAATGATGATGGCACGCCCATAATCCTGCATGGCCGCCGAAAAGATCTCCGAGGCGGAGGCACTGTTGCGATCGACCAGGACCGCCAGCGGCCCGCTATAGGCGGCCCCGGCGGCGACATCGCTCTCGACCTCCACCTTGCCGAAGGAGTCTTTGACCTGGACCACCGGGCCCTTGTCGATAAAGAGCCCCGTCAGGTCAGTTGCCTCCGTCAGGGAGCCCCCCCCGTTGCCGCGCAGGTCCACCACGATGCCATCCACGCCTTTGCGCTTGAGGTCCGCGAGCAGACCCTGGACATCGCGGGTGGTGCTGCGGAAATCCTTGTCGCCATCGGACTCGGCGCGAAAATCGCGATAAAAGCCCGGTACCTCCAGGACCCCAATGCGCAGCCCCCGGGCATTGGGCAGATCTTCGAGTACATAGGCTTTGGCGGCCTGGTCCTCCAGCTTGATCTCGTTACGCACCAGGGAGACGGTGCGGGTGACGCCGTCCGTGCCGGCCGACTTGGGCAGCAGCTGCAGTCGCACCACCGAGTCCTTGGGCCCCCGAATCTTGTCCACCACATCCTGAAGCCGCCAGCCGACCACGTCCTCCATGGCCCCGTCCGCGCCCTGGGCGACGCCCACGATGCGGTCGCCGGAGTGAATGAGACCGGAAAGCCGGGCCGGACCGCCCGGGATGGTGCGCTGAACCTCGGTGTAATCCGCGTCACCCTTGAGTACGGCGCCGATGCCCTCCAGGGACAGCCTCATACTGATGTCGAAGTTTTCCGCCGTGCTCGGAGACATGAAGCTGGTGTGAGGCTCCAACGTCTCGATGTAGGCATTGACGAAGGTTTGATAGACGTCGTCGCTATCGAACTGCCGCACCCGGCGCGCCAGACCCTCGTAGCGCTCACCCAGCAGCTTGCGAATCTCGGTATCGCTCTTTTTGGCCAGCTTGAGGGCCAGCCAATCATTCTTGACACGCTGGCGCCAGACTTCATCCAGATCCGCGGCGTTAGCCACCCATTCCGCCTTGGCGCGGTCGAAGCGATACTGTTCCTCCTTGTCAAAATTGAAGCCCTTATCGAGGAGCCCCATGGCAAAGGCTATCCGGTTCTCGACGTTCTTGCGATAAAGTTTGAAGACCTCGAAACCCAGATCGACCTTACCCCGCTTCAAATCATCGTCCAGGTGCTTGAATTCGCGCTTGAAGCGATCGACCTCCTGACGGGTGAAGAAGGAGCGGTTGGGATCCAGGGACTTGAGATAGGCCACGAAGATCTGATCGGCGAAGGCGTCGTCAAGCGTAACCTTGCGATAGTGGAAGCGCTCCAGAACCTTGTTGATGACCTGGGTCGTCTTCTCCTGGCGGGGCTTGGGTTGCAAATCCTCGGTCGCCACATCCTGTGACTTGGCCCCCACGCAGCCACTGGCCAGCACCAGCAGGGTTGACAGAAGGAGATGGAAAAAGGGACGACGGGGCATTTTCATGCGCGAGTACTCTCGAGGTGATTCTAATTGGATAAGTCAGACAGGTTGGCAGGCCCAAGGTTCGGCCTGTCCTAACCGCATCCGGGGGCCCTCAAGCCGACTGCCCGCCCTGGCGATATACCTTGCGGCGGAAAAGATCGGTACGGCGACTGACGACCCGATCGACAAAGAGGGTGCCGTCGAGATGGTCCATCTCGTGCTGGACCGCCCGGGCCTCGTAGCCCTCCATCTCGAACTCCAGGGGCGCCCCCTGGGGATCACGGGCACTCAGGCGAATCTTGCCGGCCCGAATGACGTTTCCGGTGTAATCCGGCACGGACAGACAGCCCTCGCGGGCCATCTCGAAGCCATCCCAGTGGGTGATCTCGGGATTGACCAGGACCAGATAGCCATGATTCGGCGTGTTCTTGCGACCGGAGACGTCCACGATGACGATCCGCTTGAAGACGTTGACCTGAGGCGCGGCGATGCCCACCGCCGCCGGCCCGGCCTGGCGGGTCTCCTCCAGATCGGCGATGAAGGCACGCAACTCATCGTCGAACTGGGCCACGGGCTCGGACACCTGGCGCAATCGCTCGTCCGGCAGGGTAAGAATTTCGAGTACGGCCATGATTAACCGATCAGGGTCTCGACGGCCGAGATATCCACCGCTATACCACCGGCCACCAGACCCGCTACCGCCTCCTCCAAGGCCTCCAGGGGGCTTTCGGAATAACCCTGGATATTCATCAGGTAGAAGGGGCGCTGGGGGTCGCCGCCAACATCGGACTCCAGCTCCAGAATATTGAAGCCCACCCGGGCCAGGGCCCCGGTCACGTCAGCGACGATGCCGGCACGGTCCGCCCCGGCGACGCGCACCTGGACATTGGGGACCAGGTGCCTATGCAGACCGCCACCCATGGCATCGATGTGCAGGCACAGACCCAGATCCGCCACCGCGGGCGCCAGGGCCTGGCGCAGCCGCTCCGCCCCGCCCACCACCTCGGCCATCAACATGATGGTGAAATTGCCGCCCAGACGGATCATGGAGGCCTCGCCCAGACTGCCTCCCGCCTCGAAAATGGCCTGGGTGACCCGGGCCACGATACCGGGCCGGTCCTCCCCTACCAGGGTCAACATGTGCCATTCAGCCAAGATTCACCTCGTCGCGCACTCGGATTTGTGCCGCATGTTACGTCGAAATGGATGGTGGGGGAAATCGGAAGCCCTACGCATGATGGGGCTCGATCCAGATGAGGCTGGCCATGCGCCCCGTAACGCCGTCACGGCGATAGGAATAGAAGCGTCTGGCATCCTGGTAGGTGCAGAGGCCCGCCCCCCGGACCTCCCGCACACCTAGCCTGGCGAGCCTGTGACACGCCAGCAGCGGCAGGTCCGCCAGCCACTGGCCATGGCCGAGGGGAGTGAAGGCCGCTTCGGCCTGCCCGTCCCAGGCCAGAAAACATTCCCGCACCTCGGTCCCCACCTCGAAGGCCCCGAACCCGATCGCGGGGCCCAACCAGGCCAGCAGGGACTCGGGGGGAGACCCGAGACGGGCCAGGGCGGCCTCGATCACTCCCGCGGCCAGGCCGCGCCAGCCGGCATGGACAGCGGCGACCCGGGTGCCAGCGCGGTCGCAGAGCAGGATGGGCAGGCAGTCGGCAGTCAGGACGGCGCAGACCTGGCCGGGACCCCAGGCCACCATGGCATCCGCCTCGCACGTCGCAGCGGGCTCATGGGCCAGCGCTATTGCACAGCCATGGACCTGGCGCAACCAGCGGGGCGCGGCGGGCAGGCCCAGCCCCAGGCGCA
The DNA here is from genome assembly GCA_044228695.1 of Chromatiaceae bacterium. GTDB lineage: Bacteria > Pseudomonadota > Gammaproteobacteria > Chromatiales > Chromatiaceae > M0108. The sequence goes on along the minus strand of JBGAUK010000004.1, from coordinate 15,710 downwards.
GCCGCTCCCGGTTCGCGGCCACGCAGGTGGCATCGTCGCCCACGTGATCGCCCAGATTGAGCCCCGCGTAGGGACCCAGGCTGATTCCGCCACGCCGGGTGGTGCTGATCGCCCGCACCCAAGGCGGGGCGGGCCAGTCGGCCTCAAGCCACTCCATCCGCTTCCTCCCGCAGCAGGCTCACCAGATCCAGCATGTCCACCGCCAGCGGGATCTCCCAGGCCACCTCTTCACCCGTGCGCGGATGGGGGAAGCCGAGACGGATGGCGTGCAGGGCCTGGCGCGGAAAGGCCCTCACCCCGGCCACCAGCCGCGCCGAGGCGCCCTTGGGCGGCCGAGGCCGACCGCCATAGACCGGATCGCCCAGGATGGGGTAATGGATATGGGCCATGTGGACACGGATCTGATGGGTGCGTCCGGTTTCCAGTCGCACCGCCAGGAGGGCATGGCCCCGAAAGGCCTCGAGGAGGCGGTAATGGGTGACCGCCGGCCGGCCACCGGGGACCACCGCCATCTGGGTGCGCTGCCGTGGATGCCGGCCCACCGGGGCATCGACATGGCCGCCGCCGGTCGGGACGCCCGTCACCAGGGCGCGATACTCCCGATGGACCTGGCGCTGCTGGAGCAGGTCCACCAAAAACTTGTGCGCCTGCAAGGTGCGGGCGACCACCAACAAGCCGCTGGTATCCTTGTCGAGGCGGTGAACCAGGCCACCCCGGGGGACCAGGGCCAGTTCCGGGGCATGGTGGAGCAAGGCATTCTGGAGGGTGCCATCGGGATTACCGGCGGCCGGATGGACGACCAGCCCGGCGGGCTTGTTGATCACCAGGATAGCCTCGTCCTCGAAGACGATGTCCAGAGGCAGATCCTGGGGTTGGCAGGTCTCGTCCGGCGCCACCACCGGTTCCAGCCATACCTCCTCCCCGCCCCAAACCTTGTCCCGCCGCCGACAAGCTTGACCGTTGAGGCGCACCCGGCCTTCATCGATCCATTGTTGCAGCCGACTGCGCGAGAATTCGGGCAGCAAGTCGGCCAGGGCCTGATCCAGGCGCTGACCACCCAGGTCGGCGCCCAAGCGGCAGGCACGGGGGGCCGTGGCGGCGGCTATCACCCGACCACCCGCTGGCAATGAAGAAGCCGCCTCGCGCCCGTCCGTCCATGGGTTATACTGCGGCCGTTTTCGTCTGGATGAATCATCGCATGTATTACCGGATCAAACCTTTCCTGCCTACCCTTGGGCCCCTGCTGGCCCTCGCCCTCTTCCTGTCCGGCTGTTCCTGGTTTGGCAACCAGGAAGACACGACCAAGGATTGGAGCGCCTCGAAACTCTACTCCGAGGCCTCCTCGGAGCTAAACAGCGGCGGCTACGAGACGGCCATCGAATATTACGAAAAGCTGGAGGCCCGCTTCCCCTTCGGCCGCTACGCCATGCAGGCCCAACTTGACGTCTCTTATGCCTATTACAAGGCGGACAAGCCCGAGGAGGCTATCGCGGCGGCGGATCGTTTCATCAAGCTGTACCCCCAGAGCCCCTACGTGGACTACGCCTACTACTTCAAAGGCATCGTCAATTACAATCGCAGCGTCGATTTTCTCGACCGCTACATCCCGACCGACCGCTCACAGCGCGACCCCGGCTCGGCCCTGGATGCCTTCAACGACTTCTCGGAACTGGTGCGGCGCTTCCCGGACAGCAAATACACCCCCGACGCCCGTCAGCGCATGCTTTACCTGCGCGGCAACCTGGCCAGGAACGAGGTCAACATCGCGAAATTCTACGTCAAACAGGGCGCCTACATGGCGGCAGTGGACCGCTGCAACCACGTCATCCAGCATTTTCAGCGCACTACCGCGGTGCGCGACGCCCTGGTGACCATGATCGACGCCTACAAGCGCCTGGGCAAGGACGAACTCGCCACCGACGCCCAGCGAGTGCTCGACCTGAATGACAAGGAAGGTAAGTTTGTCTCCGACGAACTGCCGCCGTCAGAAGTCACCCTGACCCGGAAGCTCTGGGATTATCTGGAACTCGACAAGAACTGATGCAGGGGGGTGAGGGCCGGGGACATTTATCCCGGCCTATCCCCCCATCAAACCGCCGCTACGTCCTCCTCTCCGGTACGGATACGCACCACGCGGCATACATCGCTGACAAAAATCTTGCCGTCGCCTATCTTGCCGGTGCGGGCGGAGGTGGTGATGGCCTCGACGCAGGCATCGACCAACTCATCGGTCAGGACGATCTCGATCTTTACTTTGGGCAGAAAATCAACCACATATTCCGCGCCTCGATAGAGTTCGGTGTGACCCTTCTGCCGACCAAACCCCTTGACCTCGATGGCGGTCATACCGGTGATGCCCGCTGCGGACAAGGCCTCGCGGACGTCATCCAGTTTGAATGGCTTGATTATGGCCTCAATCTTTTTCACTAGGCTCTCCTGCTGTTGAATTCGTGGGTTTATGAAAACATCCGCCAGTATAGTTTAAGAGGTGGGACCACACACGGCGGCAATCACTCGTCTCAGGCTCAAAATCCGCTGGTGATGGGATAGCGCCGGTCGCGGCCAAAGGCCCTGGTGGTGATGCGCACGCCGGGCGGGGCTTGACGGCGTTTGTATTCATTACGATCCACCAGGCGCGTCACCCGCCGAACCAGGTCCTCCGGAAAGCCGGCGGCGACGATGGCAGCCACGCTCTCATCATCCTCGATGTAACGCTTGAGGATAGGGTCGAGAATCTCGTAATCCGGGAGACTATCCTGGTCGGTCTGGTTGGGGCGCAATTCCGCCGAGGGCGGCCGATCGATCACTCGCTGTGGGATGACTGGCGCGTGGCCGAGGCCATTGCGATAGGCCGCTAGGCGATAGACCAGGGTCTTGGGCACATCCTTGATGGGGGCAAACCCCCCGGCCATGTCGCCATAGAGGGTCGCGTAGCCCACGGCTACCTCGCTCTTGTTGCCGGTAGTCAGCAGCATCTTGCCCTTCTTGTTGCTGATTGCCATGAGGATTATTCCCCGACAACGAGCCTGGATATTCTCTTCGGTCACGTCCAGGTCGCATCCCGCGAATTCATCCGCCAGCATGCCGAGAAAGGCCTTAAAAGCCGGCTCGATGGGCACGATGCGATGGGCCACACCCTGCGTCCGCGCCTGTTCCAAGGCATCCTCGACGCTCATGTCCGCCGTATAGCGCGAAGGCATGAGCACCGCCTCCACCTGGTCCGCCCCCAAGGCATCCACCGCGATCGCCAAGGTCAGGGCCGAATCGATACCGCCCGACAGACCCAGCACGGCGCCCCGGAAGCCATTCTTGCGCACATAATCCCGCACCCCCAGGACCAGGGCGCCATAGACCCCCTCCTCCGCCACCGGTATGGGAGCGATGATACCGGGGCGTGGGCTAGGGGCTTGACCCGGCGGACCCACCTCTATCTCGACCATCATCATCGCCTCCGCGAAGAAGGGCGCCCGCTGGGTCAGTTGACCCTGGGCATCCACGACGAAGGAGCCGCCGTCAAAAACCAATTCATCCTGTCCCCCGACCAGGTTGGCATAGAGGATCGGCAATTGGTGTTCCTGGGCGCGACGGACCAGGAGCGCCTCGCGCTCCGGGGCCTTACCGGCGTGGTAGGGCGAGGCGTTGATATTGATCAGGAGTCGCGCTCCCGCCGCCACCGCCAGCCGGGTAGGGCCCTCCTCCCAGATGTCCTCGCAGATGCTGATGCCAAGCTGCGTACCCTGAAAATCGATCACACAGGGGGCATGACCTGGCTGAAAATAGCGCTTCTCGTCGAAGACACTATAGTTGGGTAACATTTGCTTGGCGTATTCCGCCACCAGCCGGCCATCCAGGATCAACCCCGCGACATTGAAGAGGCTCCCCAGGTCCCGCTTCGGATAGCCCAGCACCAGGCCGATCCCCTGACTCGCGGCGCGGATATCCTCCAGGGCCGCCCCTACGCGCTCGATCAGTTCTGACCGCAGCAGAAGATCCTCGGGGGGATAGCCCGTCAAGGTCAACTCGGGAAAGACCACCAGATCCGCGCCATGCCGCTCCCGCGCCTCCCGGGCCACCTGGATGACCCGGTCACGATTAGCGGCGACATCGCCGACCAGCAGATTGACTTGAGCGATGAGGATACGCAGGGTCATGTCAGGGACTCCGCCCGCCAATCCCGGCCCGGCGGCCTTCAGAGCCGGGAGGCTATTAACGGGAATTACAGAGAGTTAATCAATGGTTCGCGGGATGCCACGGAGGTAAGAACTGGACAACCAGGCCGGCCACGCTCGGATGGTATCAGGATAGCAGCCGGAAGGTACGGCGGTCCTTGCTGGAAGAAACGCTCAAGTCCATGCTGGAGGTGCTGGCCTACGCGGAGAAAAAGCGCTGGATTGACAGTGCCGAGGACTTCATCGGGTCCCTAATACCGCGAAACCTGCTCATCCACCGATACAGGTCCGATCTGCTACTCTTCCATCGAGCCCTCGATTCAGCCCGTGAGTGAGGCCGCAAACATCCTCTTTTCCGCCATCAGCGTCCTTGAAGAGCGTCCTCACGGCCAAGTCTCTCCCCCACAGGCTGGACGCCAAATAAGCCGCCAGGGGGCAGCACGGAGGCGGCTCCCCACCCTGACGGCATTCTGGCCGCCAGAAGTCATTTTACTTTGCCCAAACAGGCCCGGACCCGATGAGGTATCATCATGGAAATGCTGAGTGAACTACTGCCATTGCTCGGCATCGCGGGGGCGCTGACGATCGGCACGGTGACACCAGGGCCGAGCTTTGTCATGATCGCTCGAACGGCCGTGGCGGCGGGCCGGGCGGACGGCCTGGCGGCCTCCATCGGCATGGGCATCGGCGGCGTCACCTTCACCCTCCTGGCCCTGATCGGTTTGCAGGCCCTGATGCTGAACCTACCCCTCCTCTATCTCGCCTTTCAGATAGTGGGCGGCGGCTACCTCATCTATCTGGGTTTACGCATCTGGCGGGGCGCGACGGAGGCACTGCCAGAAGCTCTGACACCGAGGGTGGTCAGCCGGCATTCCCTGGCCCGGGCCTTGGTGCTGGGCCTGGCCACGCAACTCAGTAATCCCAAGGCGGCTATTGTTTACGCAGCTATTTTTGCCGCCTTCCTGCCCCAGTGCACCACCCTGGAAATCGGCAGCCTGATTGTCATCCTGGTCTTCATCCTGGAGACGGGCTGGTACGCCTTAGTCACCCTGGCTATGTCCGCGGAGGGGCCGCGCCTGGCATATCTGCGCGGCAAATCCTGGATAGACCGTCTGGCGGGTGGCGTCATGATTTCATTGGGTTTGAGACTGGCGCTCTATGCCGACAGCCCTTGATAACCGGCGCCTTTCCCTGAGTCGTAACCGGACTGGACGCCGGTGATGTCGCCAAATTCAGGGCAGGCCGCGGATGGTCTCGGCCACCTCGTTGCTGAGATCGCCCAGGGCGGCGCTGAGGGCGGCGACTTGGGCATCGGGGTCGGCCTTGGCAAAGGGCTGGCGAAAGGAGGATTCACGCATGGCCAGGGCCACCTCGGCGCTGGGGTCGATGAGGGCCCAGCGCGCCTTGAGCAGGACCTGGCCATCGCTCTCGGCCTCGAACCGCAGGACATCGACGACCAGGCGATACTGGACGGGTAGTTTGACCTCGGCGGGCAGCATGACCACCCGGCTGGTGCCGAGCAGATGGGCCAGGTTTTCACCCAGGGTATTGGCGATGTCGGCGCGCAGGGAGCCGCCCCAGCGCTGGTATTCGTCCACTTCGATTCGCTGATTCCCAACGCCCGACACCCGCTGGGGTCGGTCCAGATAATCCGGCACGGTGACGGGGCCTATGCCCAGGCTGAGCCGGCCCTCGACCAGTGTCTCCTGGCGGGACTTGGCCTCCGGCAGGGGCGAGAGAATATAGAAGCTGGACTCCGGCGAGGAGGCGCAAGCCGTTAGTAGGGCCAGGCCGGCCAACGGCAGGCTGATCATGACCATCCCACGCCTCATCTTGCCCCCTTGCCCTTGATCAGGGCCTCCGGATGTCGTGCCAGGTAGTCCGCCATCTCGCGGATGGAGCGGGCGGCGGTGGCAACTTCCGTCAGGGCCCGCTTGAGGTCATTATAAAGGGCGGTATCCGGGGCGATAACGCCTTGGGCCGACTTGAAGGTAGCGCGCACCTGTTCCACCGCCGCGCCCAATTTGGGCAAGGTCTGCTCGTCCACCCTGCTGGCCGTGACGCGGAACTGCTTGAGCGCGCCATCCATCTCGGTCAGGGCGTTGGTCAGGCCCGCGGAGGTGAGGAAACCCTTGGCGCCCTTGATGGCATCGCGCAGGTCGTTGCCGATCTCTTCCAGAGGCATGGCCTCGAATTTTCCCAGTAAGACGCTGACTTTGTTGGTGATAGCGTCGAGGGGGGCGCGCACCGTGGGCAGGATGGTCAAATCCCCCCGCTGGCCCAGGCGCGCGGGCGGGGCGGTGGAATGGAAGTCGAGATCGACGTAGAGCTTGCCCGTCAGCAGGCTGGTGGATTTGAGTTGGCCGCGCAGACCGTTGGCCACCAGCTCCGCCATCATGTCTTCCTGCTCCAGATCCTGGATATCCTGAACCTCGTCGATGCGTTCGGGTTCCAGTTCTATGAGTACGGGGATGAGGAAGTTGCGGTTCTCGACATCAAAATCCAGCCGGATATCCAGCACCTTGCCAATCTTGATGCCGCGCACCATCACCGGGGCGCCAATTTCGAGGCCATGGACCGAGCCATCGAAATAGAGCAGATAGTTGACCTTTTGGGAGTAGGTGATCTCGCTGGCCTGGGCCTGGTTGCCATAGAGGGGAAAGGTGTCATTATCCTGTGCCGCCCCGCCCTGATCTTCCAGGGACTGGATATTGTCGAAGGCGACGCCGCCGATGATGATGGACAGCAGGGATTCCGTATCGATCTGGATGCCGTCGGGGGTCAGTTTGACGTCCAGGCCACTGGCATTCCAGAAGCGGGTATTGGTGAGCACCAGGCGCTCGTAGGGTGCCGAGACGAAGACCCGGATGCTCACCCCCTGGCCATCCTTGTCCAGGTCATAGCTCACCACTTGCCCGGCTTGGATGGAGCGATAGAAGACCGGCGAGCCGATATTGAGGGACCCCAGGGTGGTGGCGTGCAGGATGAAGTGCTTGCCCGGTTCCGAGGTCGTGACCAAGGGCGGGGTATCCAGACCCGCGAATTTCCGGGTGGACTCCCCTTCGAGGACCGGATCGATCGCGATGTAGGCCCCGGAAAAGAGGGTCTCCAGCCCCGTCACCTCGGTGGCGGAAATCCGCGGGCGTGCCACCCAGAAACGGGTCTTGTCCTTAAGGTAGCGTTCACTGTCCGCCAGCAGGCGGGCCTTGACCAGGACGTGGGTGAGGTCGGGGCTGACCGAGATGCTGGTCACTTGGCCGACTTCCACGTCCATGAATTTGACCTTGGTCCGGTCCGCCTGCAAGCCCGTGGCGGACTTGAAGGCGATCTGGATCTCCGGACCCCGCTGACTGTAGCTCTGCCAGGCCAGCCAGCCGCCAATGGCGAGGGCCAGCAGGGGGATCAGCCAGATGGTGGAGAGCCGCCCCGGGAGGACAACCTCCGCCTCCGGCAGGGGTTCGGGATAGGGATCGGTGGTGCGTTCTTCCAACATCTTGACTCAAGGTCCGTGGGGGCAGTAATCCCTGACCACCCGGGATGAGATCCAGGAGAACCTCGATCAGTTGGCCGGGATGGGCGCGGTTGGGACGCTGGTGTCAAGGGGGCTGGCTTGGGGACCCGGACCCGTGCCAAAGCCAGTCCCAGGTCCCCAACCCGCTCCCGGACCCCGGCCATGACCACAGCGGCCCAGGCCGCGACCGCCGGCCTTGCCGCCAGGGCCTTGACCGCGCCCCTGCATCATCTGGTCATGCCGGGCACGCTGTTCCGGGGTGAGGACGGCGTCCACCTGCTCCTTCATGGCATCGCGCATGGCCTCCCGCATGGCTTGGCGGGTGGCCTCCTGGACTTCCAGGATAGCCCGGATTTCGGCCTGTTGTTCTGGATTCAGTCCCAGCATGGCCGTCATACGCCCCAGGTGGGCATCCACACCCCGGCCAGGGCCAGCCCCGCCGGGACCACGGCCGCCGCCCCCCATGGCGGGGCCCGGTTGCATCATGCCGCAATTCGCCGGCCCCTGTCCCTGACCGGGACCAAAACAACCACAGGCCTGCGCCGTGATCGTGCTGGTCATCGCCATCAGGCCAAGGGCACTGGCAATGAGGGTCATTTTCATCTTCATGGTCGATCTCCGCTGGTGATAAGGTTGGCTCGAGTCGGTGGGGCGCCGTGCCCTGACTCTGGAAACTAGCATAAGCCCCCAGCCGCGCCATTAGGTGCAGCAAGCATGGAAAAAGGGTGCATCCCTCTCCTTATTGGGTCGCCGCGGCGAAGAGGGCGTTCACCCGTTCCCAGTTGACCACTTGCCACCACCCCTTGAGATAGTCGCCGCGCTTGTTCTGGTGCTTGAGGTAGTAGGCGTGTTCCCAGACATCGTTGGCGAGGATGGGCGCGCCCTTGACCTCCGCCAGGTCCATCAGGGGATTATCCTGATTGGGCGTGGAGATGACTTGCAGACGGCCATCGCTCCACACTAGCCAGGCCCAGCCCGAGCCGAAGCGCTTGAGGCCGGCCTCCTCGAAGGCGGTGACAAACTTATCCCAGGAGCCAAAATCCTGGTCGATCCGGGCCCGGAGGGCCACGGATGGCTCACCTCCCTGCCCCACCGGGGCCATGAGGGTCCAGAAGAGGCTGTGATTGAAATGGCCACCGCCGTTATTGCGCACGGCCGCCGGCAGGCGGGAGGCGTTGGCCAGCAAGGCCTCCAAAGACTGGCCCTGGAGCGCCGGATCAGCCGCTACCGCCTGATTGAGGTTTTTGACATAGGCGGCATGGTGTCTGTCATGGTGGATCTCCATGGTCTTCTGGTCGATGACGGGCTCCAGGGCATCGGTGGCATAGGGCAAGGGGGCCAGGGTGAAGGCTTCGGGTGGGGACGCGGTGGCGGACACCACCAGGCCGGCGGGGGCAAGGGTAGCCAAGCCAAGGGCGAAAATCAGGGTGCGTAGAGTCATCGGGGTTGCTCCTCTCGTGGCCAAAGCCCGGGATGGCGGGGCTTCGGCAAAACGGGGTTGGGTGTGAAGGGGTGAGTGGTGGACGGAAGATGGGGGCTTAAGGGTAAAAACTAGGCTTTTGGTGCCTGGCTTTGCCGATCCCAGATCAGTCTGGGATCAAAACTCATGGAGGCCAGCATAGTTAGCACCACCACGGCGGCAAAAAAGAGGGCTCCCGGCTGGGCGATCACATTGGCGAGGTTGCCCAACTGCACCAAGGCCACCAGGATGGTGACCACATAGATATCGACCATAGACCAGCGTCCAACCAGTTCGAGAATCCGGTAGAGTTGCGTCCGCTCCCGTGGGCGCCAGGTCCAGCGCCAGCGCACCGAAACCAGCAGCAGGATCAGGATCAGGATCTTGAGCATGGGTACGAAGATACTGGCGATGAAGATCACCAGGGCCAGGGGCCACATGCCGCTTTCGATCAGAAAGAGGGCGCCACTCATAATGGTATCGGTCTGAATTCGGCCCAGGGAGGTGACCTGCATGATGGGCAGCACATTGGCCGGGATGTAGAGAATGAGGGCGGCCAGGATCAGGGCCGTGGTGCGTTGCAGGCTGCGGGGCTTACGCCGATGCAGGATTTCGCCACACCGCGGACAGCACTGCCGGCCAAGGCGGCGGTGGGGACTGGTTACCGGCACCACCAGTTCGCAGACGGGACAGGAAAGGGTCGGTTCCCCGGCTTGATAAGGCCTGCGGGTGCGATCTGGCAGGCGCGACCAGACGATATCCGGGTCCAGGGAGGCCTGGGCGGCCGCCAGGACAAGGATCAGCAGCCCAAAGGCATAGAGGCCGGTGCCCGGGACGATGGCGGCCATGGAGGCCAGCTTGACGGTCGAGACCAGGATACCCAGCATGAAGACGTCCATCATGCCCCAGGGCGCCAGGGTGCGGACATGGCGGAACAGGAAGGCGAAGCGCGCGGGAAGGCGGCCCAGCTTGAGGGGGATGAGGACGATCAACAAGAGAGCGAGTTGCAGCCCCGGGGCCAGAATGCTGGTAAAGAGCACCACCCCCGCCAGGCCCCACATGCCCTCCGCGTAAAGGTCGATGACCCCGGTGACCAGGGTGGTGGCGCGGACCTGGCCCTGCATCTCCAGGGAGAGAAAGGGAAAGCTGTTGGCGACAAGGAAGAGAATGAGGCCGGCGAAGGTCAGCGCCAGGGTAGGTTCCAGACTGTCCGGTCGGTTGCGGTGCAGGAGGGCACCGCAGCGGGCGCAGAGGGCCGCCGCCCCCCGAGGCAGCAAGGGGTTGAGCTGCAGCAGGTCACACTCAGGGCATTGGGTCAGGGTATCGCGGGCCATGCGGGGAATTGCGCGCGCCGCTCAGAAAATCCAGGCAATCAGCAGGGTCAGGATGGCGAAAAAGGTGAAGAAGGCCCCGAACATGAAGGGCAGTTCACCGAGCAGGCCATCCCCCGCCACCAGGGCGAAGAGCAGGAAGAGGACGACCGTAGTGCCGAAGCCCCAGAGGGTCGCGGTCTTGAGCCCGATGCCGGGCGCCAGGGCGGCGCTGGCCTCCGCCACCAGGGGCGCCCCCAGGTAGCCCAGGAGGCCGATGATCGCCAGGGCGGCCAGGGTCAGGAGGCCAAACAGCTTGAGGTCGCCAGAGGGGGCGCCCATGGCTCAGCCCCGTTCCGAGGCGCTGGTGTATTGACGCAGCTTCTCCGGCTCGGGCAAGCCCCGGATCAGCACCTCGGGCATGTCGCCCGCCGTGTAGATGAGCACATCGCCAGCACCCATGAGACGTTGCAGGATGGATTGCTGGACGCGCACGGTCCGGATCGAGGTCTGGGCAATCTCCGTGTACTGTTTGCTCAAGAGGCCATGGGTCCAGACGATCTCGTCCGCCTTGATGACCAGATGATCCATCTTGGTCTTCACGAACCAGACCAGCAACCAGAGGAAGGCCAGGGCCGCGACGGCCAGTCCCACCAAGCTGACAAAGCGGGAATCAAGGGCCAGGCTGGCACTCAAGCCACTGGCCACCGGCGGGGTGGCGAGAATCACCCCGCCGACCAGGGCCAGGATGAGGAGGACCGAACCGAAGGGGTTCATGCGGACCAGGGAGGGGCTGGCTTCATACAAGACCTGGGACATGAGGTGGCTCCTGTGGGAATAGATTAAGAGGGTAATCGGATAGGGGGATGGTACCAGCCGCGAGGTGGCCATCATAGCCCAACCAGGCCAAGGCGTCCGCCGGTGCGGCGGGATCGGGAAGGGCCCTGTTATACTGATTGCCATGTCCACAGCACCCCTATTTATGCCCGCCTCCCGACCCATCCGCTCCCGCCTCTTCCGGGACCTGGTCCTGCTCATCCTCTTCACCGCCGGCCTGCTGGCCCTGGTGGCCTGGGGGCTGATCAGTGAGCTGAAGCGGGACCTGGCGGCGGCGCGGGTCGGCGATGCCACCCAGATGGCCCATGAGGAGATCGGCAATTTTCTCCAGCCCCTGTCCCGCCAATTGGTCATTGCCCGCGACAGCCTGGTGATGAACGGGGCGGCGGACCTGGAACCCGGGCAACTCAATGCCCGTTTCATTCCCATCCTACGCCACCTGGAACAGATCTCCGGGGCTATCCTGGCGGACCAGTTTGGCGGTGAGTATTTCCTGCGCCGCGAGGCCGATCAATGGCTGGTCAGCCAGCGTGATCCGGAGCGCCCGGGGTTGTTGACCTGGACCCGACTCGACGCCCAGGGCGCCCCACTCGCAACCTGGGAAGCCCCCTGGGATCTCGACCCGCGGGAGCGACCCTGGTACCTGGCGGCGCTGACGGCGGGTGGCCAGGTCGGCTGGAGCGATCCCTATCGCTTTCAGTCCGTAAAACTGCCGGGAGTTACCGCCGCCATCACCTGGGAGAGCCAGGGTGAGACCCGGGTTCTGGCCTTCGACCTCTTGTTGGGTCAAATTCTGGACTTCCTGGGAGGCCTGCCCCTGGGGTCCGAAGGCCGTGCCTTCCTGCTGGATGCCGGGGGTGGCCTCTATCTACCCGACACCGCTGGCCAGCAGGGCCCGGATCAGGGCGATTTCTTCTCCGCCCATGACCAGCATGGGGGCCCTCTCCTCTTCGATGCCACCGCCGCCTGGCGCGCCGCCGGTCGGCCCAGCGAGGAGTTAGTGCCCTTTGTCAGTGGTGGCCAACCCTGGCTGGGCGGATTTCGACCCCTTTCGGACAACCCCGCGGGTGCCTGGTTTGGTATCGCCATGCCCGAATCCACGCCCGGCGCCGCCCTGACCAGCCGCTGGCCCGCCCTGGCCCTGATCACTCTGATCATCGCCGGACTCGGCATTGCCCTGGCCGCCGTGGTGATCCGCAAATACAGCCGCCAATTGCGCGACCTGCCCCGCCTGACCATCGACCGCGCTAATCCCGAGCGCGACCTCTATGACCTCATTGGACGGGGCGAGGACGCCCATCTCGAATTCAAATCCACCATGCGCCAGAACCTCCATACCGGCCGACCCGGGAAAGAGATCGAGCTGGCCTGGCTCAAGGGCGTCACGGCCTTCCTCAACACCGAGGGGGGCATCGTGCTCCTGGGTGTAGCCGATGATGGCAACCTGCTCGGCCTCGCTGCGGATGGCTTCGAAAACGACGACAAGTGCCTGCTGCACTTTAAGAATCTGCTCAACCAACACCTGGGCGCCGAATATGCCCAACAGGTGCGGTTCGAACTCTACGAGCTGGAGGGCAAGCGGATCGGCGCCGTGGAGTGCGAGCGCTCCCGCACCCCGGTCTTTCTGCGCGCCAAGAATAACGAGGAGGCCTTTCTGATCAGGACCGGCCCCTCCAACATCGAGCTCAGCCTGAGCCGGGCCTTGAAATACATCCAGGAGCGCACCTGAGGGAGGCGCCGGGTTTCCGGCGGTCAGGCCTGCGCCGTCTCCTCCTGGATGGCCCGCACCGCCTTTGCCCTGGCTTCGCGCACCCGCTCCGGGATGCGCCCCCGCTCCCCCGTCGCGCGGGCGATGGCCCCGATATCGATGCCCTGAACCGCCACCAGATAGGCCCGCCACCGATCGGCCTGGTGATAATGGCGTTCCTGGTAGGTTTCGCGGCCGCGGTAATCCGCCTCGCAGACCCGCAATAACCGTTCGAACCGCTCGGGTCGCCGGAAGGCGTCGGTCCCCTCTAGGACCTCGACGATGGTGGCGGGCCGCAATTCAGCGACCTTGTGGACCAGGCCGTGATAACGGGCGGCGATCACCGCCAACTCCCGATAGCGGATGGGTATCCGGAAGCGCTCGCAGAGGTCATGGATCAGGGTCACGCCCCGTTCCTCATGGCCCTTGTGGCTAGGCAGGATGTCCGCCGGGGTGGTGCCCTTGCCGAGGTCATGGGTCAGGGCGGCGAACCGCACCTCCGTCTCCCCGGAGACGCGGGCGGACATATCCAGCACCATCATGGCGTGGACGCCAGTATCGATCTCGGGATGCCACTGAACCGGCTGGGGCACGCCCCAAAGCTGGTCCAACTCCGGGAAGAGCCGCGCCAGGGCCCCGCACTGCCGCAGCACCTGAAAGAAGCGCGAGGGCCGGGTCTCGGTCAGGGCCTTGTGCAGTTCCTGCCAGACCCGTTCCGGCACCAGGGCGTCCACCTCCCCGGCGGCGACCATGGCGCGCATCAGGTCCAGGGTCTCGTCGGCGATCTCGAAGCCCAGATCGGCGTAGCGGGCGGCGAAACGCGCCACGCGCAGGATGCGAACCGGGTCCTCGGCGAAGGCCTCGGACACATGCCGCAGCCGGCGTGCCGCGAGATCCTGCAAGCCACCGTAGTAGTCGATGATGCCGCCCGCCTCGTCCTCCGCCAGGGCATTGATGGTCAGGTCACGGCGGCGCAGGTCCTCCTCCAGGGTCACGTCCGGCTCGGCATGGACCACGAAGCCCCGATAACCCGGCAGGGTCTTGCGCTCGGTGCGCGCCAGGGCATATTCGTCCTTGGTTTTGGGATGCAGGAAGACGGGGAAATCCACCCCGACCTGACGGAATCCCAGGTCCAGCAGCTGTTGGGGGGTGGCCCCGACCACCACGAAATCACGCTCCGTCGTCGGTCGCCCCAGGAGCCGATCGCGGACCGCGCCGCCGACGAGATAGGTCTTGACGCCAGGAAGCATGTCTCAGTCCTCGCCTTTGGGCCGTTCCAGCCGGGGTGGCCCGCCGGGTGGCTGGGGTGGCGGCGGAGGCGCCGCGGGCCTGGCCCCGAATAAACGCCCGAGGCCGCTGAAAACGCGCTTGATGCCGCGCCAGAGCTTGGGTAGCAGCCAGATCAACAGCAGGATAAAGAGAACCAGCAGCACCAGGAAGACCAGGGGGTGGTTGACGGCCACCAGCAAACCGCCCACCACGGCGAAATCCTCCGTGAAGGAGGCCGCCCAATTGCTAAAGGGTTCGGGTGAGGTGTTGATGATGACGCGGGCACCGGCCTTAGCGGCATGAGTAGCAGCCGCCAGTCCGCCACCCGCTATGGCCGCGGCGAGTTCAGCACCAGGTCCGATATCGCCGACTGCACCCGCAGCCAGGAGAGCGCCAGCGGGGATGCGGATAAAGGTGTGAATGCTGTCCCAAGCGGTATCCACGCCGGGGGTCTTATCAGCGAAGAACTCCATCAGGTACATGAAACCAGCCGCAAACATCACCAGGGGATCACTGAGAACCTCCAGGCCAACCGGTAGGTCCATGCGCCCGGTCAGGCCCATAAAGCCCAATACCAAGATAGCGGCGTAGAGGTTGATCCCGCTGGCCCAACCAACACCCAGGGTCAGAGCCAGGCTGTGGGTGATGTCTTCCATCGTTGATTCGACTCCGCAATTTTCTGAAACCCTAGTCTATTATAGCCTGTCCAGGCACTGGCCCCTGGCTGGGGGATGGTCAGGGGGCTAGAATGGCGACCCTACTCCCCAACGCGACCGCTCAGGTCAGCAGGCCCTCATGCGCTTCCTGGTTTCAGTCTTATTGGTTTTCATCGTCGTCTTCATCTTCTGGCCCTACTATCACCTCTACCGCATTGATGATGCCCTGGGTCGAACCGAACCCTCCGCCCTGGAACCTCTCGTCGATCTTGATGCCCTTCGTGCTAACACCAAGCAGCGTCTGGAATGGGCGCTGGGGCTGAAGAATGTCACGACCGGCAACAATCCCATGGGCTGGTTCCAGAATAGCCTCCAGCGGGCCGGGGAGGTCGCCCTGGAGGAGACTATCAACCTCGAATGGGTCCAAACCCAACTGCGCGATGCCGCGGCCGCCGGGACCGATAAACGCCCGGCCTATTTCCTCGCGGCCGTCGATTTTGCCATGTTCGAGTCTTGGAACAGCTTCCTCGTCCGGCTTGGCAAGCTGGGCTATAACGACACTCACATCCGCCTCCGCCTGGAAGGCGTGACCTGGAAGATCACGGATATCGTCCGCTGACCGGAGGCGACACCTGGCCGGCCGGAGGCTCAAGCCCCCGGCCGGATTTAGACCCGCTAATATTCCACCGGTCCCCTATAGCCCGAGGATGGGCCCTGGCCCCCAAAGGCGCCTGAACCCGGTTCGGACGAGG
>JBGAUK010000049.1:0-25751 GCA_044228695.1 Chromatiaceae bacterium | reverse complement strand
CTTCTTCGGCGAAACGCCGCTCCATCCAGGCCGGGTTCCAGCCCGTATCGAACAGGACCCGATAATGCTGGCCGTCCAGCGTTTCCGCCTCGATCAGGGCCGAGGACCCGGCGGCGTTGGCAGGGTGCTGGTCGCCAAAGGGGGGCCAGGGCAGCCGATATTGATTGGTGCTCATCCCGCCGGCGGCGGCGATATCCGCAAGCATGGTGGGCGTGTCGAGCCAGCCAATCTCGGAAATGCATCTGATCCTCAGATGCTTGAGTAAGCCTAGGGCAAGTGGTTGGACCGGTGGCGCGGCGGCGGGGGTCGGCTGGGGGTCTTGCATCGGTTCTCCTGTCAATAGACATCGGGCGTGTCATAGGGGCATGGCGCTAGCGGAGTCACAGGGCTCCCGCTTGCTTCAGGTGATCGTAAATGCCGGAGGCCATCCGTCGATAGCCCTCGGCATTTGGGTGAATCTGGTCCGCCCGGAGTTCTGGCTGGCTCAGGATCTCCGAAAACACCTGGTCGATAACCGGTACCGCCTCTTCCTCCCCCAGTTCCTGGTAGAGGGGCGCATCCCCTTTGCCGATGACGAGGTTGAGCAGGGACAATTCCGGCACGGCCACCAGCACGGCTTGCGCCCCACTCAGCCTGACCGTGCGCAGCAGGTGCCGCAGATCCTCCTTCACGGCTTGTCGCGGTCGGCGCCGAAGGAAGTCATTGCCCCCTATTTCGATGATGACCAGGGCGGGTTGGTGTTGATCAAGCAGGGCTTGGATGCGGCTCTTGCCAGCTTCCGCCGTATCCCCCGGGACCCCGGCATTGATCACCTCCCAGCCGGTCTTGAGGGCCAGGGCCCTTGGCCAATCCTCCCCCGGGGCGGCTCCCGTCCCGAAGGTCACGCTGTCGCCAAAGGCGAGGACGGTCGCGCCGGAGGGAAGGGGTGTCAGTTGGGGTTCCTGGCCGCAGGCCGTGAGCCAGGCGGTGGCCAGCAAGGCGAGGATGAAAAGTCCATGCCGCATGGGTAGGGGCGCTCCGAAGGTCAGCTAGTGGATGCGATGCTGAGATTTTAGGCTATCGCTGACAGGCAGGTTGTGCCTCTCGGTGCCAGCGCCCTACCGCTGCCGTCCGCACCCGTTCCGGGAGACGCTATGGCCAGCTTTAATGGTGGTACCATCCGGCCGGGGAAGGTGATGCCATTAAGGGGCCTGGTGGCGTCAATCAACCAGAACACAACAACAACCACAAGGGAAGGCTTCCTGCCTGATCAGCCTTGCGCGCTGCTTGTCAGACAGGGATGAACCAGGGGGTAGGCGTGCTCGGAACCGTTCGTGATAGCTGCAAGATCCACCCGATGGTCCATGACTATCGGATGACGGAAGCGATCGAGAACCTCTCGGATCTCATCACTGACCAAGGCAACGGCAGCGACTTCTTTGCCCGCAACCACATCACCCAAGGTATGGACGCCTTGTTCCGCGAGGGCCTGCTGCGTCTTGCGGGTATATCAGATCAAGCCGCCTTCGAGCTGGCCCAGGCCATGGGCGGCGGCAAGACGCACCTGATGGTAGCCCTTGGCCTTTTGGCCAAGCACCCCGGTCTCCGTCCCACCGTACTCCCCGCGGATCTCGCGGAGCGCCTGAATTTTGGTCCCGCTCGCATCGCCGCTTTCAACGGTCGTAATGACCCCGAGCACTTCATTTGGGGCGAAATCGCCACCCAGTTAGGCCAGGCTGACCTGATCCGCCCCTATTGGATCGATGGCCCGCGCGGGGTGGATGAGAAGAAATGGCTGGAGATCATCGGCGAGGCGCCGACCCTGATCCTCCTCGACGAGCTACCGCCCTATTTGCTCAATGCCGACACCCGCGCCGTAGGCCGGGGTTCCCTGGCCGATCTGGTGACCTACAGCCTGGCCAACCTGCTCAGTGCGGCCATCAAGCAACCCAAGTGCTGCGTGGTCATCGCCAACCTCTCGGGAAGCTACGAGGCCCAGAGCCGTGATCTCGCGCGGATCATGTCCAATCTGGCGCAGGAGACCCGCCGCCAAGCCCAAATCATTACCCCGGTCCAGCTTGCCGGCAACGAGATCTATTCCATCCTCAAGAAACGGCTCTTCAGCCACCTCCCCGACGAGCGCCTGATCGATGCCGTGGCCGAGGCCTTTGCCGAGCAAGTCAAGGCCGCCGAGGATGGGGGCTACATCACTGCCCGCGCCATGGAAGAAGTAGCCGAGGAGGTGCGGGCCACCTACCCCTTCCACCCCTCCTTCAAGAATCTGGTGGCCCTGTTCAAGGAGAACGAAGGTTTTCGCCAGACCCGTGGCCTGATGCAATTCACCGCCCGCCTGCTGCGCAGCGTCTGGAATCGGGACGCCAACGATGTCTTCCTGATCGGTACCCAGCACCTGGACCTCAACGATACCGAGGTCCGCGACGAGATCCAGCGCGTCAACCCGGCCCTGCTACCCGCCGTCGTCAACGACATCGCCGATCAGGGCAACGCCCGCGCCGAGGAGATCGACGGCGATCTAGGTAGCGATGCCGCCGCCCAGGTCGCCAAGCTGGTTCTCTCCGCCTCCCTCTCCCGCGCCGTCGGTGCTCACACCGGCCTGACCCAGGCCGAGATTATCGAATATCTGGCCGCGCCCAACCGTAAGGCCGATGAGTTCCTGGCCGGCCTGAATCGCCTGCGTGACCGCGCCTGGTACCTGCATCGCGAAGGCGAAGCCTTTTACTTCAAGGAGACGGAAAACCTCGGCCGGCGCATCGAGCGCGACGCCAAGCAGATCCCGCCGCCCAAGCTGGAGCAGGCCCTCATCAACCGCTTGACCGGCTTGTTCCAGAATCAGAGCAAATCCCGCGCGGCTTATCAGGAAGTGCAGATCATGCCGCGCCTTGATGATGTCAGGCTCACCGGCGCCCGGATCCTGCTGGTGGTGCAGCCGGATGGCCGCACCCCGCCGGAGGCAATTCACAACTTCTTCAACTTCCAGCAGGAGAAGAACAACGTACTCATCCTGTCTGGCCACGACAGCCACCTCGCCAATGAGGTCGAGGTCCGGCTGCGCGAGCTTTATGCCATCGAGAAAATCAGCGCCAACCTCAAACCCGGCGATACCCTCTTCGAGGCGGCCCGCGATAAGTATGAGGAGTTGTCCGAGCGCTTCACCAAGGCCGTCTCTGGCGCTTACAACCGGCTCTTCTTTCCCGGTGGCGCTGGCGAGCTGGTGATGGCCACCATCGACAACGGCCTGAGCTTTGGCCAGGGCGAACATTCCGCCGAGGCCCAGATCGAGCGGCTTCTGGCCAGCGGACGCTGCGACAATAAGCTGGCTCTGGATATGCTGGAGGACTTGCCGGCCTACTGGGCCATGGCGGAGACCTATCTCTGGCCCGCCCATGATCGCCGCCTGCCCTGGCGCGATCTGGTCATGCGCGCCAAGACCGACCCCACCTGGCCCTGGCTGCCCGGGGCGCGCGGTTTGGAAATACTGCGCGACGAGGCCCTCAAGCAGGGTCGCTGGCGCCAGACTACCGAGGGCCATATCGAGAAGGGACCCTTTCCGCCGGAGATGACCTCCGTCAATGTCACCCTGCTCAACACCCATCGCGAGACCGGTGAAACCAGTCTCTCCCTCACGCCGCGCAATGCGGGTGATAGCCCGCGGGTTTTTGTGTCCCGAACCGCCGATGTCTGTGACCGGGACGAGCAAATCCTGGACTTGGAGGACTACCGCACCACCGAGGCCACCCTGTACTTTCTCGCCATGGATGGTGCTGGAAAATATGGGACGGGGACGCCGACGCGCTGGACCGCCGAACTCACCGTCCGCCACGAAATCCACAAGGTCGCCAACACCCGCAAGGTCGAGTTGCGCTGCACGCCCCCCGCCGAGATGCGCTACAGCCTGGATGGCACCAACGCCAAGGAAGGCGCCCGTTATAGCGAGCCCTTTGCCGTCCCCGCCCAGGGCTGTATCGTCCTGATCGCCGCCAAGGCCGGCGAGGTCGAGAAAAGCGCCCGCTTTCAAATCCCCGCCGATGGCGATGACCGGGTCATCATCGACGACAACCAACCGGCCCGCCTAATCAAGGCCAAAGTCACCCTGGATACCACCGATCGCGCCTTCGCCCTCATCCAACGCTTCAAGGACCGCAAAGACACCTTGCTGCGCGGCGTCCAGATCCTCATCGGCGCGGGCGAGACAGCGGTGCAGATCCGCTTCAACGACCGTGCCCTGACCGTCGCCGCCATCGAGACGGCCATTGCCGGTATCCGCCAGGCCCTGGGTGATCCCCAGGCCGAGGTCCAGGTACTGATTCGTGGCGGAGTCACCTTTGGGGACGGCTATGCCCTCAAGGAATTTGCCGAGGTGGTCGGGATCGCCCTCGCTCCCGGTGACGTCGTCCAGGGTGAGGCATGAGCGCCAGCTCCGCCAGAAGCACCCCGACGGAGGCCCCGGCCCCTGGCAAGAAGGCGGCCTACGCCCATCCCACCCTGGGCTTTGGTGTACCGGCAACCTCGGAGCCGCATCACTTCGTGGTGGCCATTCCACGCGGCAACACCGCGCCCGTCCTGATCCGGGAGCATCTGGGTATGACGGGCGATAGCGGCCGGGTACAGGTCCTCGACCGCGTACTCCTCGACCGCCCCCGCTGGACCGCCATCCGCGCCGAGGTACAGCGGGCCTTCAACGCCCGGCTAGCGGAGCACAACCTGGCCCCTGGGACCTGGCGGGTGGGCGAAACCCCCATCGACCGGCTGTTGGGCAAGGAATTGTGCGTCCTGGCCTGGGCCATCGAGCACCTGGACCCGGAGCATATCGGCATCGCCTTGCGCAATTGGCTGGCGCTGCGTCCAGAAGAGCGCTGGTGGCTGTTCGGCATGACGGCCCTCGCCACCGGCGGGGTCGAGGACGCGGAGGAGGGTTGGCGGGTCGCCCTGCGCTACGCCCTGGGTGACAAGGCCCAAAACGAGATGCTCAAGCCGCGGACCCTGGTCCGCAAACTGGCGGCCGACGGTCAAGCGACCTTACCTTTGTTCGAGGACTGAAGCCCATGCGGATAGACCATATCCGGCTCAAGAACTGGCTAAACTTCCGCCGGGTGGACGCTGTCCTCGCGGATACCACCTACCTCATCGGCCCCAATGCCTCCGGCAAGTCTAACTTTCTGGATGTTTTTAGGTTCCTCCGCATGGTATCGGATTCCTCCGGAGGTGGTCTCCAGCGGGCCGTAGCTACCCGGGGTGGCATCAGGAAGCTGCGTTGCCTGCAGGCACGTCAGGATACCGAGGTCCGCATCGAGGTCCAACTCTCCGATGGTGCGGGTGACGACCGGACGGAATGGTTGTATGTACTGGGATTCAAGAGTGAGGGTACCGGAAGGCAGCGCCCCATGGTCTCTGAAGAGCGGGTTGAGCACAATGGTAACTGCATCCTAAGCCGCCCGAATGACAAGGATAAAGTGGACAAGGAGCGTCTGACCCAGAGCCACCTGGAGCAGGTCAATGCCAATGTCGACTTCCGGGCGCTTGCGACCTTCTTTCGCTCGACTACCTACCTGCACCTGGTCCCTCAACTCCTTAAATTCGCGGACCGGCTTAGTGGTAACAGGCTGGAGGAAGATCCCTTCGGTCAGGGATTTCTGGACGGCTTGGCCCGGACGTCGAAGAACACCCGGGATGCGCGCCTGCGAAAGATTCAACAGGTTTTGAACAAGGCGGTCCCCCAGTTCCAGGAGTTGCGCTTCAACCGGGACGAGATCACCGGATTGCCGCATATGGAAGCACGTTACGTCCACTGGCGACCCCAGGGTGCCTGGCACCGCGAGGACCAATTTTCCGACGGCACTCTGCGCCTCATCGCACTACTCTGGTCGCTTCTGGAGGGGGACTCGCTCTTGCTCCTTGAAGAGCCGGAGTTGTCCCTCAACGACGAGATCGTGAGACAGATTCCGCTGATGATCGACCGCATCAAGCGTCAGGCAAAGTACCGGCGCCAAACCCTGATCACGACCCACAGCGAGGCGATGTTGAATAACCCCATCGATGGGCGCTCCATTCTGTTGGTATCCCCCGCCGAGGACGGCTCCCTGATCCGTGGCGCAACACCAGATGAACTGGCAATGCTAGCCAACGGGCTCTCACCCGCCGAGGTCCTGTTGCCCAAGGCGCGCCCACAGGGTTTAGAGCAACTTGGGCTATTCCAATGACCGATTTTGCCGTGGCCACCGAGGATGCCCTCAGCGAGGCGGTTGCCGAGACCCTGCTCAGGCAGAGCGGGGGGCATGTGGTACATACCCGTTTGCGGCGGAATGGTTTCGGCTATCTAAAGAGTAAGATCGGCGTCTTCAATCAAATGGCGCAGACCGTCATGCCGGTGCTGCTGGTTACCGACTTGGACCAGTGGAGGTGTCCACCAGAGCTGATCGCCGATTGGCTTCCTGGCGGCTCAGACCCGCGCCTGCTGTTTCGGGTCGCGGTGCGTGAAACGGAGTCTTGGTTACTGTCGGATCGCTGGGCCTTTGCTGAGTTTCTCGGTTTACCAACCGTGACGGTTCCCGAACGACCGGACGATTTGATGGACCCCAAGGCAGCGCTGCTGAAATTGGTCCGTAAGTCCAAGCGCCGGGATTTGAAGCAGGACATCCTGCCTGCCCGTGGCGTCTCTTTCCCGGTCGGACTCGGGTACAACGACCGGCTGATCCACTTTGTGCGGGAGCGGTGGGATAGTCAAAGGGCTGCCCAAGTTTCGGCTTCTCTCGCCCGCACGGTTGCTCGCGTCGCTCGGTTTAATACGGGAATCCCAGTTCAATGATGGTTGAACCACGAATCGATGTGACGGGTGGGGCATGCAAACTCCAGCCCTTTGCCCTGAGAAGCGCCCCGGCGCTGATCGAGGCGGTGTTCCCCGCCCAGAAGATCTCCTTCGAGGCTCAGCGCGAGCGCAAGGCCGGCGCTGGCCAGACCCTGACGGCCCTGGGATCCTACTGGAAGGGCCGCAAGCCGCTGATTCTGGTCCGGGCCATCGTCCTGGGCAGCCTACTACCACAAACAGAAGATCCCGAGCAGGACCTGGAGATCTTCGAGCAATTGATGGCCTTCGACAGGGGTGGGCTGGCGCGGCGGGCACTCGAGAACAACGCCTTCAAGCCCGATGACATCGCCCGCGTCCTGACGCTGGACAACCCCTGGACTTGCTTCACCTACAAGATTCAGGCGATGGGTTTGACCGCGGGTGAGGTCAGCCATTGGTGCTTTCCGCTGGACCCGGCCAAGGAGGGCATCCGCATCCGTTGGCGCAAGGAGTGCACCGAGGCCCAGAAGCTGGATTTGTATCGGTTGATGCTGCAACGCCTGCCCGATTACGAGTCCCGCGCCGGGCTTTGTAAGCGCCCGGAGGAAATGGACCAAGACGCCCTATACGCCCCGATTTGGCCCGCTGTGAATGCCCACCTGGGGCACCTGGGGATCTATGCCCACTCCCACCAAGAGCTGGTCGAGCAACTCGGCATCCTGCGCTATGGCCACCGGCCACGGGTGGGAGACACCTTCTGCGGCGGGGGTTCCATCCCCTTCGAGGCCGCCCGCCTGGGCTGCGATGTCTATGCCTCGGATTTGAATCCGATTGCCTGCATGTTGACCTGGGGGGCACTCAACATCATCGGCGCCGCGCCCGAGCAGCGCGCCGAGATCGAGCGGGCACAGCGCGAGGTGGCCGAGGCGGTGGATCGGGAGATCACCGCGCTGGGCATCGAGCACGACAGCGAGGGTAACCGGGCCAAGGCCTATCTCTACTGCCTGGAGACCCGCTGCCCGGAGACCGGCTGGATGGTGCCAATGGCGCCGAGCTGGGTGATCTCGAAGAACCGGAACGTGATAGCCCGGCTGGTCCCGGATCATGCGAATAAACGGTTCGACATCGAAATCCTGACTGGTGTCTCGGCCGCCGCGATGAAGTCCGCAGAGCTGGGCACGGTGCGCGACGGCAATCTTATCTACGAGCTCGATGCCAAGACCTATCGCACGCCAATCAAGTCCCTCCGCGGCGATTATCGCGACGCCGACGGCAATCCCGCCAACCGGCTTCGCCGCTGGGAAAGGCAGGATTTCATGCCCCGCCCGGAAGACATCTTTCAGGAGCGACTGTACTGCATCCAGTGGATCACGCTCGAAACCCTCAAAGCGCATCGTCCGACGACCTTTTTTGCTGCGGTAAACGATGAGGATCTAGAACGCGAGAGACAGGTTGAGTCAATCGTCGCCGAAAACCTCGCGCTCTGGCAGGATGAGGGACTGGTGCCGGATATGTCGATCGAGCCGGGCGACGAGACCACACGCCTGCATCGCGAGCGCGGCTGGATGTATTGGCACCAGTTGTTCGGAGCGCGGAGTCTTTTCGGAATTCAGCGATACAGGTACTGCTCCACTGATCCTGCGATGGCTGATTGCTTATCCCATAACTTCGTCAAGCTGCCGATGGTTCTGGACAACGCCTCCAAACTTTGCACGTGGAATACTGGTCACCCAGGATCCGGCGAATACACAGCGCACGTTTTCTACAACCAGGCACTGAACACGCACTACAGCTACAGCCTTCGAAGCGTATCGCACATTGCCGACACTTTGTTAATGGGGAGTGCAGAAAAGGGAGGCGACATTGGAACGCAGGAGTGCACGGTCGTCTGTGACGCAGCCTCTCAAGTCGAAGAAGTCGTCGATTGTTTTATCACCGACCCACCTTATGCGGATGCGGTTCAATACCACGAAATCACCGAATACTTCATCTCCTGGCTCCGCAAAAATCTCCCGCATCCCTTCGATCAATGGACCTGGGACTCACGCCGCGACCTCGCCATCAAGGGGTCCGGCGACGACTTCCGCCGCGGCATGGTGGAAGCCTACCGCGCCATGACCGACCATATGCCGGACAACGGCATGCAGTGCGTCATGTTCACCCACCAGGACACCGGCGTCTGGTCCGACATGGTCAGCATCTTCTGGGCCTCGGGGCTCCAGGTGGTCGGCGCTTGGTACATCGCCACCGAGACCACCTCGGAGCTCAAGAAGGGCGGCTATGTCCAGGGCACGGTGATCCTCATGCTGCGCAAGCGCCCGGCCGGCGAGCGTCCCGGCTTCAAGCAACGCCTCCTCCCCGAAGTCAAGCGGGAGGTGGACGCCCAGATCAGGCAGATGATGCATCTGAATACCGAGACCGAGGCCCGCATGGGCGCCCCGGTCTTCAACGACTCAGACCTACAGATGGCCGGCTACGCGGCGGCGCTCAAGGTGCTGACCGGCTACACCAGCATCGGCGGGGAGGACGTAACCACCTTTGCCCTGCGCCCCCGGCCCAAGGACGAGACCACGGTGGTCGATGAGATTGTCGAGCAGGCCGCCGAGACCGCGAACAGCCTGCTGGTCCCCGAGGGACTCGACCGCGAGACCTGGGCGGCCATCGGCGGCATCCAGCGCTTTTATCTCCGCATGCTCGACATGGAGACCACCGGGGCCGCGAAGCTCGACAACTACCAGAACTTCGCCAAGGCCTTTCGGGTGCGGGACTACGCCGCGGTGATGGCCAGCATCAAGCCCAACGCGGCGCGGATGAAGGCCATCCCCGAATTCAAGCCCCGGGATCTGACCGATCACACCGAGATCGGCCCAACCCCGCTGGGCGCCCTGATCGTCGCCCTTCAGGAGTTCCTCGCCGACAGGGAACCCGAGGTGGTGATGGCCAACCTGAGAGATGCCGTGCCGGACTATCTGCATCGCCGGCCGCTGCTGATCGACATGGCGGCTTTCATTGCCGCCAAGGCCCCTGGCCCGGAGATCCGCCGCGCCGCCGAGGCCATCGCCAGCCGGATAAAGCATCAGAGACTCCAATGACTGACGTCTTCCATAGCCAGCGATTCGACAAGAAGGTCTGGTTGACCAATCATGCAATCGAATCAATGGCGAAGCGGAATATTACGCTGAACGAAATAAAGACTCTGATTGAAGAAGGGGTTTTCGATATAAAAGAACATCCGCATGGGTGGATCTTTCACCACTTCGCCGCTCGCACTGATAATCTGGTCTGCGCCGCGATTGTCAACCAACAAGCCATTATCATCAAAACCGTGATGATTAACTGGAAGCAAAGGGGTTCGTCATGAAGATCGTTTACTACGAACAGGATGACACGCTCTTCATCGAGTTCTCAAAGAGCAAGGTGGTGCGCGATGAGTCTCTGAACTGGAATATCCACATCGGTTACACCGAGGATGGTATCGGTGAAATCACGATACTGGATGCCGAAAAGAGTGGGCTCTATCCGCTGCAGATGGAGCGGGTGATCGCCGATGCGGCATGACAGTCTCGCGAGTCATGCCGATCTCTATCCATTCGGGCGCTTCCCCAATCTGCTTGATCGGACCCTGGTTCGGGTGGATCGGCAGACCTACAACCACTTCCTGAAGCGAAAGTTGCCCGGAGCGTTTCCCTGCGCTCGCCTTCATCCTGATTGTTCCTGAGAGAAGGATGACGATCCGCCGCCTCTCTTCCCGCACCCATCGGCTCGACCAGAGCTTCCTGGCCGAGCAACTTCAGGGCGCCCGGTCTTATCACCGCATCGCCGGCTACTTCACCAGCTCCCTGTTCGAGATCGCCCACGAATGGCTGGAATCCGTCCGGGACGTGCGCATCGTTTGCAACGTGGATCTGGCCCCGGAGGACCTGAAGGTGGCCCAGGTGCGCGAGGCACGGATGCTGGGGCGTTGGAACGAGCGCTCCATCGAGGCCGAATCCCTGCTCAATCGCGAGCGCTACCAGCGGCTGGATGCCTTCCTGGCCCAACGTGGCCAGGTGATCCGGGTGGCGCCGGACAGCGTTTGCGGCTTCGTCCATGGTAAGGCTGGGGTCATCGAGCGGGCCGACGGGCGTAAGCTCGGCTTCATCGGTTCCATGAACGAGACCCGCCATGGCTGGCAGCGTCACTACGAAATCCTCTGGGAAGATGACTCCCCCGAGGGCGTGGCCTGGATCGAGGCCGAGTTCGAGTTTCTGTGGCATGCCGCCAAGCCCCTGCCAGAGGCGGTATGCCGGGAGGTCCGGCGGCGGGGCCGGCGCTTCGAGGTTGCCCTGCCGGATATCGCCACCGATGAGATTCTGGCGCCGGCGGCCCTGATCGAGTCTCCGCTCTACCGCGAGGGCATGGCCCTGCAGCCCTGGCAGCAGGGCTTCGTCGCCGAGTGCCTGCGTCACTACCAGGATCATGGCCAGGTACGGCTGCTGCTGGCGGATGAGGTGGGGCTGGGCAAGACGCTGTCTCTTGGTACCGCGGCCCTGACCCTGTGCCTCTTGCTGGAAAAGGCGCGTCGGCGCCGCAAACCCATGGTCATTTTTGCCCCGGCTACCCTCTGCGAGCAGTGGCAAACCGAGATGATCGATAAGCTCGGCATCCCCTGCGCCCGTTGGCACTCGACCCGCAAGGTGTGGATTGACCCCGAGGAGCGGGTCATTTCCCCATCCGGCCCGGAACACATTGCCAAGTGTCCGTTACGCATCGGTATTGTCTCCACCGGGCTCCTGGTTCAGTCGTCCCAGGAGAAGCAGGTTCTCCTGGGGATGGGATATGCCCTGGTTATCCTTGACGAGGCACACAAGGCCCGCTCCCGTCAGGGCTATGGCCCGGAGGCGGGCGAACCCAATGGGTTACTGGCCTTCATGCTCGCCATCGCCGACCGCTCGGACCATCTGCTGCTGGGCACCGCCACGCCCATCCAGACCCGAGCGGAGGACCTCTGGGACCTGATGAGGGTGCTCCATCGGGGCAGTACGGGCTTTGTGCTGGGCAACGACCTGGCACCCTGGCATAAGCCAGCGCGGGTGCTGCCGCTGCTGAAGGGTGAGCAAGAGGTGGCGGACCCGGATTACGGCTGGCTCTTGCTGCGCTCGCCCCTGCCTACCATGGATTCCACCAACGAGCCTAATGCCCGGCGCCTGTTCCATAACCTGCGGGAGGATCTGGGGATATCTCCCCAGGAGCATCTGGCCGGGGCTTGGACCGCCCTGCCCCGGGACCTGCGTCTTGATCTGGAGATCGAACTGGAGCGGGTTATCGACGGGGCCAGTTTCTTCCAGCGCGAGAATCCCCTGGTCCGCCATGTCGTCCTGCGTAAGCGGGCGACCCTGGAGGCCCGCGGCTTGCTGAAGAAGATCGCCGTGAACGTCCACCCGGATCAGGAGCTGGCGAAGGACCCTCATCGCTTCAACGCCCTCTTCCTGGACAAGGCGATGCGCAACCCCCCGGATTTTGATCGCGCCTACGACGAGGCGCGCCACTTCGGGGCCGTCCTCGCCAAGCGGGGCAAGGGTGGCGGCTTCATGAAGAACCTGATGGAGCAGCGGGTATGCTCCAGCGTGGTGGCCGGTATCAATACCGCTTCCCGGCTTCTGGAGGGCCGGAGCGAGCTAGCGGAAACGGAGGAGATGGAGGAGGAAGTGACCATCCAGTGCGACGAGGAGCGGGCCGCCCTGGAATCCCTGATCGCGACCTTGAGGGGCATGAACGACGATCCCAAGCTGCGTGCCATTCGCTATTACCTCAATGACGAGGGTTGGCTGGGGCTGGGTTGCATCATTTTCAGCCAGTATTACGACACCGCCCGCTGGGTGGCGGACGCCCTCGCTGCCGAACACGGGTCCGAGATGATAGGTCTTTATGCCGGCGCCGACCGCAGCCGCCTCTACCGCGATGGCCTGGTCGTCGGCGTGGCCCGCGAGGAGCTCAAGCGGATGGTAGCCGACCACGATATCCGCATCATGGTCGCCACCGATGCCGCCTGCGAGGGCTTGAACCTGCAAACCATGGGTACCCTGATCAATGTTGACCTGCCCTGGAACCCGACCCGGCTGGAGCAACGGATTGGACGCATCAAGCGCTTCGGCCAGACTCGCGCGGCGGTGGATATGCTGAATCTGGTCCATCAAGGCACGGTGGACGAGATGGTCTATGCGCGCCTTTCGGAACGGATGCGCAATCGCTATGACCTCTTTGGCGGGCTACCCGATACCATCCAGGATGATTGGATCGAAACTATCGAGAACCTGGGCGAGCGGATGGACCGCTACATCGAGGAGCGCCGGCAGGCCACCGGCTTTGATTTGCGCTACAAGGACAGCATCAAGCCGACGGACAGCGCCTGGCGGGACTGCGCCGGGGTTCTCTCCCGACGGGATTTCGAGAACCTCATGCGCCAGGGTTGGGGAGGCTGACGAGGCCGCTGGCATCCCCGCTAGGGGTTTCAATCGGCGGGATGCTCGGCCAGCCAGTGTCGGGCAATCGCTTCCCGCCGGCAGATCCACACCAGCTCATGGCCTTGCACGTAATCGAGAAAGCGTGCCAGGGCCATGGCGCGAGCCGGATGACCGCTGATGCGGCCGTGGAGCCCAACGCTCATCAGCTTGGGGTGTCGCGCGCCCTCCTGCCAGAGCAGGTCGAAGGCGTCCTTGAGCAGACGGAAAAAGTCGTCCCCACAGGCAAATCCGTTCGGCAGCAGGTAGCGGGCGTCGTTGTTGACCAGGGTGTAGGGGATCACCAGGTGGGCGGGCGATCCGGGGAGCCAATAGGGCAGGTCGTCGTTATAGGCGTCCGAGCTGTAGAGGAGGCCGCCCTCCTCCCGCAGCAGCCGCCGGCTATGGTGACTGACGCGACCCGTGTACCAGCCCACCGGACGTTGGCCGCACAGCCGCTCGATGATGTCGAGGGTGCGACGGATGTGCAGCCGCTCTTCCTCCTCGGGGATGTCGCGATAGTCCAGCCAGCGGTAGCCATGGCCGGCGACCTCATGCCCGGCCGTGGCCAGGGCGCGGGCGATCTCGGGGTTGAGCTCCAGGGCCTGACCGACGGCAAAGGCGGTCAGGGGCAGGCCGCGGGCGCTGAACAGCTCCAGGATGCGCCAGACGCCGGCGCGGGAGCCGTATTCATACATGCCCTCGACGCTGAGGTCCCGTTCGCCCAGGCGCGCGGGGCGGCCGGGTAACTCGTGGAGATAGGCCTCGGACTGGGCGTCGCCGTTGAGGATGCAGGACTCGGCGCCTTCCTCGATGTTGAGCACGAATTGCACCGCGACGCGGGCCTGACCCGGCCAGCGCGGCTGGGGTGGGCGCCCGCCATAACCGACGAGGTCGCGCTCGGCCATCAGCCCAGCTCGAAGGTTGTGACGCCGAAGATGCGCCCATGGGCGAGAGCGGGGGTCGGGCCCAGATACATGCGGGCGCAGCCAAAGACCTCGACCATCGCCTCTTGGCGCGCCAGTTCCAGGGCGGCGGGATTGTTCTCCGGGGTGTCGAGGAAGAGGGGCCCACCGGCGGCGAATCCGGTGAGGTGGACATAGAGGGCCCTGGCGGCCGTGGCGTCGTCAGCGAACAAGGGGCCGATCTTGCAGCCATCGCCACAACGGCGGATCACGCCGTAGCCGCTCACTTGTCCCGCCCGGAGGCAGCCCAGGGCGAGGGCATCGGGTTGGCTGATCCAGCCGGCCAGGAAGGTCGGGCGGGGGGCGGGGAAGCAGTTGCGGTCGTAAGCGAGGACCTGATCGAAAGGCACCTGGGCCAGGGGGACGATCGTCTCGGCGTCCACCGGCGGGGTTGGGGGCTGGTCCGGGATCTCGGCGCGGAACCGGATGTCGCGATGCGAGAAGACGAAGCCGCCCTTGGCGTAGTAGTCCTGCATGGCGAAAACGCCATCCATGCCGATGGTTGCGCCGGGGCGCAGCCGGGCGAGCAGGCGTTCGCGGCGGGCGTGCCAGAGGTTGTTGCCGAGACCCTGGCCGCGAAACTCGGGCCGCACGATGAAGAACCCCATGAAGCCAAAGTCACCCTCGTAAGCGGTGATGGCCCCGCCCCCAATCAGCTCGCCGTCGAGGTCCGCGGCGATGAAGGCGTCGGGGTCGGTGGCCCAGAAGATATCGGCATCATGGCGGCCCGGGTTCCAGCCCTCCCGCGCGGCCCAGTTGACGAGCTCGTCCACCTCGGGACGGGTCATGTTGCGGATCATCAGCTTAGGGGTCATGGCGGGCCTCTTGTGGGTGGTTCGGGGCGAAGGCTAAGCGCGCGTCGGATGGCCGTCAAGGCTGACCGCGACGCCAGGGTCGGCGCCCGTCGATCCGGACTTGAGGGGGCCTGATCCGCTCACTCCCGAATAAAAGTTGGCATCCGCGCCGGGCGGGTCATAATTTAGTCACTTCATCCGCCGGAGGAACCCATGGAACTCTCGACTGCCGTCATTCTTGCGATCGCCTTGCTGAGTCTGTTTTACCTCGTTGCCATCTATAACCGGCTCGTGGCCTTGCGCAACCGCTTTCGTAACGCCTTTGCCCAGATCGAGGTGCAACTCAAGCGCCGCCATGACCTGATCCCCAATCTGGTGGAGATCGCCAGGCGTTACCTGGCGCACGAGCGCGAGACCCTGGAGGCGGTGGTCGCGGCGCGTCAGGGCGCGGTGGCGGGGCTGGCGCGGGCGGCAGCGAACCCGGCGAACGCGGCGGCCATCACCGGGCTCGGCCAGGCGGAGGGGGCCCTGACGGGGGCCTTGGGGCGCCTGAATCTGGTGGTGGAGGCCTATCCGGACCTCAAGGCCGATGCCAACATGCGCCAATTACACGAGGAACTGGCGAGCACGGAAAACAAGGTGGCCTTCGCCCGCCAGTCCTTCAACGATGAGGTGATGGCCTACAACACCTATCGTCAATCCTTCCCGCAGCACCTGCTGGCCGGTCTGTTCGGTCATGGCGAGGACGCGCGCTGGCTGGAGTTCGCCGATAGCGCCGCGATCCAGCAGGCGCCCAAGGTCAGCTTCTAGCCGTCAGGGACCATGGACTTCTTTGGCGCCCAGGATGTGGCCCGGCGGCGCGCGGGCTGGCTGCTACTGCTCTTCGCCCTCGGGGCCACGGGCCTGGTGGTCTTCACCAGCCTCTTGCTCATGTTCATCCTGGGCCTGTTCGGGAACCTGTCCGCCTCCGATCCGATGGGCACCTTGATGGACTTCGATGGGCGCGCCTTCGCGGGCTTTGCCGCGCTGGTGACGATCGTGATTGTCGCCGGCAGCCTCTATAAAGTCGTCGTCCTGTCTCGCGGCGGCGCGGCGGTGGCGGAGGCCCTGGGCGGGCGTCTGATCGCCCCGGATTCGGATGATCCCGCGGCGCGCCGGGTACTGAATCTGGTGGAGGAGATGGCCATCGCCTCGGGGACCCTGGTGCCCAGTGTCTATGTGCTGGAGGGTGAGGCCGGCATCAACGCCTTTGCCGCTGGCCTGACCCCCGCCAATGCCGTCATTGGCGTGACCCAGGGGGCGGTGGACGGCTTGTCCCGGGATCAGTTGCAAGGGATCATAGCCCACGAATTCAGCCATATCCTCAACGGCGACATGCGGTTGAATATCCGCCTGGCGGGCCTACTGCACGGGATTCTGCTCATTGGCCTGATCGGGCGGGGGCTGTTCCAGGCCGGTGGGCATGGGGCGGGCCGGCGCGGGCGTGACAGCTTCGCCTTCCTCCTGGTGGGGGCGGGGCTGGTGGCCACGGGCTCCTTTGGCACCCTCTTCGCGAATCTCATCAAGGCCGCGGTAAGTCGCCAGCGCGAGTTCTTGGCGGATGCCGCCGCCGTCCAGTTCACCCGTAATCCCCAGGGCATCGCCGGGGCCCTTAAGCGCATCGGGGCGGCAAGCGTTCAGGGCCTGCTTGTCCATCCCCGCGCCCCGGAGATGAGCCATGCCTATTTCACTCAGGGGGTTAGCTCCTTCCTGGGGCGTTTGGCCGCGACCCATCCGCCCCTGGAAACGCGCATCCGGCGCCTCGACCCCCGCTGGAACGGACGCTTCGAGGAGGGCTTGGAGGCATCGGAGCCAAGGGATGAGGCACAAGCTCGGGCCCCGTCCCTGGCCGCGGGTCTCGGCAGCCCCTCGGGGGCCGTCCTGACCGCTGGTGCGGTGACGGGTCTTGCGCAGGCAACCCAGGCGGCCATCGATCAGATTGGACGGCCCGACGAGATCCATTTGCGTTATGCCCAAGCTCTGATCGGCGCGCTGCATCCCGCCTTGCGCTGGGCGGCGCGCGAACCCTATGGCGCCCAGGCCCTGGTCTTTGCCCTGCTACTGGATCGCGATGCCGCCATCCACGGGCGCCAGATCGCCCATCTGGAAAAGAGCGCGGAGGTTGGTCTGGGGGCGGAGACCGAGCGTCTCTACCCCGCCGTCCTGGCGACCCGGCGCGAACATCGCTTGCCCCTGCTGGACCTGTCCTTGCCCGCGCTGCGCCAGCTCTCCGCACCCCAGACCCAGGGCTTCAGGGCGGCCCTAGAGGTCTTGATTGCCGCCGACGGGCGGGTCAGGCTTTTTGAATGGTGTCTGTCCCGCATCCTGCTCTCCGGCCTGACGCCGGATTTCGGCCCCAGCCGGCAAGGGGGCGCGGGGCAGGCCGAATGTGCGGACCTCGCCGAGGATTGTGCCCTCATCCTGTCGCTCGTGGCGCGGATTCAGGACGATGGCGATGCCATCCGGCTGGCCTCGACCGCCGCCCAGCAGGCCATGGGTCTGCTGGAAACCCTGTCCCTGGCGGAAAGGCCGGTTGATCACCACGCCCTCGATCAGGCCTTGGTGCGTTTGCAGGGGCTCAAGCCCCAGGCCAAGCATCAACTGTTGCAAGCCTGCGCTGCCGCCATCCTGGCGGATGAGAAGGTTGTGCCCGCGGAGATGGAGGTGCTGCGGGCTGTCGGGGCGGTTCTGGACTGTCCCATACCGCCGCTGCAAATGCCGGCGTCGCCGCCCCTATCCACCTGATTTCAAATCAGCAGGAATTCGGCGGTGGCTCCCGTTGGGATCATGACAAAATCTTGAGGGCCAGTCAGCCGATGAAGTCGTTTGCGTTAATTGCCCTGGGTATTATCCTGCCCTTGTGTCTCCTCGGCGGCTGTGGCACCAGTCGGGAAATTCAATATACGGGCCAGGGGGGCGAAGGCTGGGAGCAGAACCCCGTGGCTTTCAAAACGGTTGTTATCAAAGTTAAATCGGAAGTCCCGGGGACCGAGGAGGCGGAAAAGCAGCTCAATTTCGCCCTGGAGGTTGAATTCCTTTATAAAAAGAAACAGATCGTCAAGTCCGGCGGTGATATCGAGGTCACCGTGGTAATTAAATCCCTGCAGGACGTCCCGCGCGCAAGCCGGGTCTGGTTTGGCAGTCTGGCGGGCAGCGCGACCTTGCTCGCGGAAGTCAAGGTTGCGGGGAAAAGATCAAAACCCTTTTCCTTTAGCGTTGAAACGGTGTCGCGCGGCGCCGGTACCACGGAAGATTTTTTGACCGGCAAGGGTGGCAGTACTCAGGACATGGTGGAGCGCACGGCGGAGCTCATTGTTGCGGAACTGATTCCCTCCCCGGAAAAAGTTGGCGG
Organism: Chromatiaceae bacterium; assembly: GCA_044228695.1. Lineage (GTDB taxonomy): Bacteria > Pseudomonadota > Gammaproteobacteria > Chromatiales > Chromatiaceae > M0108. The sequence goes on along the minus strand of JBGAUK010000049.1, from coordinate 7,341 downwards.
TTAAATCATTCCCGGAGGAACCGCGTCACGCTTACTTCTTTTTGCACTCGGTTTCGAATTCTTCAAGGCTGGTAATGACTTTTCTGTTGGCGCCCAGGATGGAGCCCGTTATCCAATCCGTATCCTGAGGAATTGTTTTGGCGATACTCATCCAGTTCCTGCCGAACTCGTAATGCACCTTGCCATTTTTCAGACAGATGATGTATTGATTGATGCCCATGCCCGGCGAGCCCGAATTGGTGATATCGGGGAGCCCGTTTATATGTCGGTAAAATCGGTCTTTTTCGAGTTTATTTAAGGTTAATTTGTAAGTGAAGTAGCCTATGACTACCGGAATGATGATGATGGCCATTAACCAGATCATAAAGTTCTCCCGGGTTTCACCCTGGTGCTGATGGGGAGGGAATTTACCCGGTTCCCCGATGGTGGCTCGTCGGAGGGGGGGAAATTACCCATTGCCTCCGGTGTCTAAAGTGGCATGGGTGAGTGCCATGCCCCTGGCCCCTGGCGGCTTTGTCAAGGGTATGAAAATCTAGCGTCCTGGCCTAGACTTGGTCTGCCCGGCAAGATAAAAGCTACTTAAGAATATTCTAATTATTACCAACGCTGTTGACATTTTTGCATGAAAATGGAATGTTAACATAAGGGGTAGTCGTTATATCGCTCTTGGTCCTGCCCGCAAGGGTCGGATCAGCGAAGGCCCTGGCATCGATAATTACTATGAGATTGAGGAGGAAGACTCATGTATGACATAGCGCATTTCCGCAAAAGCCAAGAAGACTTGCTGAAAATGATCGAGGATTTACAGTCCTTGATGGCCACCGACATGTTTGAAATGAGCCAGAACGCCATGACCGCTTATCAGGTTCTCTGCGATCTCGGCTTCAAGATTCATGCGCACCTTGGGGAGGCGGATCGCTATGTCTATCCCTATCTGCTCATCCATGAGGACCCCAGAGTCCAGTCCCTCGCCTGGGGTTTCATCAACGGGGAGAATCCGCTGCGTCAGACCTTCGCTGACTATTACCTCAAGTGGCTGAATAACTTCCACTTCATCTTTCCTCAAGATTTCATTGCCGACAGTCAGGAAGTCTTTAACATGATCCTGGAGCGCATTGATCGTGAAAACAGGGAGTTACTTCCCTGGCTGGCGGAGATTGGCATCAACCACCCCGCCCGCGTCCAGGATCCCCCGGCCGGGCTCTAGCGCGACCCGCTCCAAGGGTGGACAAGGCAATAATGACATCCAGGGTCCCCAGGGAGACGTCGTGACCCCTACCTCCATGCCCCTCGTTTAACCTGATCATGAGTGACAGCACCAAGAGCCCCTATAACGCCCGGGTTGTGGGGCGGGAGGAAGTCAATCCGCAACTGCTGATCCTGCGTGTCCAGCCTGATGCGGCCCTCTTTGATTTCAAGCCCGGCCAGTTCGCGGTGCTGGGGCTGCTGGGCAGCGAACCTCGGGTGGCGGAGGCTGCCCCGGAAGAGGTTATTCCTCCAGGGGATAAAATCATCCGTCGCGCCTATAGCGTGGCGTCATCGAGCCGGGAGCGCCGCTACGCGGAGTTCATTATCACCCTCGTCACCAGCGGTGATCTGACGCCCCGGCTCTTTGCCTTGCGGGATGGGGATCCCCTTTTTCTGGGGCCCAAGGCCAGCGGGGTCTTCACCCTGGATCGGGTCCCGCCCCGCAAGGCGGTCATCCTGATCGCCACGGGGACCGGGCTGGCGCCCTACATCTCCATGCTCAGGACCCTGCTGTTGCAGGACACCGAGCGGCGCTTTGTCGTCCTGCACGGCGCGCGCTTTGGCTGGGACCTGGGCTACCGTGGCGAACTCGAAAGCCTGACGCGGTTGCGTCCCAACTTCACCTACATCCCAAGCATCACCCGGCCGGATCAGGACCCACATTTTCAAGGGCTTACCGGTAGGATTCAGGCCTTGCTGGAGCAGGGCGTGGTGGAACGGGAAGCCGGCATTCCGCTCGATCCGAACCTGGCCGATGTCTTTCTGTGCGGCAATCCGGACATGGTGTCCTCCGTGAACTCGATCCTCGAAGCAAAGGGTTTCAAGGCCGGGCGGGGCCGGGAACCGGGAACGATTCACGTGGAGAAATACTGGTGATTGGGCCCCCTCCTTAACCTTTCGGCGGCGTGGCTAATCGTGAGTGGGCGCCATCGCACAGCGGTGGGGTGGCGGTCCGCTTGCATTGGCACAGGTAATAGGTGCCGTCCGTCGGGGGCGTAAAGGGCATGGGGTTGAAGCCCGCGGTATGGGAGCCGTCGCAATAAGGCTGGTTGACGGAGAGGCCGCAGGCGCACCAGTAGATGGTCTGGCCGCCCTTCAGTTCGACGGCGGCGGGTTGAGTGGCGGCGATCTTGGGCTCGTTCATGGCATTTGCCTCGTGGTTGGTCAGTCGTAGATAAGGAAGGGGGCGCGTTCCTCGCGCCAGGCGGTCTCGTCGGCGAGGAGTCGGCGTTCCAGGTCGGCGGGGGCGGCTTGGGGGTCGTCAACCCAGTCGCGCAGCAGGGTGCCGCCGGCCAGGAGGTCGATGGCCAGGCGGTCGGTCTCGTATTCGTAAGGGAAGTCGCGCCACAGGGGGTAATCCGGGTAGGTCAGGCGCAAGGCCTTGAGGAAAAGCGCCGCCAGCCGGTAGGGCCGAAAGCGGGCGTGATCATAGCTGGCCAGGTCGGTATGAATCTGGAGCCCAGCGCAGAGCTGGCCGGCATGTTTGTGGAACGTCGGCTCGAAGTGACAGGGGCGCAGCAGGGCCCCCTCCAGCCAGTCCGGGCGCAGGGCCGCCATGCGCGCCAGCAATAGGTGGCTGTCGATGTCCGGTGCCCCCACCAGTTCCAGGGCGACCGTGGTGCCCCGGCCCTCGGACAGGCTGGTGCCCTCGAAGAGCACGGTGCCGGGGAAGCAGCGCGCCATGTTGAGGCTGGAGGCATTGGGGCTGGGGTTGATCCAGGGCCTCTGGTGCAGGGGCCATCCGTAACCCGGCCCCTGGTCCATGTGGTAGCCGGTCATGGCCACGATTTCCAGTTCGACATCCAGCTCCAGCCGCGCCACCAGCCAGCGCGCCAGTTCGACGAAGGTGAGCCCATGACGCATGATGAGGGGGGCGGCACCGACGAAGCTCTCCCAGCCCGGCTCCAGAATCGTCCCCTCGATGGGCCGACCGGCGGGATTTGGCCGGTCCAGCACCCAGACGGCCTTGCCGGTCCGGGCGCAGGCCTCCAGCAGGTAGGTCAGGGTGGTGACGAAGGTGTAGATGCGAGTGCCGATGTCCTGCAGGTCCACCAGCAGGACATCAAAGGTCTCAAGCATGGCGGCGGTCGGCCGGCGCACCTCGCCATAGAGGCTGAAGACCGGGATGCCGTGGACGGGGTCCCGATAGTCCTGGGTCTCGACCATGTTGTCCTGCTTGTCGCCGCGCATGCCGTGCTGGGGACCGAAGGCGGCGGTGATGGCCAGTCCGGGCGTGGCCATCAGGGCATCCAGACTCGGCTGGCCCGCGGCCGTCACGGACGCCGGATGCCCCAGCAGGGCCAACCGTCGGCCACGCAGGGCCTTCAGGCGGGGGCTGGCGAGGAGAACCGAGATGCCGGGTTGCACGGGGGCGAGGTTCCTTATCGTTGGTGACGCCAATCGGAAACAAATTCGCGGGAAAATTCCCAAAGGGCTGACGGCTTGATGCGCCGCAATAGGGGCACCACTTAGAGTGGGACGAGAGATTCCAGTATGCCGCCGCCCACGTCAAGCCCTGGGGCTCAAGTCGTGGCCCCTGACAATAATCAACATTCAGCCAGAGCGTCATCTTGTATCATGTTAGCCAAGCCACGCATCCGTCTCGGCGTTCAGGGGCCCGCTGTTTACCACCCGATGCTTGTTCATCCGAGTGCCTGGTGCTGGCCTGCCTGCCGTCAATCCCGTCTCCTTCGCTGCATTACCCTAGAACGCCATGACTGAATACGCCCTGATTTTGGTTGGCACCGTCTTGGTCAACAATTTTGTGTTGGTCAAATTTCTCGGCCTCTGTCCCTTCATGGGGGTATCCAAGAAACTCGAGACGGCTATCGGCATGGGCATGGCGACGACATTCGTCCTGACCCTCTCCGCGATCTGCACCTGGCTGGTGAACGAGTACCTGCTGGCGCCGTTGGGCATCGAGTACCTTCGGACGATCGCTTTTATTCTGGTCATCGCCTCGGTGGTCCAGTTCACCGAGACGGTGATGCGCAAGACCAGCCCGGTGCTGTACCAGGTCCTGGGCATCTTCCTGCCTCTCATCACCGTCAACTGTGCCGTGCTGGCCGTAACCTTGCTCAACCTCCAGGCCGGACTTGGCCTGATGGCGTCGGCTATTTACGGCTTTGGCGCGGCATTGGGCTTTTCCATGGTCCTGGTCCTCTTCGCCGCCCTGCGCGAGCGCATCGCCGTGGCCGACGTGCCCGAGCCCTTCCAGGGCAGTGCCATCGCCCTGGTGACGGCGGGCATCATGTCCCTCGCCTTCATGGGCTTCGCCGGACTCGTGTCCGCCTAAGACCCCTGATTCAGTCCTAACTGGAGCCGTCTCGGCATCGCCATGCTGACCGCCATCCTTGCTATTGCCTTTCTCGCCGTCCTCTTTGGGCTGCTGCTGGGCTATTCGGCGATCCGCTTCAAGGTCGAGGGTGACCCCCTCGCCGAGCGCATCGATGCCTTGTTGCCCCAGACCCAGTGCGGCCAATGCGGCTATCCCGGCTGTAAGCCCTATGCCGAGGCCATCGCCCAAGGCGAGGCGCCGATCAACAAGTGCGTGCCTGGCGGCACGACCACGGTCATTGCCCTGGCGGATCTCCTCGGCCGTGATCCGGAGCCGGTATCTGGCGCCGGCCCCGAAAAGCCCAAGGCTATCGCCGTGATCGATGAACAGGAGTGTATCGGCTGCACCCTCTGCATTCAGGCCTGCCCCGTCGATGCCATCATGGGCGCCGCCAAGCAGTTGCACGTCATCATCGCCAGCGAATGCACCGGCTGCGAACTCTGTCTCAAGCCCTGCCCCGTGGAGTGCATCCACATGATCCCCATCCCGGCCGAAACCAGCAACTGGAGGTGGCCCTATCCGGAGCGCCCGGCCGAACGGGCCGCCGCCTGAACCGAGGGAGCCCCTAGTTTGGATTCAGCCCTGCACCCCTACCGGCTCGGCGCCGGTCAACGCCAACTCTGGACCTTCCCCGGGGGCTTGCACCTGCCGGACGAGAAGGCGCTGTCGAATCATGCCCCCCTGGCGAGCGCCCCCCTGCCCCGGCGGCTCATCATCCCCTTGCGTCAGCATATTGGCGCTCCGGCCAAGCCGGTGGTAGCGGTCGGGGACCGGGTCCTCAAGGGGCAGTTGATCGGCGAGGCGCAGGGCCGGCTGAGCGCGACGATCCATGCCTCCAGTTCCGGGACCGTCATCGCCATCGAGGAGCGTCCGGTCCCCCATGCCTCCGGCATGAGCGCCCCCTGCATCCTGATCGAGACCGACGGCGAGGACGCCTGGGCCGAGCTGCCGCCGCCGCTCCCCAAAAAACCCGACCCGGAGGCGCTGCGTGAGCGCATCCGCTGGGCGGGCATCGTCGGCCTGGGGGGCGCCGCCTTCCCCAGCAGCGTCAAGCTGACCCCCGCGCCGGGCATCCGCATCCGGACTCTCGTCATCAACGGCGCCGAGTGCGAGCCCTACATCAGTTGCGACGATCGCCTGATGCGGGACAGGCCGGAACGCATCCTCCAGGGTGCCCGCTTGCTGCGGGACCTGCTGGGGGTGGATGCGTGCCTGATCGCGGTCGAGGACAACAAACCCGAGGCCATCCTGGCCCTGCGTCAGTCCCTCGTTGCGGGTGGCGACGCGGGGGGCATCGAAATCATCGCCATCCCCACCCTCTATCCCTCGGGGGGGGAGAAGCAGCTCATCCGCATCCTCACCGGCCAGGAGGTGCCCAGCCGGGGGATCCCGGCCCAGATCGGCATCGTCTGCCAGAACATCGCCACCGCCGCCGCCATCGCCGACGCCGCCTTAGACGGCAAGCCCCTCATCTCGCGCATCGTCACCCTGACGGGGCGCGGTCTGGGTCAGCCGCGCAACCTGGAGGTGCCCATCGGGGTCCCCATCCGGGAACTCATCGAACAGGCCGGCGGCCTGAGCCCCCGGTTGCGGCGCTTGCTCATCGGCGGCCCCATGATGGGTTTTGCCTGCGACGACTTGGACATGCCCGTGACCAAGGCGGTCAACTGTCTCCTGGCCCTGAGTCCCGAGGAGGCCCCCGACCCTGGGCCGGCCCTGGCCTGTATCCGCTGTGGGGCCTGCGCCCAGGCCTGTCCCGTCAGCCTGCTCCCTCAGCAGTTGTACTGGCACGCCCGGGCCCGGGATTTGGATAAGGTGCGCGATTACAACCTCTTCGATTGTATCGAGTGCGGCTGCTGCGCCGTGGTCTGCCCCTCCCATATCCCTCTGGTGCAGTATTACCGCTTCGCCAAGAACGAGTGCCTGGCGCGGGACCAGGAGAAACGCCAGGCCGAGCACGCCCGCCAGCGCCATGAGGCCAAGGAGGCGCGCCTGGAGCGGTTGGAGCAGGAGCGCAAGGCCAATCTGCGCAAGAAGAAGGAGGGCCTGGCGGACAAGGCGCCGCCCCCGCCCCCCGGGGCCCCCGTGGTGGGGGCCCTGGCCCCGGATGCCGTCGCCGAGGACCCGAAAAAGGCCGCGATCGCCGCCGCCCTCAAGCGCGCGGCGGAAAAGAAGGCGGCCCTGGCCAGTCAGGGTCTGGCGCCCAAAAACACCGAGAACCTGGCCCCTGCCCAGCAGCGTCAGGTGGAGGCCGCCGAGGTCCGCCGTAGCGAGCTGCAAGCGGCGGAAGATGCGGCACGGCCGCGGGATAAAGCATGATGCCGACCGCTATCGTCTCCTCGCCCTTCGCCGGGCGCCTCAACCGTACCGACCAGGTCATGCTCCAGGTCATCCTGGCCCTGATCCCGGGTACGGTGGCCATGGTCTGGTACTTTGGCTGGGGCGTCCTCATCAACATGGCCTTGGCGAGCTTCTTTGCCCTGGCGAGCGAGTCCCTGGCCATGTGGCTGCGGGGTCGGCCCGTGCTGCCGGCCATCGGTGACCTCAGCGCCCTGGTCACGGCCCTGCTCTTCGCCATCGCCGTACCCCCCACCCTGCCCTGGTGGATGACCCTGATCGGCATCGTCTTCGCCATCATCGTCGTCAAGCAGTTGTATGGGGGGCTGGGCTACAACCCCTTCAACCCCGCCATGGCGGGCTATGTCTTCCTGCTGGTGTCCTATCCCCTGGCGATGACTACCTGGCTGGCGCCCAAC
>JBGAUK010000048.1:0-25884 GCA_044228695.1 Chromatiaceae bacterium | reverse complement strand
CGGCGACCTTGCCGGAGAATTTGTCGTGGATCGCCGAGATGACCGAGGCGAGGCTGATGGCCGCCGAGAGCCCGGCGAAGGCGCCGAGCAAGACGGCGTTGGGCAGGGGACGCCCCAGGTGCTTCATGGCGATTTCCGTCGCCGGGACGCAGGCATGGCGATCGGCGCGCAGCTTGGTGGCCACTTCGCCGATGTCCAGATCCTCGAAGCTCTTGCTGGAGTTGATCAGGACATAGCCATCGGGCTTGAGGCCCTGAAAGACGTCAACCTGATGGAGCAGGGTCGGGTCCTGGATGATGATGGCGTCCGGGGCCATGATGGGCTCGCGCAGACGGATCTCCCGGGTATCGATGCGGCAGAAGGCGACGACCGGGGCGCCGGTGCGCTCCGAACCGAAGCTGGGGAAGGCCTGGGCGTGTTTACCTTCCAGAAAGGCGGCGATCGAGAGCATTTCGGCGCCGGTGACGACGCCCTGGCCCCCGCGGCCGTGAATACGGACCTGAAACATGTCTCCTCCTTTAGTTTGTTTGAAGGCGACCAACTAATGCGGTGGCGCCGCCGGATGGAGTAAGGTCTCCTGGGCGCCATAAGATAGCATTGCCCAGGTAATGGGGTTGGGATTTAGATTTTATGGCAGTAAATACAGCTAGTTATTATTCGATTTGAACACGCGCCCTTCGGGATCGGGTTCCCACCAAGGGTAACGATACGGGATTTCTGTTACCGGATGGTGATATAGGGGGACGGGGGTCCCCCAGTTCTCGGGTGCGCGGCCGAAAACCAGTATATACCCAAGACACATATGATTTCGGGATCCAGGACCGGGTGACGGCGAGCGGGGGACGCCGAGAATACGTCCCTCCCCTAACCCGGCCATCCGCTCCACCGCCAGCCCAGAAAGGCGGCGGCGATGGCCAGGGTCGCCAGGGTGACCGGGACCCCGGCGCGGGCGTGGGTGCGCCAGTCGATCGCCAGATGGCGCCGCCCCGCCGCATCCGCCACGATCAGGTTGGCGATACTGCCTACCAGCAGCAGATTCCCGGCCAGGGTGCTGGCCAGGGCCAGAATGGGCCCCGCCAGGGGATCGGTCGCCACCGGTAACAGCAGCATCACCGCCGGCACGTTCGAGACCAGGTTGCTGAGCAGCACCGCCGCCGCGAAGAGGGGGCCCGGTTGTTCGAGGGGCAGGCCTCCCGCCGCCAGCGCCCGCACCGCCTCGGCCACCAGGCCACTGTCTTGCAGCGCATGGTTGACCACGAAGAGGCCCATGAAGAGCACCAGTAATTCCCAGTCCACCAGCCCGAGCATCTGGCGGGAATGCAGTCGGCGGCTGGTGAGCAGGACCCCCGCCCCCACCAGGGCCGCCGCCTCGCGTGGCCAGGAGGTGAAGAGGAAGACCCCCAGCAGGGTCCCGGTCACCAGCAAGCCCTTGGCGGTTTGCCAGCGGTTGAAGGTTGGGGCATCGGGGGTCCGCCGCCCCCGGGCCTCCTCCCTGGCATCAACCAACAGGGTCCAGTGCCCCCGCGTTTGCCAGGCAATGATGGCCCAGGTCGCCACCAGGCCCAGAAGTACGGGCGCCAGCACCTGGGCGGCATAGCCGCCGAAGGAGAGCCCCAGGGTGGCGCCAATCAGCATGTTCTGGGGGTTGCCGATGAGGGTCGCGGCCGAGCCGACATTGGCCGCGCAGGCTAGCCCCAGCAAGTAGGGGATCGGGTTGAGACCCCGCCGCCGACAGGCGTCGATCAAGACCGGCGCCACCGCCAGACAGACGACATCATTGCTGAACACCGCCGACAGGGCCCCGACCAGGGCCACCAGGGCCCCCAGCAGGAACGGGGGCCGCAGGGGTAGCGACCCCAGCTTGAGGGTGATCCAGGCGTAGAAGCCCCCCAGCCGCAGTTGCGCCGACACCACCATGAAGGCGAACAGCAGGATCAGGGTCGGCAGGTGCAGGGATTGTACCGCCGCTTCGATACTGACCGCCCCGACCCCCACCAAGGTGATGGCGCCCAGCAGGGCCACGCCGGTGCGGTCCAGTTGCACAAAGGGCAGGCCGCCCAGGATCATGCCCAGATAGACGATGACGAAAATGACCAGAACGGCCGCATTCATGGCGGAGTGATTTCAGCGACCCCCCGCCCCCCGTCGTTGGTAACGGCTGATCAGGGCCTTTTCCCCCTCCACGATCAGGAGCAGGAGGACGCCGACCACCAGGATGCGCAGCCAGGCGGCCAGGTCGATGGGGGCGGTGTGGAAGAGGGTCTGCATTAGGGGGAGGTAGGTGTAGCCTAGTTGCAACAGCAGCAGGAAGGCGATGGCCTGGAGGGCCAGGCGGTTGCCCAGGAAGCCCTCGCGGTTGAGGATGGAGTCATGCAGGCGGCGGCAGTTGAAGAGATAGAACATCTCCGCCACCACCAGGGCATTGACCGCTACGGTCCGTGCCGTGATGACATCGGCGCCCCGCGCCGTCTCCCAGAGAAAGAGACCAAAGGAGGCCAGCGCCATCAGGAGGGTGACGAAGAGGATGCGCCAGAGCATGAAGCCGTCCACCAGGGGCGTGGCGGGGTTCCGGGGCGGGCGCCGCATGATGTTGGCCTCGGGCTTCTCCAGGGCGAAGGCCAGGGAGAGGGTGACGGCGGTGACCATGTTGACCCAGAGGATCTGCACCGGGGTGATGGGCAGGGTGGAACCCAGGAGTACGGCCACCAGCACCATGGCGGCCTGGCCGGCGCTGACGGGTAGCACATAGATGACGGCCTTGCGCAGATTGTCGTATACGGTGCGGCCTTCCTCCACGGCGGCGGCGATGGTGGCGAAATTGTCGTCGGCCAGCACCACGGCCGCCGCCTCCTTGGCCGCCTCCGTGCCCTTGTGACCCATGGCCACGCCCACGTCCGCTCGTTTCAGGGCCGGGGCATCGTTGACCCCGTCGCCGGTCATGGCCACCACCTCGCCATTAGCCTGAAGGGCCTGGACCAGGCGCAGTTTGTGCTCCGGGCTGGCGCGGGCGAAGACATCCGTCTCCGCCGCCGCAAGCCGCAGGGCCTCGTCGTCCAGGGCCTCCACCTCGGCCCCGGTGAGGGCCCGGCCGTTGCCAATGCCCATGCTGGCGCCAATGGCCTGGGCGGTGACGCCATGGTCGCCGGTGATCATCTTGACCCGGATGCCGGCGGCCTGGCAGTGGGCCACGGCGCGGATGGCCTCCTCGCGGGGCGGGTCCATGATGCCCGCCAGGCCCAGCAGGGTGAGACCGCCCTCCAGGTCGGCGAAGGCCAGATCCGTCTTGCCAGGGGGCATGGGGGCGAAAGCCAGGGCCAGGACCCGCTGGCCGGCCAGGGCCAGGGTCTCCATCTGGCCCTGCCACCAGGGGAGATCGAGGGGCTGGTCCGTGCCGGTCTGGCGCTGGTGGGCGCACCGCAGGAGCACCTCTTCCGGGGCGCCCTTGATAAAGGCAAAGGCGTGGCCGGCGTGGTCGTGGTGCAGGGTGGCCATGAAGCGATGCTGGGATTCGAAGGGGATGACGTCGCGGCGGGGCAGGGCCTCGGCCTCGAAATGGGGGTCCAGGCCCATTTTGCAGCCCAGGGTCAGCAGGGCCCCCTCGGTGGGATCACCCTCCAGGGTCCAGTCGCCCCCGGTCTCCCGCAGGCGGGCGTCGTTGCAGAGCAGGGCGACGCGGCCCAGTTCCAGGAGTGCCGGCGCCTCCTCCAGGTCCAGTTCCCGGCCTTGGGCCGAGAAGCCGCCTTGGGGCGCGTAACCCGTGCCTTGTACCTCGATGACCTGGCCGGCGATGATGAGGCGACCCACCGTCATCTCGTTTTTGGTCAGGGTGCCGGTCTTGTCGGAACAGATGACCGTGACCGCCCCCAGGGTCTCCACGGCGGGCATGCGGCGCACGATGGCCCGGCGGGCGGCCATGCGTTGCACCCCCAGGGCCAGGGTGATGGTCATGATGGCGGGCAGGCCCTCGGGGATGGCGGCGACGGCGATGCCCACGGCGGCCAGGAACATGTCGGCGGCACTCTGGCCATGGACCAGCATGCCAAAGACCAGGGCGAAACCGGCCAGGGCCAGGATGGCGATGGTGAGCCACTGGCCAAAGACCGCCATTTGCTTGAGGAGGGGGGTCACGACCCCTTCGACGTCCGCCAGCATGCGGCCGATGCGGCCGATCTCGGTGTTGTCGGCGGTGGCCACCACCAACCCACGGCCCTGGCCGAAGACCACCAGGGTGCCGGAGTAGGCCATGCAGGTCCGGTCGCCAATGGGGGCCGCGGCGGCGACCGGGTCCGGGGCTTTTTCCACCGGTGCCGATTCACCCGTGAGGGCCGCTTCCTCGATGCGGAGGTTGCGGGTCTCGATCAGGCGTAGGTCGGCGGGGACCTTGTCGCCGGAGGCCAGGAGCACGATCTCGCCTGGCACCAGGTCTTCGGCGGCTATCTCCCGTCGCCGCCCTTCCCGGATCACGGTGGCGTGGAGCGAGAGCATGTTGCGGATGGCGTCCAGGGACTTTTCGGCCTTGCCCTCCTGGATGAAGCCAATCAGGGCGTTGATGAGGACCACGCCCAGGATGACGCCCGTATCCACCCATTCCCCCAGCAGGGCGGTGACCCCGGCGGCGCCCAGCAGCACATAGATGAGGACGTTGTGGATTTGCAGCAGGAAGCGCATCAGGGGCCCGCGCTTGCGGGGGGGCGTAAGGCGATTGGGGCCGAAACGGGCCAGGCGGTCCTGGGCCTCGGCCTCCGTCAGGCCCTCCCGCCTGGAGCCTAGTTCCTGGATGGTGGTAGCGACGTCGTGTTGGTGCCAGAGGGGTGAGGGCGACATTGAAGACCTCCAGGGGGAGCGGGGGCTGGACTAAAATGATGTGGGCCGATAACCCAGGATTGGATACTCGGTTGCCTGCCGGGGTTCCCGGCACCCAGGCCCGGACGCGCCGGCGGCTGGGTGCCCGCCGGCCCGGGGACAGGTCGTCAGGGCCCCAGGTACTGGGCGAAGGCCGGGCTCAGGGTCTCCTTGAGCTGTTCCCCCTCCTGGTGGATGAATAAGGCCCGCAACCCTTCCGCCTCGGCGATGCGCAAACCCTCGGTCTCGCCCACGCATAGGAGGGCGGTGGACCAGGCGTCGGCCAGGGTCGGGTCCTCGTGCAGGACGGTGGTCGAAAGCAATTGGTGGTTGACGGGCATACCTGTTCGGGGGTCGATGATGTGGGAATAGGTCTTGCCATCGGCCTCGAAGTAGTTGCGGTAGGTTCCCGAGGTCATGACGGCGATGCCGGCCTCTCGGTGGAGTTCCAGGATGCGTTGGACCTCCCGGATCATGGGCCTTGGCTTTTCGACCGCCACCCGCCAGGCGCCACCGTTGGCCTTGTGGCCCTTGACCTTCATCTCGCCGCCGATCTCGGCGAGGTAGTTGTGAATACCCCGGTCCTCCAGCAACTGGGCCATGGCGCCGATGGTATAGCCCTGGGCGATGGAATCCAGGCTGAGTCGTAGCTCGGGATCCCTTTTACGCAGCCGGTCCTGGTCGGCGTCGATCTCCAGCTTGTCCATGCCAATGTGGGCGAGGGCGGCCTGGATCTCCCCGGGAGCGGGCACCCGCTGTTCCTCGCGGGCAAAGCCCCAGAGTTCCGAGAGGGGCTGGACCGTCGGGTCGTAACAGCCCCCGGTCTTGTCATGGATCTCGCGGGCGAGGCGGGTGAGCTGGACGACCTCCGGCGAGAGGCTTTGCCACTCGGTGGTCTCTTGCCGATTGAAGCGGGCCAGTTCCGAATCCTCCCGCCAGTTGGAAAACCGCTCGTCTATCCGGCGAAACAGGGCCGCGACGGCCGTCCCGATCTCCTCCGAGTTGGCGGAGGTCCCGTCCAGGACCATTTTCAGATGCCAACTGGTGCCTTGGGTGTCCCCGGTCAAGAGGGTTTCGGTTGGCTGCTGGCAGGCGGACAGCAACAAAAAAGACAATATTACAATGAGGTTAGGGCGTTTCATGGGGGCGAGGTTTTTATCCACGGGCCAGCGAAAGTTCGCTTATTCTACGCGCCCCCTCCCATGGGGTGAGGTTGCGCCTGATTTAGTACCACGGGTCCCCTTTCGCCCGCATGAACCTCTCGCCATAATGAAGGTCAAGCAATTGGTCCAGACCGCCCCTTGGCGGTAAGCCAACTCCCCTTATATCCATCAGCCTTGGGCGCCAAGATTAAGAAAAATGTCACCAGAACCCACACCCAGCGATCGGCGCGAGGAGGGCCAACCGGGCTCCGAGGACGCGGAGGCCTTCGTCTTCCTCGATCGTCTGGGCAAGCGCTGGCCAAGATTCAAGCGCTATAGCCTGCTCCTGGGGGGGCTGGCGGCCTTTGGCATGGTCATTTTCATCCAGACGCTGTTTGTACCTTCGAGCCTTAGCCTGCCCCCGGCGGCGGAACAGCTCAAATCGCGGCTGCAGGCCCAGCCCCCGGCGGACCAAGCCCGTCGGGAGCTGGCCAAGCCCCTCTGGCTGGATTTCGCCAAGGAGAACAAGGGGAGGGGGTTGGCCGCGTCCGGCCCTGGCCCACTGGGCGAAATCCGCCTGGGCTATTTCGAGACTTGGGACCCCGCCGCCCTGGCTTCCCTCAAGGCCCATGCCGACCAACTCACTCACCTGGCTCCCGACTGGCTCTCCCTGGAGAATGGCCAGGGCGGGATCAAGCTGACCCAGTCCGAGGAGGTCTTGGAGCTGGCGCGCGAGGCGGGTCTGGCCCTCATTCCCCAACTCCGCAACCTGGATGCCAACGAGGTCTGGCAGCCCGAGGCGGTGGAAACCCTGCTGACTGGGTCCCTTGCCCAACAGGAACTCCTCGCGGCCAATCTGGTGGTGGCCCTCCAGGAGATCGGAGCGGCGGGCGTCCTCATCGACTGGCAGCAGATCGATCCGCACTACCGGGAGGCCCTGACCGTCCTGCTGGCCCGAGTGGCCGCGGCGCTCCACGCCAACGATCTGGAGCTGTGGCTCAGTGTTCCGGCTCGCCGCCAATTGGTCCTGCTGGACCTGGAGCCCCTCGCCGCCCATGTCGATCGGTTCGTCGCCGCCCTCTACGACGAGAACGCCGAACTCAATCCGCCCGGTCCGGTGGCCTCCCAAACCTTCTTCAATGGCTGGCTCGGCGCCCTGACCCGGGGCTATGGCCGGCCGGGCCAATGGGTGATCGGTATCGGTGCCTATGGTTACGACTGGCGGGACGGTGATGAGGAGGCCAGTCTCATCAGTTTCGAGGACGCCATGGCCAGGGCCGGGCGCTCGGCCCAAAAAGGCCTGACCTTCGATCCCTCAACCCTGAATCCGCGCTTCCGCTACCAGGATCAGGATGCCGTCCACAATATCTGGTTTCTGGACGCCGTTACCTTCCTGAACCAGTTGTCGGCGACTCGAGCCAGTCAAACCGGCGGCATCGCCATCTTCCGGCTGGGGACCGAGGACCCCGACATCTGGCCCGTCCTGGCCCTGGACCCCGCCAAGCCCCTGGCCCCGCTGGACCTCGCCCAGCTCGAAACCCTCAGCCCCGGCGATGCCATGGCCCATGTCGGCCAGGGCAGTCTCATTACCATTGACGACCACCGCGCCGATGGCCTCCGCCGCGTCACCCTGGATAAGAACAACCTGGCCAGCGCCCGCTACGAGAAGTTCCCTACCTATCTGACCCTAGTGCATGAGGGCGCGGGACCTCGGGATGCGGTCGCCATTACCTTCGACGACGGCCCGGACCCCGAATGGACTCCGGCCCTGTTGGATATTCTTAAGGCCGAGGGGGTACGGGCGACCTTTTTCCTGATCGGCGCTAACATGGAAGAGCACCCCGAATTGGTCCAGCGGATCGTGCGCGAGGGGCACCTGATCGGCGTCCACACCTATACCCACCCCAATATCGCCGAGGTCTCCGAGGAAAGGGCCAAGCTGGAGCTGAACGCCACCCAGCGCCTGATCGAGGCCATCACCGGCCAGTCCACCATCCTCTTCCGGCCCCCCTACAACGCCGACACCAACCCCCATACCGTCGAGGAACTGGTGCCCATCGGTATCGCCCAGCGCATGGGTTATCTGACGGTGACCATGGATATCGATCCCGAGGACTGGGCCAAGCCCGGGGTGGAGACCATGCTCGAGCGGGTCCGCATGGGGCGGCGGGATGGGGGCGGCATCGTCCTGCTTCACGACGCGGGCGGCGACCGGAGCCAGACCCTCGAGGTCTTGCCCGAGATCATCCACTACCTGCGGGCCCGGGGCGAGACCATCCTGCCGCTCTCCGAGATCCTGAAAATCCCGGCGGCGCAACTCATGCCCCCCGTGCCGGCCAATGAGCAGCCCCTCATCCGCATGATCAGCGACGGCGGTTTCGAGATCATCCACGCCGTGAGTAACTTCCTCTGGGCCCTCCTGATCCTGGCCACCGCCCTGACTATCCTCAAGACCCTCATGGTGATTGGACTCGCCTTGCGTAGCCGTCGCGCCGAGCGCCTGGCCCGGGCCGCCTCCGACTGGCCTCCGCTGGAGTGTCAGCCCCCCGTCTGTCCGCCCGTGTCCGTGCTGGTGGCGGCCTATAACGAGGCCAAGGTGATTCGCCAGACGCTGAAAACCGTGCTCGCCACCGGCTACCCCGGCCCCATGGAGGTGATCGTGGTCGATGACGGTTCCCGGGACGGGACCGGCGATATCGTGGCCGCCCTAGCGCGGGAGGACGACCGCATCCGCCTGGTGCGCCAAGCGAATCTGGGCAAGGCCCGGGCCTTGATCAAGGGCCTCCAGGAGGTCCGCCACGGGATCGTCGTCAGCCTGGACGCTGATACCCAGTTCGAGCCCGGCACCATCACCGAACTGGTGCGGCCCTTTGCCGATCCCCGGGTTGGCGCCGTCTCCGGTCGGGCGCGGGTCGGTAACCTCGACACCCTCTTCGCCCGCTTCCAGGCCCTGGAGTATTCCTGCGGCTTCAACCTGGACCGCCGGGCCTATGACCAGTTGAACTGCATCACCGTGGTCCCCGGGGCGGTGAGCGCCTTCCGGCTGGACGCCATCCGGGCCGCGGGGGGTATCAGTACCGAGACCCTAGCCGAGGACACGGACCTCACGCTCAGTCTGCACCGCCAGGGCTACCGCATCCGCTATGCCCCCCGGGCGGTGGCCTGGACCGAGGCCCCCGAGACCCCGCGCACCTTTGCCCGCCAGCGCTTCCGCTGGGCCTTCGGCACCTTGCAGTGCCTCTGGAAACACCGGGACATGCTCTTCGCTCTGCGCCATGGCGCCCTGGGCTGGTTCAGCCTGCCCAATGCCTGGTTCTTCAATTTCGTCCTGGTCGCCATCGGGCTGCTGGTGGATGTGGTGCTGCTCGCGGCCCTCATCCTCAACCCGACCAATCTACTGCTTTATATCTACTTCTTCACCTTCATCGCCTCGGACATGCTGCTGGCGGCGGTGGCCTATTGGATCGAGCGCGAACCCTTGCGCCAGGTCTGGCTCATCCTGCCCATGCGGATCATCTACCGGCCTGTCTTCAATTACGCCGTCGCCAAGGCCATCTTCAAGGCCCTCAAGGGTGTCTGGGTGGGTTGGGGCAAACTGGATCGCACCGCTACGGTCGCCCAGGGCCTGGCGGAGGGTCGGCGGGGATGAGCCCGCGACCGGTGAGTCCCTCCCGAGGGGGGCGAGCGCCAGGCGCGGGACCGATCCTCCTCCTGGTCTTGCTGGGCCTGCTGGCGGTCCTCACCGGCTGCGGCCGAGGGGGCGAGTCGGCGGATAAGCGGGCACCGGCGGCGGTCGTGCCCACGGGGCCGGTGGATCTGGTCATACCCAAGGACGCGGCCTACACGGGCGCCTATGTGGATTTCGGCGAGGGCGAGGGCGATGTCACCTATGACGCCCTGATGGACTTCGAGAAGCTGACCGGCAAGCATCTTGCCATCGTCGCCTTTGGCAGCTTCTGGGGCGAGCAGCAGTTCCCCGCCAAGGCCACCCATATCATTGCCGCCTACGGCGCCGTGCCCCTGATCTTCTGGTCGCCATGGGATCGGCCCTACATGGAAAATCGCGGTCCGGACCGCTTCAACGTCCCCAGCATCCTCGCGGGCCAATGGGACGCCTACATCGATCAGTGGGCCGATGGGGCCAAGGCCCACGGTAAGCCCCTGCTCGTCACCTGGGGCCTGGAGGCCAACGGCA
Source organism: Chromatiaceae bacterium (assembly GCA_044228695.1). GTDB lineage: Bacteria > Pseudomonadota > Gammaproteobacteria > Chromatiales > Chromatiaceae > M0108. Next base: position 15,705 of record JBGAUK010000048.1, on the reverse strand, counting down.
GCTGGTTTCCCTGGTCCGGGGTCTTCTACGGGGGCGGCGACATTGTCGGCGAGGAAGGGGGGCGTACCCTGTACGCCGGACCCGAGCTGGTGAAAAAGGCCAACCGCTATGTCATCGATCGGGTTCGGGCCCGGGGGGTGGACAACATCCTCTGGGGTTTTCACGCCAACAACGCCTCCCTGCCCAAGGCGCCCTGGAATGTCATGGCCAGCTACTATCCCGGGGACGCCTACGTGGATTGGTTGGGACTCAGCGCCTACGGCAAGCTGAATCGCTTCGACGGTTCGCCCACCTTTAACGATGTCGTGGAGGATGCCTACCCGGTGTTGCACGCCATCAATCCCGACAAGCCCATGATTCTGGCCGAGTGGGGGGTGGGCGAGTTTAAGCCCGGGGACAAGCCGGAATTTATCCGCGCCGCCTTCCCCGCCCTCAAGGACTTGTACCCTCTCTTCCGGGCCGCCGTCTTCTGGCACGAGCGCTGGGAGACCGAGGAAGGGACCTACGCCAACCTGCGCGTCAATTCCTCCCCCGAGTCCCTGGCGGCCTATCGCGAGGGCGTGGCGGACCCCTACTGGCTGGACCGCCCCCAGTTCCAGCCCAGGGCGACCAGTCCCGCGCCGCCCAGCCCCGCGCCAGGCAGTCCAGCGCCGGCCGGCCCCGCACCGGCCAGCCCAGCGCCGCCCGGCCAGGACGCCAAGCCCTGATGGCGCGACCGAGGCCCTGGAAACTGCCTCCCTTCCCCGACGCGACGCCAACCCTGTCACTGATGGTCCGGCGTCCAGCAGCCTCCCTATTCGTCCCGCTTGCAATAGGTTCCCGATGAAGCTCCCCCTAAGTCTCTACGCGCTGTCTCTGCTGGTGGTCACGGCTCTTTGGTGGGGACTGGGCCGGCCGCAACCCATGCCCACCCTGGCGGGCGAGTCGAGCCAAATGCCCTGCCTCTCCTATGCGCCCTTTCGCGGCGACGAGAGTCCGCTCGTCGGCGACATCCAGATCGAGCCCGCCCGGATCGCGGCGGACTTGGGCCAACTGGCGACCCGCACTGGCTGCATCCGCACCTATGGCGTCAATCATGGCACCCATCTTGTGCCGGAGCTGGCCAAGCAAGCGGGGTTGAAGGTGATGCTGGGCATCTGGCTCGCCCCGGAGCGTGACCGCAATCGCAAGCAGATCGATACCGCCATCGAGCTGGCGCGACGCTATCCCGAGGTCGTGTCCGCCGTGGTGGTCGGCAATGAGGTGCTGCTCCGCGGCGAGATGACCCCCGCCGACCTCGGAGCCACCATCCGCGAGGTCAAGGCCGCCGTGCCGGTGCCGGTGACCTACGCGGATGTCCCGGAATTCTGGCTGCGTCATCCCGACCTCGCCAAGGACGTGGACTTCGTCACCATCCACCTCCTGCCCTACTGGGAGGACTTTCCGACCCCAGTCGCCGGCGCGGTCGCCCACGCGGAGGCGACGCGCCAGAAAATCGTGGCCCTGCTGCCGGACAAGGAGATCTTCATCGGCGAGATCGGCTGGCCGAGTGCGGGACGGATGCGAGAGGGGGCCCTGCCGTCGCGGGTCAACCAGGCCCGTTTTCTGCACGAGGTCATGGCCTTGGCGGAGCGGGAAAGGTTCGGCGTCAATCTGATCGAGGCCTTTGATCAGCCCTGGAAGCGCCAACGCGAGGGCACGGTCGGCGGCTACTGGGGCCTGTTCGATGCCGAGGGGCGCGCGCCCAAATTCGCCTGGGGCCAGCCGGTGTCGAACCATCCCTTCTGGCCCGGGCAGGCCCTGCTGGGCGCCCTGCTGGTCACCCTCATCTTCCTGGCCGCGGGCGCCTCGGCCAAGCGCGCGAGCGGGGCCACGACGGTCGCCTGGTTGGGCGTCGCGGCCATCGCCCTGGTATCGGGCACCGCCATCGGGTTGGCCGTCGAGGCCATGTGGGTGGAGAGCCTGGGTCTATCCGGCTGGATCGGCTCCATGGCCTGGGTGGCGGTGGCGGCCCTGGCACCCATCGCCGGCGCGGCCGCGCTGATGGGGCGGCAAGGGGTGCCGCCGCTCTACCGGGTGCTGGGCCCGGTGGCCCGCTGGCCCCTGGACCGCCGCGCGGTCGCCGTGGGGCTGGCCCTGGCGGCCCTGGTGGTCCTGACGATCCAGACGGCGCTGATGCTGGTGTTCGACCCGCGCTATGTCGATTTTCCCTACGCCCAGCTCATCGGCGGCCTCATGCCCTTCCTGGTGCTGACGTTGCGCCGGCAACCCGGGTCGCGGCCCCTGGCGGAAAAGACCGCCGCCACCATCCTGGCGCTGGCGGCGGTTTACATCCTGCTCAACGAAGGTGTCGCCAACTGGCAGGCCCTTAGCTTCTGTCTGGCCCTGGCGGTGTTCGCCCTTACCCTGGTGAGCGTCCGGGGCGAGCCAGACTGAGCACCAGCAAGCCGACCGCAAGGCCGGCCATGCCGCCATTCTGCATCACCAGCCCGAAGCCCGCGGCGCCGAGGGCGATGGCGAAGAGCAGGACGGTTGGCCAGAGCAGATGCAGGCAGGCCGCCACCACCGCCACCGCGCCAAAGGCCCCCTGGTTGAAGAGCAGGATGGCGAGATTCATGGTCGAACAGAGCCAAGTATCCTGGCCCTCCTGACAGGCCAGGAAGACATGGGTGTTCTGAATGACCATATGGCGCAGATAGTAGGCGTAGAAGACCGAGCCGAACCCGATCGCTATCAGCCAGTTCATCTGGCGGGCACTGGGCTGGAAACAGGGTTTCATCGCAAGCTCTCCTTCAGGGCATCAAAATTCATGAAAGCCCCGGACCCTGGCCCGGCGGGGCGCTGCTAGGGGCCTCCTCCTCGATCCACTTGCGCAACTCCACCGGCTTAACTTTGGTGCGCATCCGCATATTGACCATCTCCACCCCCAGCGAGAAGGCCATGGCGAAGTAGATGTAGCCCTTGGGGATGTGCAGGTCGAGGCCCTCGCCCACCAGGGCGAAGCCGATCAGGACCAGGAAGCTCAAGGCCAGCATCTTGATGGTGGGGTGCGTGTCCACGAAGTCGCCAATGGGTTTGGCCGCGAACATCATGACCCCCACCGCCAGGATGATGGCAATCACCATCACCGGGATTTGACTGACCATGCCGACGGCGGTGATGACGGAGTCGAGGGAAAAGACGATGTCGATGATGGCGATTTGTACCACGATGGACAGAAAACCGGCCCCCGCCTTGCCGGCCAGGGAAGGCTCGCCCTCCTCGGGCCCCGCCACGGCCTCGTGAATCTCCAGGGTGCTTTTGAAGAGCAGGAAGAGTCCGCCCAGGATCAGGATCAGGTCCCGCCCCGAGATCTCCTGCCCCAGAATAATGAACCAGGGGGTAACCAGCTTCATCATCCAGGCCAGGGACAGCAGCAGGGCGATGCGGGTACCCATCGCCAACGCCAGGCCGATCACCCGTCCCCGCTGGCGCTGATGTTCCGGCAGCCGGCCCACCAGGATGGTGAGGAAGATGATGTTGTCGATGCCGAGCACGATCTCCAGCGCCGTCAGCGTCGCCAGGGCCAGCCAGGCCTCGGGCAGAAATATCCAGTCAAACATCCAAACCCCCTTCTCAGTTGAAGGCGAACAAAGTTTTTGAAATCGGCCCCTCGGCCAGGATCCCGACTGTCCCGCGTCCCGCCGCGCACGCCAGAACTGAGGCCGATGCCACCCAACCCCGGTTGGTGAAGGCCCGCCCGGCTCGGCCAGGATGGGAGGTCGGCTTAATCAGGGTCTCCGGGCGGCATTATGCCTGATGAGGTCCTCGCTCGTCGTTGGGGGAGTTTTCGGCCCCAGGGCGCCACTGGCCCTGGCCCTCTAATTACCAGGTGACGGTCGAAGATCACCAGCCAGCCGGAGTCCAGTATCAGGGCTGGGCAGAGGTCGACCCCACTGGAAGAGTCAAACGCCTCTCGTCATCACGCTCCGGCGGCGACGCCTTGCCCACCCGACCCGACCCATCGCCGAATTTCCGGGTAAAGGCCTGGCTGAAGTGGCTAACGTTGGCAAAGCCCAAAACCTTCTGTCATGCGAGTCCTTGGCGTCGAGCTGACGGCACGGCCGCACGAACCGGCTGCTTGAGACGTTCGATGCCAGGCAACCTCAAACACTTCCCGTCCTTCTGGGTCAAGGTGCTGCTCGACGCCGGCGAAACTGGCGGGCTTGGCCCGGTGGGTCGAGGCCCTGCCGGCCTTCGCCCTGACCTATCCGGATCTGGAGAGCGGCCTGGCGGGGGTGCGGGGGCTGCTGGCTCAGGTCGGCACGGACCGTTCGTGCGGGCCAGCGGAGCCGACAGCGACGGGCGGCAAGGGGGCGGAACCGGATGGGGGACCGGGGTGAGGCGCGCAACGCGGTGGACGGTTGATCGCTGGATTCGTGGGCGATAGCGCCACCCATCGCCGGGATCTCCAGTTCACGGCGCCCGCCACACCCGCCGCTCCACCCCCAGCGCCTCGAATTGCGCCGCCCGGTTGACACCGACGTCCATGAGGATGTGCATATCCGGTCTCCACATAACGCATGAGACCAGGCTATCATCACTACCCAGAGCCACCCCGATGACCATGGAGCCCAGCAACCATGCCTAAGATACACCGCGAGCCCGCCATCGGCCCCTTTCGCGCCGACCAGTTGCGCGAGGGTGACCGCTATGAGCTCTCCAACGGCCATCCCCTCTACTGCGCCCCGGCGCGGCGCGAGCACGCCGCGCCCAATCTGATCGGGGCCGCCGTTATCGACAGCGATCCGGCGGTCGAATGGGCTGGCGTGGATGCCGGCTTTACGCCCGCGCCGGGCACCCTGCGCGCCCCCGATGTCGCCGTCGCCGCCCCCGGCGGGGTGGACGAAGCCGGCTGGATTCCTGGTGCGCCGCCGCTGGCCATCGAGTATGCCGGTCGCGGTCAGGACCAGGCGGATCTCAAGGTCAAGATTGCCGAGTTGCTGGCGGCCGGGACCCGTTATGTGTGGGTGGTGCGGGTGCAGGGCCCGCGGCGGGTGGAGGTCCACGAGGTCGGCCAGCCACTGCGCCTGGTCGGGGCGGGGGAGGTGTTGGCGGCGCCGGGCATCCTGCGCAATCCGGTGCCGGTGGAGGCCCTGTACGACCGGGCGGCGGGACATCGGGCGACGCTGCGCAATCTGTTGCAGCGGGAGGGTTATGACAGCCTGGAGGCGGTCCGCAAGGAAGGGCGTGAGGAAGGGCGTGAGGAGGGGCTGGCCGATGCCGTATTGGCCTTGTTGCAGGGACGGGGCGTGCCGGTGGACAAGATGCTCGAAACCCGCGTGCGCGCCTGCCGCGAGCAGGATACCCTGCGCCGCTGGCTCCTGCGGGCTGCTCAGGTCGAGCGGGGCGAACAGTTATTCGACGAGCAATGAGCGGAGCGTTCGCGGAAGCAAGACGCGCGGACAAGCCAACTCAGGGTCGATAAGCTTACAACCGGCTATCGCGACCACACCGGCGTCCTCGGGCAACTGCATACCGCCAAAAACGGCCCCCAGCCGACTGGGCCTTCGAGATCCTCACCGCCCGCCCCGGCACCCCGGCACCCGCCCGCCCGGCCTGGACTCACGGCTTGGGCTTGAAAGCAAAGGGCGATTCGAAGGGGTTCGGCAGGGACCAGAAAAAATCGATGTCGGGTTCGATCTGTCCCAGAATGTTGCGTCCCATCAGGTAGTAGCTGGCCCGATAGCGGGACGGGAAGCGAAACTCCTCGCTCAATTCAGCCCCTTCGGCGTCGTATTGCAGGCGCCGGGCGGCCGCCCGCAGGCGAATCCCCTCGGTCGCGCAGAGCCTGAACAGCGCATCGGCCAAACCCGCAACATAAAAGGCCGCATGAAAATTGGCGAAACCATCAACCTGGTCATAATCGTTTATGTAACGGTAGGCGTAGCGCAGTCCCACGAAATGGTATTCCTCGCCGCGGACCATGTAGGACTCGTCGTCATCGATCAATAGCGTATCGTCCAGGGCGTCCTCGGGGACGACCACCCCCGCCAGTTTTTTCTTCAAATTACCGAAAAAGCAAGGCTGATAGCGTTTCCCGGTTTCCTCATCCTGCTGCTTCAAGTCTCCGGTATCGATGCAGTGGTGGCGGGAGAATACGCGGTAGGGAACAAATGTGGGCTGATCGGCAAAGGTCCTACGCATGATTTGTTCTACCAGGGGCGCATTGCGCTCTTCCACGCCAGAACTGAAAAAGGCCAGGCTGACGCCACGTTCGTTTAACCAGCGCAGCAGTGCGAAATAGCCCGGAAAGAGATAGTGCGCGGAGCCCAAAACCTCGAACCGATGCCGTTCCAGGAAGGCAGCACCAAATTTTTCGCGCATCTGCCGTTCCGTCCTTTCCGCCTCATGCTGACCAACCGCGATGACCATGGCGCCATCCAGGTCGAATACGAAGGTATTGGTCGGATCTTTGTTCATGTCCACACGGATCTTCGATCAATTCAAATGATTCATGAGCGCCAGTAGGCAGGGGTTCTTGCCCGCCTGGTGCGGCTCACGGCGCCCGTCACACCATCGGAAAGTGCATGGCGGGTGCCTGGTGGCCGCGTACGGCTCTCAATATTCCCGTTCGTAGGCGATACCGGCGCGGGAGTTGCTGGTGGCGCCGATGTCGGTTTCGAGGCGGAGGCTGGGGGTGAGTTCGATGCGCAGGACGCCCTGGGTCTCGCCGGCGCGGGTGCCCTGGCGGGCGCCCAGATAGACCCGCTCTGAGAGTTGGCGGCCCGCCTCGGCGGTGGTACCCCCGTCCTTGTCGGTGCCGACGCTGAGCTTGTCGAGCCCCAGGGCGGTGCGGGCACTCTCCAGGAGACCGGGCCCCTTGGGACCCAGGCCGGCTAGGCGCGCGGCGGCGAGGCCCACCTGTGCCGTCTGCCAGGTCGAGAGGCGGGTGCCGGCCACGCCGAACAGCAGGCGGGAGAGTATCTCGTCCTGGGGCAGTTCGGGCTCCCCGCTCAGGACGATGCGCGGCGCGGTGGCCGTGCCTTTGATGCCCAGGATGGCGGTGCTGCCCGCCGCCGTTACCCGCGCCTCCAGGTCCAGGGTGGGGTCCAGCCCGGCGGCGCCATCCAGGCCGATGCGGCCACGGCTGAATTTCAGGGTCTGACCGACCAGGACGTACTCGCCGCGGATCAGGTTGAAGCCGCCGGTGATGGCGGGCTGGTCCAGGTTGCCGGCCACTTGGAGTTCTCCCCCAAGTTCGGCATCCACGCCCTGGCCGCGGATATAGACGTTGCGGGGGGCGGCCAGGCTCAGGTCGAGGTCCATCTGGAAGGGTACGGCGGGCGTGGCATTCTGCTGCGGGGGCAGGGCGCGGGGTTGGCGAGACACGCCCTCTTCGCGCACCGTCAGGGTGGGGACGCTCGCCGCCAGACGATCCGGCAGGCGGATGTCGATGCGGTCGAAGTGGATCTTGCCCGCCAGGGTCGCCCCGGCGGCGGGGCCCTTGAGACTGAGATCGGCATCGCCCTTGAGCTTTAGCCAGTCGAAGCGGATGGGCTCGGCGTTGCGGGCGACGAGGCTCAGGTTCAGGGGTAGGCCCGGGGCAAGCAGGCCGATGTCGCCGGACAGGGTCAGGGTGCCGCTACCGGCCTGGCCGGACAGGCCCTCCAGGCGCAGCCGATCTCCATCCAGGTTGAGATTGCCGGTGATGTGGGTGAGATTGAGCCCGGAATTCCAGTCGCGAAAGGAGACCCCGGCGAGGCGCAGCCGGCCGTCGAGCTTGGGCGTGGCCGCTGTGCCGGCGATGGTGGCGTCGAGGTTGGCCTGACCGGTGGCCTGGCGGCCATCGGCGGTGAGCAGGGGATCCAGAAGGCCGAGGTCGAGGCGGCCCTCCGCCTTCAGGGCCAGGGCGCCGGGGGCCAGGGGCAGGGTGCCGCCGACCTGGCCGCGCAGCCGCAGGTTGCCCTTGGGTCCCATCTGGGCGCTGGCATCCAGGCTGTTGGCCCCGGGCTTGAGGGTCAGGCTGGCCTCCAGACCAGCGGCGGGCAAGCCAAAACCGTTGTCCCCGGTCAGTCTCAGGCTCGTGGCCTTGAGGCTCAGGCTGCCCGCTGGGGCGTCCAGCGGGCCCTTGAGTTTGATTTGGGCCTCGAGGAGGCCGGTGGCGACGGGCCTGCCGGCGAGGGCGGCGACTCGGTCGAGGGGCAGCTTGACCAGGCTGGCCTCCAGGTCCAACGCGGGCAGCAGGCGGCCCTTGAGGTCGAGGGTGCCGCTCGCCAGCCCCAGCCGCAGACGATCCACCGCCAGGCCCTCCTGGAGATCGAGGACCGCAGGGGCCAGCAGCCGCAGGGTCTCGCCATTGGCTTGGGTCTCCAGCTTGGTGAGCGCCAAGCGGTGGCCCGGGAGGTCCAGATTGGCCAGCAAACCTAGGTTGGCGGGGCCCAGGGGCGTGGTCAGGCGGGCGTCGGCCGTCAGATCCAGGGCGGAATGGGGGCCCTGGGCGGTCAGGGTCAGGTCACCCCCGGCCTCCGGGGTGGCGAGGCCATCCAGTTGGAGCCGGGCCTGGATGCCGGCCAGGTTCGGCAGATCGGCGATCTGGCCCTCCAGGCTGAGCTGGCCGATGGCCAGGGCGCCGGGCAGGCGCAGGCCCTGACCCGAGGCGGTGAGGAGAGCCTGGGTCGCGGTCAGGTTAAGCCGCAGGTCGAGGCTGCCAGCCAGTTCCTGACCCAGGAGGGGCCCCAGGTCGGCGAGCCGGCTGGATGCCAGCTTGAGTTCGCCCTGGGGCAGGGTGGCGCCGGCGGGCAGGTGCATCTGGCCGCTGGCGGCGATGCCGGCCAGATGGCTGCCGTCGAGGGTGAGGTTCAGGGCGCCATCCGCCGCGCGGTCTGCCAGGATGCGAAGGGCGAGGGGCTGACCGCCCCAGTCGCCGCCCAGGCTCAGGTCGCCACTCGCCTCGCTCAGGTTGCCCGCGAGTTCGCCACTGACCTTGGCGGCGCCAAGCTGGGAATGACGGGCGTCCAGGGTCAGGTTGGCGCTCAGGTCGGTGGCCGTGGCGGCGGTATTCGCCTGACTGGGCGGCGGCCAGCCCGCGAATGCGCCCTCGGCCTGGAGCCGGCCCGACCAGTCCCTGGCGAGGACGGTGAGGTCGGGGAGGTCCAGGGACCACCTTAAGGCGTGGGGCGGACCTGCCGCGCAATCGCTAGGCGGCGCCAGGGGCGGCGCCTCAGGGCCCGCTTCCACCGGGGCACAGCCTCTGGCCAGGACCTCCAGCTTGGCGCCCGTGATGCCGGCGCTGGCGAGTTGCCAGGTACCGCCAACCTGGGCGGCGGCCACCGCCAGCCGGACCTGGGGACCCAGGAGGCCCAGGGTCGGTCCGGGGGCTCGGGTCAGGTTTAACTCGCCCTTGGCCGCTAGCCGAGGGAGATGGCCGCCGGCATCGCCGAGGGCGAACTGCGCCTCGACCTGGGCCTTGCCGGCCAGGTCTTGCCCGGTCAGGGTGGCCAGGGTGGTGAGATCGGCCAGGGTGAGGGTCGCCTGTCCCGACAGCTCGCTGAGTTGGCCCTGGGCCGAGAATTGGGCGATGGGGTGATCGAGAGCGAGGCGGAAGGGTTGGCCGGGCTCCCGGGGCGCGATCTCGGCGGTCAGGCGCAGGGGCTGATCGGCGAATTCGGGCGGGGCCCTGGGGATGCGGGCGCCCTTGGCCAGGCCCTCCAGGGTTAGGCGCTGGGTATCGCCCACCAGGTGGGCCGTCAATTGCGACAGCCCCGACTCGCCATAGGCGAGACCTGCCGCATCCAATTGAGCCTGGCCTTGGGGGGCGGTCCAGGAGCCACTGAGATCGGCATCCAGTTGGATGGACTGCCAGGCCAGGGTCGCGCCATCCGGGAGAGCCAGGGACATGGTCGGCAGCTTAGCCTGCACCTGGAGGTCGGCGGCGGCCTGGGTCTCCAGATCGAGCTGGCCAGTCGCCGTGGCCTGGAGGGGGCCCGCCGCCAGGTCGGCCGTGATGGCGAGGGCCGTGCGGGGACCCGTGCCCTTGGCCGCGAGTTGCCAGCGATCCACCTCAGGTGGCAGCCGTACCCCCTGGGCACGGAGGAAGGCGCTGATCAGGCCCTCGGGGTCTTCGTGGATCTGGAGGTCGAGGCGGAGGTCCGCGGGGCTGGCCGTGAGCGCTATCTGGTAGCGGTCCGCGCGGTCGGGGGTCTCTATGGCGACTTGGGCCGCGAAGTCGTCGAGACGGGTCAGGGTTCCCTGGCCCGTGACGCTCAGGGCGGGCGACCCTGGTGCCACTTGCCCCAGGGTCAGCCGCTCGACGGCGAGGTGGCGCAGGGCCGTCTGAGGCAGTTGGAAGGGGGTGGCGGGCTCCGTGCTCTCTGCATAGGCCGGGAGCCGGTCCAGGGCCAGGGTCGAGGCTGTCAGGGCCTCGACCTGGATCTGGCCTCGCCAGAGCGGCCAGGGGTTCAGGTCCAGGGCTAACTCTTCAACGAGGAGCCAGACGCCCTCGTCGTCGCGGATTTCCAGTCGGGCCAGGCGCGGGCTCAGGGGCAACTGGCCCCCCAGGCCCTCGACCTGGACCAGGCCGCCGCTCAGGGGGCCGATCTGGCGGGCGATGAAGTCTTGCCCCGGCCCGGTGTTGGCGGCGAGCAAGAGGATGGCAACCAGGAGGAGCGGCAGGCCCGTCAAAATGAGGAGGAGGCGTCGCAGGCTGCGCATGGTCAGTAGGCCTGGCCGATACCGATGTAAACTTGTACCGTGGGGTCGTCCGCCTCATTGTTCAGCGGGGTGGCAAGATCCAGCCTTACCGGCCCTATGGGGGTGTGATAGCGGATGCCGGCGCCCACGCCGATGGCCCAGGTGCCGGTGCCGGGGAAATTCAGGTCGGAGACGGCACCCGTGTCGGCGAAGATGGCGCCGCCCCAGTTCCCCCATAGACGTTGGCGCAGTTCCAGGCTGGTTTCCAGCAGGTTGCTGCCACCCTTGGGCTGGCCCGTGAGGGTTTGGGGGCCGATGGATTGATAGGGGTAGCCACGGACCGAGCCGCCGCCACCGGCGTAGAAGCGCCAGTCCGGGGGTACCTGATCGGCCGAGGCGCCAAAGATGCGGCCAATGGACAGGCGGCCGGCGACGATGGAGCGTCCCGATTCCCGCTTACCGCTGGTGAGGCGCGTCAGGTCCAGGTAGGCGGTCCCGGTGGCGCGCAAGTGGATGAAGTTGCTGGCGTCGCCACTCAGGACCTGGGTCGGGGCCACCCGGGCGTCCAGGCGGGCGCCCTCGCGGGGGTCGAGGAGATCACCGGCCCCGTTGTATTTGAGGGTCAGGGGCAGGAAGGCCAGGTAGTAGTCGCGGGTGATGTCGTCCTGGGTGATCCGGGAACGCTCCATGCCGACGCCCAGGCCGGCGCTGAGGTTTTCGCTGAAACGCCGTTGCAGGGAGGCACCGGCGGAGATGGCATCCCGATCGTAGGCGTCGAGGAATTCCCGGACCGCGGCCAGGTCCAGGTTCAGATCGTCATTGCGCCGCCAGACGTCCGGTTTGACGAAGGCGGCGCTGACGAGATAGCTGGGTTCGTTGGTATAGGAGGCGCCCAGGGTGCCGATATCGGCGCGCAGGGTCAGGCGTTCGGCGCGGCCAAAGAGGTTGCGATGGGTCCAGGAGGCCGAGACGCTGCCGCCCTCGTCGGAGGAATAGGCCCCGGCGAAGCGCAGCACCCGGGGGGGGCGTTCGGTGACCTCCAGGGTCATGGGCAGGCGCCCGAAGGCATCGGGTTCCGTGCCGGGGATGAGGCGGGCGCTGGATAGGACGCCGCTGTCCGTAAGTTCCCGTCGGGCGCGCTCCAGACGGCTTGGGCTATAGAGCTCGCCGGGTTCCAGGCCCAGGCGGCGCTGCACATAATCCTCCTTTAGCCGATCCAGGCCGCGGATGGTGACGGGGCCGATGGCGAGGCGTGGGCCAGGGGTGGCGGTGTAGGTGACGTCCATGGTCCGGGTGGCGTGCAGGACGATGACCTCCGGCGAGGGTATCGCGGCGAGGGCATAACCCTCCTCGCGCAGGGCCGTCAGCATGGCCTGGCCGGCGGCCAGCACGCTGGCGGCCAAGGCTGGCTGGCCGGGCTCCAGGGTGAAGGCGGCGCGCGCCTTGGGGGGTATCTCGCCCTCGAGGCGGACCTCGCCCAAGTGGTAGAGGGGGCCCAGATCGATCGCGACCTCGATCGGAATGGCTGCCGTCCCGGCACTGGCCTCGAGGCGCGCCACCAGGTCCGGTTCGGCGAGGGGCAGGCCGTTGAGGCGAATGTCGATGTAGGCGTCGTAATAGCCGAAGCTGCGCACCACGTCGTCAAGGCGCGGCAGGTCGTTGTTGGCACGGGAGACCAGGGCGAAGGCCCCGGCCTTGGCCTCCTCGCGCAGGCTGGCGAGGAGGGAGGCGTCCAGCAGGGCCTGGTCCATGGCGGCATTGCCGGTCGGCTTGAGGGTCAGGTCGTAGGGCATGACGTCGGCGGCGGGAACCGCGGCCATGCAGACCAGCAGGAGGATGCCGAGGAGCCAGGGGCCTGGGCCATGCCGGGTCAGGGAGCGGTGATGCCCGCGCCAAGGTGCGCCCCGGGGTGCCGGGGGGGCGGCGGGTGCGGGGCTGGGCTGGACTGGGCGGGGGCGTTCAGTCATTTCGGGCGGATTTCTCGGGCTGAATCTTGCCGGCGCCTGCAACTACCGCAGGGGTTAGTACTTGTTGGGACGGGGCCGGGGGACGATGATACCCCAAGGGGCGTGAAAAATATCGCGCTTCACTTGAAGGTCTCGGGCCCAACCCGCCCGACTTCGGTAACGACAACACGAGAGCATGAGGATGACAGTATGTCGAGAAAGCACCCCATCTTGGCGGTGACCGGTTCCTCCGGCGCCGGCACCAGCACCGTTAAGAACGCCTTGGAGCATATCTTCAAGCGCGTTGGCGCGCGCGCTGCCTTCATCGAGGGCGACAGTTTCCATCGTTTCAATCGCCTGGAGATGCGGGCGGAGCTCAAGCAGGCCGTGAAGGATGGCCGCCATCTGAGTCATTTCGGACCCGAGGGCAATCTCTTTGACAAGCAGTTGGAGTTATTCCAGTCCTATGGCCGTTCGGGCGCGGGTGAACGTCGCCACTATGTCCACGACGAGGAGGAGGCCAGCCTGTACGGCGCGGAGCCGGGTACCTTCACCGAATGGGAGCCCATACCGCCGGACACGGACCTGCTTTTCTACGAGGGGCTACATGGGGGCGTGGTCGCCGGGGATATCGATCTCGCCAAGGAGGTGGACCTGCTCATCGGCGTGTGCCCGACCATCAATCTGGAATGGGTGCAGAAGATTAACCGTGACATGGCTGAACGTGGCTATCAGCCCGCGGATGTCATGGACACCATTCATCGCCGCATGTATGACTACATGCACTACATCCTGCCCCAGTTTTCCCAGACGCACATCAACTTCCAGCGCATCCCCCTCACCGATACCTCCAATCCCTTCTGCGTGACCAATATCCCGACGGCGGATCAGAGCCTGGTGCTCATCCATTTCCTCAAGGACAAGCCAGATGTGGAGTACAAGCTGCGCCTTAAGGGGCTGATCGAGGGGGCCATGATCACGGGCTTCAACACCCTGGTGATTCCGGGCGGCAAGATGATGTATGCCATGGAACTGATTTTGACCGAGCGCATCATGGCCATGATGAAGCGTCGCGGTCACCTGGATAAATTCGAATGAGGATGGCCGGGCGGGTTGCAGGCAACCCGCCCGGCCCATTCCGGGCCCTTAGTCGTCGTAATGCTCGGCCCCGCGGCGGATCTTGCGGACGGATTTCTCCAGGTCATCGGCCACCTTTTCCACCGCCGAGAGGACGGAGTTGGTGATGGCGGAATTGATCAAGATGGTCAGTTGCTCGAAGTTTTCGTCGGTGAGCATCTTCCTGGCCTCATCGTCGATGACTTCCTTGAAGCCCTTGACTACCTGCTTGGCGTGTTTCTCGTAGCGTGTCGACATAGCCTTATGGCGTCTCTCTGGGTGTTAAAGCGAAGCGGGATTCAGGTGTTCAATCTGCGGCGCGACCACGATCTCGGGGTCGGGTAGGCAGGCGACCGCCGGATTACGATTCGGGTAGGGGCTCTTGGCGAGCAGAAAGCGCATCGCGTTGATACGGGCCCGGTTCTTGTCGTCGGACTTGATCACGGTCCAGGGGGAGTCCGCCGTGTGGGTGTAGAAAAACATGTTTTCCTTGGCGCTGGTGTATTCATCCCAGAGGTCCAGGGAGGCCAGATCCATGGGGCTCAGCTTCCACTGCTTGAGCGGGTCGTGCTCGCGGGACTTGAAGCGCCGCAACTGCTCCTTGCGGGTGACCGAGAACCATAGCTTATGGAGGCGAATGCCGCTGCGAACCAGCATCCGTTCCAGGTCCGGGGTCTGGCGCATGAATTCCAGATACTCGGCCGGGGTGCAGAAGTTCATGACCCGTTCCACGCCAGCGCGGTTGTACCATGACCGGTCGAAGAGAACGATCTCGCCGGCGGCGGGCAGATTCTCCAGGTAGCGTTGGTAGTACCACTGGGTGCGCTCGCGTTCGCTGGGCTTCTCCAGGGCGACGACGCGGGCGCCGCGGGGGTTGAGGTGCTCCATGACGCGTTTGATGGTGCCACCCTTGCCGGCGGCATCGCGGCCCTCGAAGAAGACCATGACGCGTTCGCCGCTCTCCTTGATCCAGTTCTGCCACTTGAGGAGTTCGATCTGGAGATCGAATTTCATCACCTCGTATTCAGCCGTTGGCAACTTCTTTTTGTAGGGATAGTAGGCCTCGGCCTCCTTCTTGAGGGCCTTCTCATCCACCTGGATGTTCACCAGGATATTGGGTGGCTTCTCTTTTTTGATTTCCTTCTCGGCCTTGTCGTCCTTTTCACCCTTCTTGGGCTCGGCCGCCTTGGCGGCCTGCTTCTCCGCATCCTTGGCATGCGGGTCCTTGGTCGGGGCGGCCTTGGCCGCTGGCTCCAGGTGCTCGCTTTCCTGAGGGTGCGCGGCGGCACCGGCCGTTGCGGCTGCCATGGCACTGGCGGCGTGCGTCGCCGCGGATATTTCGGTGGTCGGCTGGACCTCGTTTTCAGACATCATCTGCCTCCGCGTGCATGTCGGGCATGTGGTACATGTATTGACTGGATATTTGTGGGGGTCTCAAGGGGAAACCCGGATGGCCCGCGCGCGCGGCTCGGGCAAAGTCACGGAACGGTAATAGTAGAGCATCCTACTCATATGGCCATCAAAAATTCTGGTCCTTGGGCGTCAATTGCGGCTAAATTCATCGAAATTGTCCAGATGTGGCCGCGGGGAACTATCAGGTGGAAGCGCGTGGCGGCCGGTCCTGGTACCCCGTACCCGCGTGTAAATTACAAATTAATGCCGGTCTTGGTTGACAGGGGCGCACCGCTTAGGGAAAATGCTGGGTCTTAAATTTCGTCCCGCGAGTCTCACAGGATTTTAGGAGATACCAGTTGGCCAACTCCCCCCAAGCCCTCAAGCGCGCCCGTCAGTCCGAGCAACGCCGCCAGCACAACGCCTCTCGCCGTAGCGCCATGCGCACCTACGTCAAGAACACGCTCAAGGCCATTGCCGCGGGTGACAAGGAAGCCGCCATGGCGGCCTACAAGCTGGCGGTCCCTTTCCTAGACCGGGCTGCTGGCACGGGGTTGATTCACGCCAACAAGGCCGCCCGTCATAAAAGCCGCATCAATGC
>JBGAUK010000047.1:0-25936 GCA_044228695.1 Chromatiaceae bacterium | reverse complement strand
ACGGACCCTGCAGCGCTGGCGCCAGGCGGGCGCCATCACGGCCAACCGCCTGTCGCAGGCGGAGCGCGAGACACTCCTGAACGTGGCCAATCAGCCGGAATTCGCCCACCTCTGCCCCCACCAACTGGTCCCGGCCCTGGCCGACCAGGGTCGCTACCTGGCCTCGGAGTCGACCTTCTACCGGGTGCTGCGCGCGGCCGACCAACTGGCCCGGCGCGGCAAACCCAAGGCCCCCGCTCGGGCACGCCCCGCGCCCCTGGTGGCCACCGGTCCGAATCAGGTCTGGACCTGGGACATCACCTACCTGAAGACCACCGTGAGCGGGGTATTCTTCTATCTTTACCTGATCATGGATATCTACAGCCGCAAGATCGTCGGCTGGGAGGTCTACGCCACCGAGTCCGCCGAGCAGGCCGCCAGCGTCTTTCACAAGGCCCACCTGCGCGAGGGCGTGCGCGCCGACGCCCTGATCCTGCACTCCGACAACGGCTCGCCCATGAAGGGCGCCACCATGCTCGCTACTCTGCAACGCCTGGGTGTCGTCCCCTCCTTCAGCCGGCCCGCGGTGAGCGACGATAACCCGTACTCCGAGTCACTGTTCAGTACCCTCAAGGGCCACCCCAGCTTCCCCGACCAGCCCTTCGATGACCTGCACGAGGCCCGCCGCTGGGCGCACGGATTCGAGCGCTGGTATGACACCGAACACCACCATAGTGGCTTGCAGTTCGTCACCCCTGACCAGCGCCATCGCCGGGAGGACATCGCCCTGCTGGCCCGGCGCCACGCCCTCTATCAGGCCGCCAAGGCCGAGCATCCAGAACGCTGGAGCGGGGCGACGCGCAACTGGGAGCCCGCGATCAAGGTCCTCCTCAACCCCGGAAAACCCCTCAAAGCGGAGCACCAGACCGAAGCAACGACGGCATGACCAATGCGACAACTGCCTTGACACCTACCGATTCCAGCCTTGTAGCGCCCGATCGAGGGCCTCGGGATCGACGCGGGTGAGCACATCGCGGATGCGGGTGCGGCTGGGGACCTCGTAGCTGCCGTGGCGATAACGGCAGCGAAAGCGCGCGCGGGCCGCTTGGCCAAGGTCTTGTGCCCAGGCGGCGATGGCCTGGTAGCCGCGCGCCCCGCATAGCACCGCCCCGGCGGCAATGGCCAGCACCACCGGCAAGGGATGCCGCCGCCCTTGGGCGCGGCGCGGATCGGGTACCTCGGCGAAGAACGCCGGTAACGAACGCATCTGCTCTGCACTCAACATCAGCTTGGAGGCTCCCTGGTGGTAGCGGGGATCGAGGACGGGATGTGCGAGGCGTGGGCGGGCGTCGGCGATCAAGGGGCGCACCCACACCCGCTTGGGCGCCTCGGCCAGGTTGCTGTAACCGGCCCGCGTGCGGCGATAGCCGCGCGTCTCGCCCACCTCCAGCCAGTTGGCCGCGCGATAGCAGGTGCCGCGGAAGAGACGTGGATCGACAAACGTCTCCAGCAACCACAGCGGGTAGCCGAAGCGCGCCTGCCAATCCGCCGCGACCCGGCGCTCACACAACCCGAGTACCCGCGAGGCCAGATTCGGCCGCCGCCCTTCAGGCAGGATGAGAAAGCGACTATTGTTGGCAACCAGATGCAGGCGATCGTACTGATAACGACGGTCCCAGCCGATCCAACGATCGCGGGCCGCGCATTTCCAGGCCGCGGCACTGATCACCAGCAACGCCAGCCACTGCCCCTGCCAGGTGGCGACATACCAGAGCGTGTGGCCGATCTTCGCCACCGCACCCAAGTAGTGATGCGCGTCGAGCAGCGCCGTGAAGCGCGCTTCCTCGTCGACCGTGACCGGTCGCAGGGTGATGTCTAGCAAGTTCAATGCCGGTCTCGCCACGCCAAGAGGGGGCACAGTGTAATGCCGCCGAACGGGCCTGTCCAGGATCGAGGGTAAGTCCCTCTGCTACTGGATCAGTTAGGGGGAGAACGGTTTCGCCCTGCTCGGCGGGGCTAAGGGCTGGCGAAGGCCGCGACAAGTGTTTAGACTTGGGAATCCTTCCGTCCAGGGAGCGGTGTTGACAGCGCCCTGACCACGGACGCGGGGAGGACAGTCCCCATAACAATCGCCGAACCCTGTGGAGTCGGGGGAGACGAGGATCACGAAAGCGGCATTAATCCCGCCGCGGCGCTAAATCAAGAAGAATGCGCGCTCGTCGCGTCAGGAATATCGATCACCAGTCCCTCCCGGACGAGTCGATAACCGAAGGCAAGCTTCTTTATATCCGGCCCCTTCCCAAAGACGGCGGATATTAATTCACCACCCCAGAAAAGGAGATTGGTTCCCATGTCGGAAATCAAGACTTACGAAGTTCCCGCCGCCATCGCCGCCAAGGCCCATATCAACGCCGAGCAATACGCCAGCATGTATCAGCGCTCGGTCGAAGACCCGAATGGCTTCTGGGCCGAGCAGGCGGAGAAATTCGTCACCTGGAGCAAAAAGTTCGACACCGTAATGGACTACAGCTTCAGCCCCGAGAATCTCTACATCAAGTGGTTCGAGGGTGGCCAGCTCAATGTTTCCTATAACTGCCTGGATCGGCATCTGGCCACGCGCGGTGATCAGGTCGCCATCATCTGGGAGGCCGACAATCCCGCCGAGGACAAGAAACTCACCTACCGCGAGATGCACACCCAAGTCTGCAAGCTCGCCAATGTCCTCAAGTCCAAGGGCGTCAAGAAGGGTGACCGGGTCTGTATCTATCTGCCCATGATCCCCGAGGCGGCGGTGGCCATGCTGGCCTGTACCCGGGTCGGCGCCGTCCACTCGATTGTCTTCGGCGGCTTCTCCCCGGATAGTCTGCGCGACCGCATCCTGGACTCCGACTGCCGGGTGCTCATTACCGCCGACGAGAGTGTGCGCGGTGGCCGCAACGTGCCCCTGAAGAAGAACGCCGACACCGCCCTCAACGAGTGCCCGAACGTCGGCACCGTGCTGGTGGTCCAGCGCACCGGCGGTAAGGTCGCCTGGACCGAGGGCCGCGATGTCTGGTACCACGAAGCCATGGCCAGTGCCTCCGCTGTCTGCGAGCCCGAGGCGATGGACGCGGAAGACCCGCTCTTCATCCTCTACACCTCCGGCTCCACCGGCAAGCCCAAGGGCGCCCTGCACACCACGGGCGGCTATCTGGTCTTCGCCGCCATGACCCACAAGTACACCTTCGATTACCAGGAAGGCGAGATCTACTGGTGCACCGCCGACGTCGGCTGGGTCACGGGCCACACCTACATCGTTTACGGCCCCCTGGCCAACGGCGCCACCTCCCTCATGTTCGAGGGCATCCCCAACTACCCGGATATGTCGCGCTTTTGGCAGGTGGTTGACAAGCACCAGGTCAACATCTTCTACACCGCACCCACTGCCATCCGCTCCCTGATGCGCGCGGGCGAGGAGCCGGTGAAGGCGACATCCCGGAAATCACTGCGCATCCTGGGTTCCGTCGGCGAGCCCATTAACCCCGAGGCCTGGGAGTGGTACTACCGGGTGGTCGGCGACGCCCGCTGCCCCATCGTCGATACCTGGTGGCAGACCGAGACCGGCGGCCATCTGATCACCCCCCTGCCCGGCGCCACCCCCCTCAAGCCCGGTTCGGCCACTCGCCCCTTCTTTGGCGTGGTCCCAGCCCTGGTGGACCCGGCGGAAGGCACCCCCATCCTGGGCGCGGGCGAAGGCGCCCTAGTCATCACCCAGCCCTGGCCGGCGCAGATGCGCACCGTCTATGGCGATCATCAGCGGTACGTCGACACCTACTTCCGGCAGTATCCTGGCATGTACTTCACCGGCGACGGCGCCCGCCGCGACGAGGATGGCTACTACTGGATCACGGGCCGCATCGATGACGTACTCAACGTCTCCGGTCACCGCCTGGGGACCGCAGAAATCGAGTCCGCGCTGGTGCTGCACCCGCACGTCGCCGAGGCGGCGGTCGTGGGTTACCCGCACGACATCAAGGGTCAGGGCATTTACGCCTACGTCACTCCCATGGCCGGCGTCGAGCCGACCGATGCCCTGAAAAAGGAACTGGTGGCCATGGTGCGTGGCGAGATCGGCCCCATCGCCATCGTGGACCTCATCCAGTGGGCCCCGGGCCTGCCCAAGACCCGCTCGGGCAAGATCATGCGCCGCATCCTGCGCAAGATTGCCGCCAACGAGATTGACAGTCTGGGCGACACCTCCACCCTGGCCGATCCGACCGTGGTCAACGAATTGATCGAGAACCGGGCCAACCAGTAACCACAAGACCCAGCCCGGGCGTTGCACCGCCCGGGCCCCTTTGTGGATCGAAGGACCCCGGCTGATAGAATGTGACAGGGACTGCATGGGGCCCTGATTAATCAAGGAAGTAGCCTTTAGTCTAGCGTGAACGACGGGGATGCCGACGCCTCCCCGTCGCTTTTGTTTAAGGAGATGATAATTTTGAATGCACATATGCGAATTGGCGTCTTCGTCGATGCCGAGAATGTCCGCTACAACGGCGGTTATCAGATGCGCTACGACGTTTTGCGCCGCTTTGCCGCGCGCGAGAAGGGCATACTCCAGCGCCTCAATACCTATTTGGCTTTCGATCTCGAACGTGCCAGGGAAGATCAGGAATACGCAAAAAAATCCCGCGCCTATCAGCAGATGGTGCGTGACTTCGGGTGGAAGATCACCGTCAAATATGTCCGCCGCTACACGGACGAAAATGGCAATGTCACCACCAAGGCCAATGCCGATCTCGACATGGCCGTGGATGCCATGCTGCAGGCCGGCAAGCTCGACCAGGTGCTCCTGGTCACGGGTGATGGCGATTTCCTACAGGTTGTCAACGCCTTGCAGAATACCGGCTGCCGCGTCGAACTCATCGGCTTCAAGAACGTCTCGCGCCAACTCCAGCAAGAGGTAGACGCCTACTACTCCGGCTACATGATCCCGGAACTCCTGCCCGTCACCTACGAGCCCCGCAACGAATGGGGCAAGCCAAGCTCCTGCGTACGCGGCGTCTGCACCAAGTGGTTCCCGGAAAAGGGCTATGGCTTCCTGCGCTTCATGAATCACATCTCCCCCAATCTCTGGATCACGGACCCTCGCGACGAGGGCTCCCCCTATACCAGCGTCTTCTGCCACGCCAATGAGATCGCCGACGAGGTGAGCGAGGACATGCTCATGAACCGGGAGACCGTCCTCGAGTTCTATCTCAACGAGAGCGAGCAGAAGGATAACGGCCTGGTGGCCAATAACGTCCGGCTCGCCTTTAACGTGAATCGCTGACCGGCACAGCCAGGGTCTTTTAATACCTGTAATCGGTCTGGTTACCCACCGACACGACAGCCCCATGGCCATCCCCGCCAGCGCCATTCCCTTGTCCGGACTCGCCTCCTGCCTCATCCGCGAGAAACTCATCTCGGAGGCACGGGCCCAAAGCGCCTTCGCCGACGCCGCCAAGCGCGGCAAGCCGTTCGTCCAGTACCTGGTCGAGGAGAAAATCCTCGACAGCCGCCGTATCGCCCTGACCACCTGCGAGGAACTCGGTATCCCCCTGTTGGACCTGAGCGCCATCGACACCACCAACCTGCCGCTGGACATGGTCAATGAAAGGCTGGTGCGTAAGCATCGGGCCCTGCCCATCCACCGCCGTGGCAACCGCCTCTTTGTCGCCCTGTCCGACCCGACCAACCACCAGGCCCTGGACGAAATCCGCTTCAACACCGGCCTGACCACCGAGGCGGTGCTGGTCGAGGAGGATAAGCTGGCGGTGGCGATCGAGAAGGCCATCAATCGCGCCCTGGAGTCCACCCATTCGGTCATGGGCCAGATCATTGCCTCGGATCTGGTCAATCTCGAACAGGCCGCCTCCGAAGAGCGCCCGATTACCGAGGAGGAACTCAATGTTGACGAGGCACCGGTGGTGCGTTACATCAACAAAATCCTGGTGGATGCCATCTCCAGCGGTGCCTCCGACATTCACTTCGAGCCCTACGAGAAGACCTTTCGCATCCGCTTCCGCCAGGATGGCATGTTGCACGAGGTCGCCTCCCCCCCGATCAATATCTCGCACCGTCTGGTGGCGCGTCTCAAGGTGATGTCGCGCATGAATATCGCCGAACGGCGTGTTCCCCAGGACGGGCGCATCAAGCTCAAGCTCAGCCGCACCCGGGATATCGACTTTCGCGTCAATACCTTGCCAACCCTTTACGGTGAGAAGGTGGTGCTACGTATCCTGGAGACGGGCACCACCCTGGTAGGGGTGGAGCAACTGGGTTTCGACGAGGAGCAGAAGAACGCCTTCCTCGCCGCCATCGGCAAGCCCTACGGTATGATCCTGGTCACGGGTCCCACCGGTTCGGGTAAAACGGTCACCCTCTACACCGGCCTCAACATCCTCAACCAGCCGGAAGTGAACATCTCCACGGTCGAGGACCCGGTGGAAATCCAGGTGACGGGCATCAATCAGGTCAACATGAACCTCAAGACCGGCCTGACCTTTGCCGCCGCCCTGCGCGCCTTCCTGCGCCAGGACCCGGACATCATCATGGTCGGCGAGATACGCGACCTGGAGACAGCGGAGATCGCCGTCAAGGCGGCCCAGACCGGCCACCTGGTGCTCTCGACCCTGCACACCAACGATGCCCCCCAGACCCTGACCCGCCTGTCCAACATGGGCGTCGCCCCCTTCAATATCGCCTCCTCGGTCCTGCTGATCATGGCCCAGCGCCTGGTCCGGCGCCTCTGTCGTCACTGCCGCAAGCCGGACAAGATCCCCCGCCAGGCCCTGCTGGTAGAAGGCTTCAGCCAGAAGGAGGTAGACGAGGGGCTGATCGTTTACAAGCCCGTCGGCTGCGAGCGTTGCTATCAGGGTTATCGCGGCCGCATCGGCATCTACCAGGTCATGCCTATCTCGGAGACCATGGGCCGCCTCATCATGGAGGGCGGCAACGCACTCCAACTGGGCGACCAGGCCCGCATCGAGGGTATCCTGGATCTACGCCAATCCGGGCTGCGCAAGGTCAAGGCCGGTGTCACCAGCCTGGAGGAAATCAACCGCGTGACCAAGGAATGATGCCCATGGCCCTACCCGCCAAGAAACCCGATCCCGATAAAAATCTGCTCTTCGCCTGGCAGGGCATGGACCGGCGCGGCCAGCGCGTCAAAGGGGAAACGCCGGGGTCCGACGAGGCCTCGGTACGTGCCGATCTGCGCCGCCAAGGCATCAACCCCACCAAGATCCGCAAGAAATCCAAGGGTCTGGGGGGCAAGAAGAAGATCACCAGCAAGGATATCAGCGTCTTCAGCCGCCAGCTCGCCACCATGATGTCCGCCGGCGTACCCCTGGTGCAGGCCTTCGACATCGTGGGCCGGGGCCATGACAATCAGGCCATGCAGGACCTCATCCTTTCGGTCAAGAACGATATCCAGAGCGGCACCGCCCTGACCCTGGCCCTGGCCAAGCACCCCCTCCAGTTCGACGAACTCTTCTGCAACCTGGTCCAGGCCGGCGAGCAGGCCGGCGTGCTGGATACCATGCTGGACAAGATCGCCACCTACAAGGAGAAAACCGAAAGCATCAAGGGCAAGATCAAAAAGGCCCTCTTTTACCCGGCCGCGGTCATCATCGTCGCCGTGGTGGTGACCACCGTCATCATGATCTTCGTGATTCCCGCCTTTAAGTCTCTCTTCGATAGCTTCGGCGCCGACCTGCCGGCCTTCACCCTCCTAGTGGTCAGTATCTCGGACTTCATGGTCGAATGGTGGTGGCTGCTCGGAGCGGCCCTGGGCGGGGCCGGCTACGGCATCACTCAGGCCTTCAAACGCTCGCCCAAGCTCCGGGAAGGGTTGGACCGGACCATGCTCAAATTTCCCATCATAGGTCCCATCCTCCACAAGGCGGCCATCGCCCGCTTCGCCCGCACCCTCGCCACCATGTTCGCCGCGGGCGTACCCCTGGTGGAGGCCCTCACCTCGGTGGCTGGTGCGACCGGCAGCGTGGTCTATTCCGAGGCCATCCTGCAAATGCGCGAGCAGGTCGCCACTGGTCAGTCGCTCCAGTTATCCATGCGCCAGGCCAACCTCTTCCCTCACCTGGTCATCCAGATGACGGCCATTGGCGAGGAGGCCGGTTCCCTTGACGACATGCTGGGCAAGGTGGCGGATTTTTACGAGGAAGAGGTGGATAACGCCGTCGATGCCCTCAGCAGTCTGCTGGAGCCCATGATCATGGTCGTCATCGGCGGCCTGGTGGGCAGCCTGGTGATCGCCATGTACCTGCCCATCTTCAAGATGGGCGCCGCGGTGTGAGCCAACCCCATGACAAGCCTTGAACTCTTGATCGAAACCCCCGCCCTGCTCTACGCCACGGTCGGCCTCTTTGCCCTGGCGGTGGGTAGCTTCCTCAATGTGGTCATCCACCGCCTGCCGCTCATGATGGAGCAGGCCTGGCGGCGCGAATGCGCCGAACTGGCCGGCGAGGAGGCCCCGGCGGCGGAGCGCCTGTCCCTGGCCCTGCCCGGCTCCCGCTGCCCCCACTGCGGACATGCCCTGAAGGCGCGGGAGAATATCCCGCTCCTGAGCTATCTCTTCCTGAGGGGCCGCTGTTCCGCCTGTGCCAACCCCATCGGCGCCCGCTATCCCCTGGTCGAGGCAGGGACTGCTCTGCTGTCCCTCCTGGTGGTCTGGCATTTTGGGGTGACCTGGGAGGCCGGCGCGGCCCTGATCCTGACCTGGGGCCTGATCGTGCTCGCCGGGATCGATATCGACACCCAGCTCCTGCCGGACAGCATCACCTTGCCCCTGCTGTGGCTGGGGCTGCTGCTCAGCCTCGCCAGCGGCTTCGCCAGCCCCCGGGACGCCATCCTCGGCGCCGCCCTGGGCTATCTCTTCCTCTGGACCATTTACCAAGTCTTCAAACTGATCACCGGCCGCGAGGGCATGGGCTACGGTGATTTCAAGCTCTTCGCCCTCTTCGGGGCCTGGCTCGGCTGGCAGGCCCTGCCCATGATTCTGATCCTGTCCAGCGTCGTCGGGGCCAGCATCGGCCTGGCCCTGCTCGCCCGGCGCGGGCAGGATCGCCACACGCCCCTGCCCTTCGGCCCCTACCTGGCCGCGGCCGGCTGGCTTGCCCTGCTCTGTGGCGACAGCCTCAATGGCGCCTACCTCCAGTGGAGCGGACTGGGGTGAATCCATGACCCCCTCCCGCCGCCCCCGGCTGGTCGTCGCCCTGACCGGTGGCATCGGCAGCGGCAAGACCACTGTCTCGGAGCGCCTGGCCCAACGGGGCGCCGCCGTCATCGACACCGACCTCATCGCCCACGCCCTCACGGCCCCGGATGGTACGGCCATGGCCGCCATCGCCGCGGCCTTTGGACCTGGGCCCATCGCCGCCGATGGCAGCCTGGATCGGGCCGCCATGCGGCGTCTGATCTTTAGCGACCCCAGCGCCCGCCACCAGCTCGAGGCCATCCTCCACCCCCTGATCCGCGCCCGGATGGAAGAGGAACTGGACCAGGTCAAGGCGCCCTATGCCGTGCTCGCCATCCCACTCCTGTTCGAGACCGGCTGGACCGATGTCGCCGACCGTATCCTGGTGGTGGACCTGCCCGAACCCTTGCAAATCGCCAGGGTCATGGCCCGCGGTGGCCTGACCGAGGCGGAGGTCCGCCCCATTCTGGCCAGCCAGGCCCGGCGCGAGACCCGCCGCCAGGGCGCCGATGACCTGATCGACAATAGCGGTAACCTGGAGGACCTCCTGTCCCGGACCGATGAGCTGCACGAACGCTATCTGACGCTCGCCCAAGATCCAGGCCCACCCTAATGGCCTGATCGCCCGTAAATTCCAGCTTGAGGGTGGGTTGCCCCTCGTTTATGCTCCTCATCGCGAGGAAATAATCCCGCGAGCACCCACAAGAAACCTAAGGAGACACCCCTATGACCAAGCCCATTTCCTTCATCGCCCTAGGCGCCCTCCTGGTCCTGCCCAGCCTCGCCGTCCAGGCCGCCTCGGAGTGCAAGGGCCTCGATCAGACTTCCTGTGGCGCCAACCCAGGATGCTCCTGGGTCAGTGGCTATAAGCGTCAGGATGGCAAGGAGGTCGCCGCCTATTGCAAGTCCAAGGGGGAGAAGAAGACCGGCGAGGAAGCGGCCGCCACCCCCACTCAGGCACCGGCAGCTCCGGCCAAGGTTCCCGCGGCACCGGCTGCTCCTGCTAAAGCTCCTGCCGCCCCGGCCCAGGCACCGGCTGCTCCAGCTAAGGCACCCACTACCCCGGCTCAGGCACCGGCTGCTCCCGTCAAGGTCCCCGCTGCCCCAGCTCAGGCGCCCGCCGCCCCCGTCAAGGTTCCCGCCGCTCCGGCTCCCGCCGCGCCCACGAAGGTCCCCGCCGCCCCGGCAAAAGCGCCCACCACAACACCGGCTACGGCACCCGCCACTCCTGCACCTACCAAGAACTAATTCCTCAGCCTAGCTTTCGCGCAACGTAAGCGTTCAGCCCCCCGCCGTAAGGGTTGGGCGCGCGGTAGCTCAAGCCACTGATTCTCTTGCTCCCTCCCCCCTTGCGGGGGAGGGCTGGGGAAAGGGGGCCCGAAGGTTTGCCACCCAACATTCACAGCGGCCAAGAGGCCGCCTCCTTGTTTGTGGACCGGACCGGCAGAGGAATACCGCCCGCCGAGCCGGCCTTAACCCAAAGGTGACGACCTGGGCACCTGCCTCCTAGCCACCGGTCGTCTAGCCCCAACCCCATCGGCAAGCCCAACATGACCCAGGAACTTGAGTTCACCCGCCCCGACGATTGGCACCTGCATCTGCGCGATGGAGCCGAGATGGCCTCGGTACTGCCACACACAGCGCGCTGCTTCGCCCGCGCCATCGTCATGCCCAATCTCAAGCCGCCGGTGGTCACCACGGCCCAGGCCATCGCCTACCGGGGGCGCATCCAGGCCGCCCTGCCCGCGGGCCTGAATTTCACGCCCCTCATGACCATTTATCTGACCGACAGCACAACGCCGGAAGAGATTCGGCGCGCCCAGACCTCCGGCGCCGTCATCGCGGCCAAGCTCTACCCCGCCGGGGCGACGACTAACGCCGAGAACGGGGTCACCCGGCTGGAGCGCATCTACCCCGCCCTGGCGGCCATGGAGGAGGCCGGCATGCCCCTGTTGGTGCATGGCGAGGCGACGGCGGCGGCGATCGATGTCTTCGATCGCGAACGCTACTTTATCGAGGCCTCCCTGCTGCCTCTGCTGCGGGATTTTCCCGGGTTGCGGATCGTCTTCGAACATATCACCACGGCGGACGCCGCGGATCTGGTCCGCGAGGGACCGCAGACCCTGGCCGCCACCATCACCCCCCAGCATCTCCTCTACAACCGCAACGCCATCCTGGCCGGGGGCATCCACCCCCACTATTACTGTCTGCCCGTCCTCAAGCGCGAACACCATCGCCAGGCCTTGGTGGCGGCGGCCACCAGCGGCCATCCCCGCTTCTTTCTGGGCACGGACAGCGCCCCCCATGCCCTGGGGGCCAAGGAGAACGCCTGCGGCTGCGCGGGGATTTACAGTGCCCACGCCGCCATCGAACTCTACGCGGAGGCCTTCGATCAGGCGGGGGCCTTGGATAAGCTGGAGGGTTTTGCCAGTTTTCATGGCGCGGACTGGTACGGCCTGCCACGTAACCGGGACAAGATCCGGCTGCGGCGTGAGGCCTGGCAAGTCCCGGACAGCTATCGCTTCGGCGAGACTCAGGTCAGGCCCCTGCGCGGAGGGGAGACACTCGGCTGGCGACTGCTGGCGGAGTAAGCAAATCTCAGGTCTGGAACTTCTTCGGCAGCCGGGTTTTCCACTCCTTCATCAACACCAGGTCGCACTCCACCCTGGTCCCGTCCGGGTTGACTAGCGAAAGCTCGCCGACGCGCTGGGTCTGGTCGGTCTGGAACGCTTGGGTCATCAGATTCAGCAGCGCCCGCTTGTACTCGGTGTCCCTGTTGCACTCCAGGTGGTCCCCCTTGGTCTCCATGACCACCAGCCAGTTGCCCTGGCCATAGTGGTTGACAGGCCGCACGGCAAAGATGAAGTCCGGATAGATGCGCTCGCGCCGCCAACCCTGAAGCACATACTGGTGCCGTGCGACGTTGCGATGCCACCAAACCAGGGACTTCTCCGCGTCCAGATAGACCGCAACCTCGCGCTCCTCTTGGTTCAGGTCGTTTTTGTACAGCGGCGCGAACAGACTGCGTTGCAGGGGTCCGCCGTCGGTTCCGAGCATCTGGTCCGCCCCTTCGGGTTCGTAGGTCACCGAGTCCGCCGGCATCGCCCAATTATGTCGGTCGGTGCGCAGCCGGAACTGGATGCGCCCCGCCGCGACCTCCTTGCGGAAATGGGGCCTCGGCCATCCGGTCCCGTTCGCTGGTAAGTCAGATACTCATCGAACCGGCTCAGCACCCAGGCCTGATACTCCAAATCGCGCAACGGCATGGCGGGCTTAAGTCTTCGGGTCGCCGACAATGGCCGCGACGTGGCCCAACAGGGCGCGAACCTCGGCAATGGTCGCAACGCGATCCAATCGCGGACCGGTGCCTGACCCTTCCGCATAGCGAGCCTGAACCGCGAAGTACGTGAACCGATCCAACGGCCAAAACGCGGTCACATCAACACCGTTGGTTTCCAGGAGCAATAACAACCGGGAAAGCTCGTGGGTGAGTGGATACTGTGCGCCAAGCTGACATAGCCATGCCTTGAGAGCCTTCTCGAGGGCCTGCTGCGCGTGAAAGCCCACGATTTCGTCGGCAAATCGCCTGGAGTGTCGCATCCCGAGCAAGGCGTTCAGGTCACGATGGGCAAGCCGCAATAGCGATCTGGCCTGATCAAGGTCTTGCATGGAGCACCCGCCCTTCCCGCACCGCACGGCCCACCACATGATTGAGCGAGTGCTTCCAGTGTTCGAACTCATCCCGGCTGTAGAGCAGCAAGTCCTTTGACACCGGCATGTTTCGCAGCGCCTGATACAGCCGGGTCGCTTCCGCAAAGCGACTGCGCCCGGCCGTGAATGGCGTGCTCTCCACCACCAACAGGTCCACATCGGAATCCGGCCGGGCATCGCCACGCGCTCGGGAACCGAACAGGATGATGGTTTCCGGGTCTACCTCCCGCACGATCGTCTCGACCATCTGCTGAAGCAACGCGGTTTCATCTTCGCTCATGGTGAAGGCTCCGGGCTCCTCACAAGCGCTCGACGCTGTAGAGTGCACAGGGCAGGGGCGCAAAGGCCTCCTCGCAGGGGAGCTTGGCATCCTCCAAGACCCGCTTGGAGACGAACTGGATCGGGGCATAGACCAGGTGCGGCTTATCCCGCTTGGCCTGGGCGATGGCCTGTGCGTGGGAGAGTGTCAGAGCCGCTTCGCGGGACTTGAGGAAGTTGAGATCCGGACGGTAGGTCAGGCAGACATGCTGCGACGACGACCCCCCCAGGTAGCCGACCCCTGCGACCTCCAAGGGTTGGGCAGCGATCGGCCGGGCCTGATTGGTCGCCATGTAGAATTCTTTGCCCTTGAAGAAGAGTTCCGGCATGACATGGGTACCGATGGTCTTGGGCGCCCGCGTCAGCGGCGGGCGCGTGTCGCTCGTCCCCTGGTTCAGCCACAGGGGCTACCGCCCAGGAACCCACCGCGGCGACTTGGCTAGAGTTTGCTGGTGCCTAGCGCCACGGGAACCGCCATCATTCAGGCCGGGGAGGATGTCAGGTAGGCCAAGGGACTGGCCACCTGATAGCCATTCAGGGCTTTTTCGCCGCAGCAGCCTTGGCCGCGTCTTCCTCGGCCCAGATGTCCGGCTCCCCGGGGTCCGATGGCGGATTGCCATCGAAAATGGCATGGCGCCGCTTCTGAAGATAGGCATCGCGTACGAAGGTATAGGGATCGACGGCGGCGGAATCCAGGACATCGCTGGCCGCCAACAAGTCCGCCCGGGTGTCGACCACATCCAGGCCGATCATGCCCCAGTTGGCGGGGGTATTGGAGTTCCAGACATGGAAGAAGGGATTGGCGGCGATATCCCCTGGCAGTCCGATCGTATCGCGTAAGGTGCTGGGGCCCAGCAGGGGCAGTACCAGATAGGGGCTATCCACATCGCCCCAGTAGCCAAAGGTCTGCCCAAAATCCTCCTTATAGCTGGGTAGTCCCATATTGGTGGCCACATCGATGAGGCCGCCGATGCCGACCGTCGAGTTGACCACGACACGCCCTACGTCGGTGCCGAAACGGGAAACCTTGAACTGGAGTAGATTGTTGACCGCCGAGTCAACATCATTGATGTTATTAAAAAAATTAGTCACGCCCTGGTCCACGGGCTTGGGCACCACGGCCTTGTAGCCCTTGGAGATGGGCTTGATGAAGGCATTATCCAGGTTGGTGTTGAAATCAAACATGGCCCGGTTGTAGGCCTCCAGGGGATCCTGGGGATTACGCTGGTCTTCCGGGATCGAGGTACAGCCCCCCAGGACGAGCAGGAGGGAAGTGCCCAGGGATAAGAAAATACTTCTCGTCATAAAGGTGCGCCTTTCCATCGCCTCGGTGCGCCGGGTGCCTTCGAAAGGCGGATACTAGCATAAGCGGTAAGGCGGCTCAGCAGAGATTGGCGCTGGTCCCGATGCGATTCCCAGAGCATGGGTTATCGCTAAAAGGGCCTCCCAAAAAAAAGGCGGGGCATCCCTGCCCCGCCCAGTCACCTTCGGATCAAGCCCTTAACCCTTGCTGAGGGATAAGCTCCTTTCGGGTCTCGAGAAATTGTGGCAGGCGGCGCAATCCCTTTTCTTGTCTGACACATGCCGTTTATGCACCTCGGCGAACGCACGGTCCTGGGCATCTCTCTCGTTGCTATGGCACTGGCTACAGATATTGTCCAGATTGCCGTCCAGAACGGTCTTGTTGGTGCCGACTACAGCGCTCGGTTGGGTGCGGGGCCCGTAGCCCAGGCTGTCCGTATCCAGTCGCGCCGTGGTGCCCGTGGGGGCGAGGCCCTGATGGCAGGAACCGCAGCCCGCAACGTCACCACCCAGCGCATTGTCCTTGGGCTCCACGCCGTGGTTGATGGTCTGGTAGGTGAAGACCGGAACCGTCTCGGTGTCAAGAGGCATCTCGAGGTCGCCCGGGGTACCTTTACAAACCGTACTGGTAGCGGCGTTGGGTTCATCCAGTTCAAGGCCCACCGCCACCGCGCGGCAGAAGCTACCCGTCCGGAAGAACTCGAAGGTGGAGTGGCCAACCAGAGTGTTGGTGACCTTGTTGCGCGCCAGCTTGCCCCAATGCTGCTTCATGGGATAGAGCTTGGCGGTACTGCTGGTAACGTCGCCGTTAGGCATCCCCAAGGGATAGGCCGGCTCGCCGCCCACATAGTCCCCAACGAACTTGCCCGCAATCGCAGGATCCAGGGGCACGGTGGGTACGTAATCGAGCGACTCCCCGAGGTACATGACTTCCGAGGTCCCGTCGAACCAGGTATAGCTGGGAATCAGCGAGGTGCTACCCAAGCCACCTTTATCTTCCCGCGGCAGCCAACCACCACGACCATTACAGGCGGAGTCAGACGGATGCGGGTCCTGCCAGTCGCGAGCAACCTCGGTACCCACCGCCGCCTTGGCGTAGGACGGGATGTGACAGGTCTGGCAGGCGACCTTCATGGCATGCTTATCCTTGCTGGAGCCAGTGGTGTTACTGAAGTCGCCATGGGGGGTGCTGGAATGGCAGCCACCGGAATCGCAGGTGAAACGCTCGGGTACATCATTCGCCCGCAGATCCAGACCCCGACCCCGCACCCGATGACTCTCGCCACCGGCCCCGTCCGCGTTATGGCAATCGGAACAGGTCAGGTTCTCGCCGGCCGGGCTCATGTGCATGTCCAGCTTCAGGCTCGGGTTGATGTTCTCCTTGGAGAGATCACCCCGCTTGGCACCGTCGGCACCGGCCGCACCCGCATGGCAGTTGAGGCAGGACTGACGAGTCGTGGCATGGACAGTCTGGGCCGCGGCCAGGGTGGTGATGGGCATCAGGGTCATCGGAAGCAAATTAGGTTCCGTTTCGCTGCCGGCCGGCTTGAACAGGAAGTCACCAGCAGCGCTGACGTTCGGGATGCCCTGGAAGCCAGTGCGGGTCACTTTGCCGCCGTCAGAGCGAACGAGCTTGCCGGTGGCGTCATCCGTGGTCAGATTCAGCAGACTGAAATCACTAAAGCCCAGGCCGCCAGGGGGAGAAGTCCAGTCGGGGAAACGCTTGTAAACCTCCTGGTGACACATCAAGCAGTCGATATTCGCCAACTGGGTTTTTTCCGCCGTCGAATCGAGGTCCAGCTTTTCGAAGTCGGATTGGGCCATCGGGAAGCGCCCGTTGCCCACATGGCAGCCGGCGCAGGTGAAGCGCGGGGAGTTCTCATGGGTACCGCAGTAGGTGTTGATGCCAGTCGCCACCAGGTCACCCGCCGCCTTGGGGGGCCGCTCACCGGCCGCCGTGAAGTTCGACGGGATATTGGTTACGTTGGGGAAGGCGCCACCCTGCTGGTAATGGACGGATCCATGCATATCGCGCGCCACGTCCTTGTGGCAGGCGACGCACACTTCGGGCCCCGTGTAGGCGATGATGTCGCAATGCGCCTGGATCGGGGAGTTGCAGGCCACCCCGGCTGTGATGGTCGCGGTGGTGGTGGACGGAGTTGATTCCTTGCCCAGATTGTCCTTGACCGTCAACGAAACGGTAAAGGGACCCGTCGTCGCGTAGGCGTGACTGGGATTCGCGGTGGTGGCGATGTTGGTGCCGTCGCCAAAGTTCCAGGCATAACTGGCGATGTTGCCGTCGGGATCACTGGAACCGTTGCTGCTAAAGTTGATGACGGTGCCCGTGACGCCAGTGTAGGGGCCATTGGCATTGGCCTTCGGGGCCTGGTTAATCGACGTGGGGGCCTTGGGGGAACAGGTGGAAGGAGCATTGCTCACGACACGATCGACCGAATTTCCCTCCGGTGTTATGGCGCGCACCGAACAGGGCACCGGACTGGGCCTATCCTTTCTGATGGACCAGTCCCCGTCGCTTTCGGCCTCGTCCGTACCCAACACCTGGTCTGGTTTGTAGGCATTAACCAGCTTGACCCTAACCTTGGCTGGGGCGCTGCCATTAGCACGCAGACGTCGCTCACTGCTTTGCCAGGAAGCGCTGTCGATGCTCAAGGTGGCGGCCTGGACCTGGGCAAAACCAGCAAGGGCGAAGCCAGCAATGAACAGTCCGAGACCCAAGCGACGCCCTAGAGGTCGTCGCTGTGGCGATTCCTGATCGGGGCTAAGAAGGTGGCGCTCGTGGCGCCATGATTGGGGGATGGTCATCTGCCTCTCCTCTGGGGTGGGCTGTGGATCATTATTCTCGACGGCGGTCGCCGCCAAACGCATGATCACAGTACAACGGGGAGGCTTAAGAAAACCTTAAGTTCATTTTTTTATAAAATCTTTGGGAGGCCGTCTTTATGTAGGGGCCTTCTCAATAGATGGCAAGGGGTTCGTAGATGGCTGGGACTCGGATGGCAAGGGAAAGCGCACCTCCACCGCCAGGCCCAGCCCCTCCGCCCCTTCCCGCAACTCGATTCCCAGACCGTAGAGAGTGCAGATGCGCCGCACAATGGCGAGCCCCAGACCCGCGCCGGCCTGGGATTGGCCGGGTTGGCGATAGAAGCGATCGAAGACCCGCTCCCGGTTGGCAGGGGGGATGCCAGGGCCGGAGTCGCTCACCCGCAGCAGGAGCCATCCCCGCTCTGGCACTAATGCCACCTCGACCCTGCCCCGCGGCGGCGTGTACTTGACCCCGTTCTCCACAAGATTGCCGACCAGGGTGCCCAGCACCTCCCCAGGAACCGCGACCACGCTATAGAGACCCTCGGGTACCAGGGTTGTCAGGCTGATCGACCGGCTCTGCGCGGCGGCCTGCTGGTGAGCCACGGCCCGGCTCACGGCCCCGGCGAGGGATGAGACACCCTGCTCCACCTGCTGGGATTCACCCTGGAGCCGGGCTAAAATCAGGAGTTGGGCGATCAAGCGGGTCGCCCGATCCACCCCCAGGATCAGGTTATCGAGGGCCTGGCGACGTTCGGCGGGATCGCTGCTGCGCTGGGCGATTTGGGCGTGCGTGCGGATGATCGCGAAGGGGGTGCGCAATTCATGCGAGGCATCGGCGGCAAAGCGCCGCTCCATGGCCAGCGCCTCGTCGAGCCGCTCCATTAGACCGTTGAGGGCCTGGGTCAGCGGGCGGATCTCCACCGGGACACCTTCCCCGTCGATCGGCCCCAAGCGATCCGCGGAGCGGCGGCTAATGCTTCTGGCCAGGCGATACAGGGGGCCGACACCATCACTCACCGCCAGCCAGATCAGTATCATACTCAGCGGTAGGGACCAGAGGACGGGCTGGAGGGTGTTGATTGTCAGAAAATGCACCAACTCCTTGCGAATCGAAGAATCCTGGGCCACCAACAACAGCTCATCCTGCTGGGTACCTGGCAACCCGAAAACTCGCCAGGAGCCCCCCCCCGCCGGTTTTTGGTCAGAAAACCCCAGTTTCCGCACCAGTGGCGCGGCGGGTGCCGCACCAAAGCTTCCGACCAGTTGATCCCCCTTCCAGCGCTGAAAGCTCAATTTCGACTCGTACGGGTGGCCCACCGCCGACAGCGTCTGGGGGGCCATGGTCATCTTGGAGGTAGGATCAGCCGAACTGAGATTACGCAAGACATGGGCGGTTTGAGCCATCTGAGCATCCAGGAGTTCGTCAACCTCATGACCGGAGCGATCGAAGGCGATCATGGCCACCGCGGCCCAGACCAAGATCCACAGGCCAAACAAGGACAGCATCAGTCTCTGCCGGATGGAATTCATGACGCCGGCTCCGAGACCAATTGGTAACCAAAGCCCCGGACCGTCAGGACCCGTTCCTTCCCGAGCTTGCGCCGCAGATTGTGGATATGCACCTCTAGTGAATTACTGTCCACCTCCCCCTGCCAGCCCTGGGTACTGGACTCCAGATGGGTCCGGAGCACCACCCGATCGGGACGAGCGATCAGGACCTCGAGCAAGTCGAACTCCCGGGGCGACAAGGCCAGGGTTTGCCCAGCCAAGGTCACCACCCGCGCGGTAGCATCCAGGGTAAGGTCTCCCGCGCTGCACAGTGGCGCGGGGCGACCCCAACCGCGTCTGGCGAGGGCGCGCAGCCGGGCACTTAATTCGTCCAGGTCGCACGGCTTGACCAGATAGTCATCGGCACCCTCATTGAGTCCCGCGACCTTCTCCGCAACGGAATCCCGGGCGGTCAGGATCAAGACCGGCAGGGTCGAACCCTCTTTCCGCAACTCCCGCAACAGGGAGAGGCCATCGCGACCGGGCAGCCCCAGGTCCAGGACCAGCAGGTCGAAATGCTCAAGACGCAGGGCATGCTGGGCGGCCTCGGCGGAGGTCAGCCAGTCCGCCGCAAAGCCGTCCTGACCGAGTCCAGTCACCAGGCCCGCTCCCAGCAGAGGATCATCTTCGACGATGAGTACGCGCATCTTCCCCCAATCAGCTCTCAGCCAGAAATATTGCCGGGTAAGGCTTGGATTTAGGGCGTTAGCCCGACGAAGAATGGGTGTCTGGCGGTCTTGGCCACCTGCCGGAAAATCCCCGCCCGCATCGGCCAACTCAAGCCAGGTGAGAAAATCCCAAGCCCATGACCTGACAGCCACCAGTTAAATCTTGAACAGAATATAGAGTGATTATTGATCGAAATCAATCGGCAGGGGCCCAAGATACCCCTGCGATTGATGCGCGATAATAGCGAGGCGGTGCCTGGCAACCAGCCCAATCACTGCGCAACCAAGGGGGCCTCGGCATCCTTAATGGGAACTCTGGCCGATAGCTGGGTGCTATGGGGCCCATCACTCCACCGCCCGCACCCGCCACCCAGCCCGCCCAAGACGCGCCAGCAACCCCTCTTCTCCCGGCAGATGCAGGGCGCCGACGGCGATAAAACAGCCACCCGCGCGCAGAGGGGCCTCCAGCCGCGTTGCCATGCGCAGGTTGCGATCATCCAGGGCCGCGCGCCGGAAATTTTCCGCGAGACCGGGATCGCCCTGGCCCAGGTACTCGTCGCCAAGCCGCGCCAGGGCGGTGAGATCCCGATCGAGATAGGCTGCGAGAAGGCGCTCAAAGATCAGGGGCAGTTGGGGGCGGGTGTCCAGCGTCTCCTTCAGCATGAGGATTTGATCCTCCTCGCCCAGGCCATCGAAAACCGCGACTTGCTCCTCGATGGTCTCCAGGCCGATCACCTCCTTACCCGCGGCCAGGGCCGTCCGGTAGAGGTAGATATCGAGGATTTCACCCGTCCGGGCCGGGGGCAGGGCCAGGAGGGTGGCGGCCGCCCATGGCTTGAAGCCCCGGATCGCCTCCTCGGGCAGGCCCAACTCAGCCAGGGCAGCGACCAAGCGCCCGTAGAGCGGCGCCCCAACCACCCGCGCCAGCTCGCGGCCATCCCCATAGACCATGATTTCCATCGAGCGGGACATCGTCCGGGCATCCGGAATCATTTCCAGGATAAAGACAGGGCTCCGCTCGAAGGCGTCCCGCGTCGCTGGCGACAGAGCCAGCACGCGTGGGTCCTCGCTATGGAAGGTGCCGAAGAGATAGCAGGGAGGCGCCTCCGGCGTGCTGATTTCAAACAAGAGGCCGCGCTCACCCCCGGCAACGGCGGCGGTGACCAGCAGCAGCCACAGGGCCAACCCAGCCAGGCGGGCCAAGGACTTGAGAACCTGATTTACCAAGCTTGTCATCGCGCCACCCTCTCCATCCGTCTCCCCCCACGCCGACCAGCGTCTCCAGGCCAGCACTATACCGAACCCGCCCGCGTTTTTCGGCCTTCAGGGTCGGGTGGCGGCGGTTGGGGGGTGTCGACAGCAGGGATCCTGTCGTCAAGCCTACAGGGACGTATTCACGGCGTCCCCCCAACCGCCGTCACCCGGCCCTGCTGCGTGTTGGCCGAAGATTGGCGAGTTCTGGGTACAGAGCAGCCGTCCCGGCGACGCCCTGGCCCCATTCTAAGCCGGTGACCACAGGCCATGACTGAGGCCAGACGCAAAGGCCTTTGCAATTATGGGCGCTACTCTTATTCTGTGCCCATGAACGAACCAGAACCGCTTCACACCATTGCCCGGCGCTTTCGCGGCTTCCTGCCGGTGGTAGTGGACGTAGAGACCGCGGGCTTCGACCCCCAGCGCCATGCCCTGCTGGAGATCGCCGCCAGCGTCATCCGCATGGACGAGCGTGGGCACGTCTTTCCTGGGGCCACCCTCTCCTGCCACGTCCTGCCCTTTCTCGGCTCCGAGATCGACCCCCGCGCCCTCGCCTTCACCGGCATCGACCCCCATCACCCCTTTCGCGACGCCGTGCCCGAACGGGAGGCCCTGAACCGCATCCTGCTGCCCATTCGCAAGGCGGTCAAAAGCAGCGGCTGCAATCGCGCCATCCTGGTCGGCCACAACGCCGCCTTCGACCTCGGCTTCATCAAGGCGGCTGTGGAGCGCAACAATTTCAAAAACAGCCCCTTCCATTCCTTCAGCGTCTTCGACACCGTCTCCCTGGCGGGGCTGGTCTTTGGCCAGACCGTGCTGGCCCGCGCCGCTCAGGTCGCCGGCCTCGGCTGGAACAACAGCGAGGCCCACGCCGCCATCTACGACGTGGAGCAGACCGCCAAGTTGTTCTGCCAGATCGTCAATCGCTGGCGGGAACTGGATCCGGTGCGGATCTGGGAGGTCGGCCCGCCCGGGGAGCAAGCGGGCGAGACCCCTGATTTTCGCGAATAACCCTCAACACCCGGCATCGGAGTCCCTTGCCCACCATGACGACGCCACCGCCGAGCGCCCCGAGCATAAATCCCGACGAGGTCGCCTACTTCGAAAAGCTGGCCCACCGCTGGTGGGATGCGGAGGGACCCTTCTGGCCCCTGCACCGGCTCAATGCCTTCCGCGTCGGCTACCTGCGCGCGCACCTCTGCCAGGCCTTTGGCACCGATCCCAAGATTGAGCGATCCTTGGCCGGCCTGCGGTTGCTGGACATCGGTTGCGGCGGCGGCATCCTGAGCGAGTCCCTGGCGCGCCTCGGGGCCCAGGTCACGGGGATCGACGTCGAGGGCAAGAACATCCGGGTCGCCGAACTCCACGCCCTGGGCAGCGGCCTGGATCTGGACTACCGGCTGACGAGCGCGGAGGCCCTCGCGGCCAGCGGCGCCCAATTCGATGCCGTGCTCAACATGGAGGTTGTGGAGCATGTGGAAGACCTGCCGGCCTTCCTCGCGGTCTGCGGGACCCTGGTTCGACCGGGGGGCCTCATGGTGGTGGCCACCATCAACCGGACATGGGCGGCCTACCTGATCGCCATCCTGGGCGCGGAATATATCCTGGGCTGGATGCCGAAGGGCACCCACCACTGGCGGAAACTCGTCAGGCCCGCCGAGATCATCGCCGGTCTCGGCGCGCCCTTCGCCCTCATCCACCGCACCGGTGTGCGCATCAACCCCTTCAACCGTAGCTTCCATTACAGCCGCTACCTGGGCGTCAACTATATGCTCCTGCTGCGCAAGGACGCGGCCTGAGAACCTTCGGCCCGGTAAACCCGGGCGCCTGGCTCCCGCTCAGGGGGA
Organism: Chromatiaceae bacterium; assembly: GCA_044228695.1. Lineage (GTDB taxonomy): Bacteria > Pseudomonadota > Gammaproteobacteria > Chromatiales > Chromatiaceae > M0108. The sequence continues at coordinate 3,245 of JBGAUK010000047.1, read as the reverse complement.
GAGCAAGGCATCCCGATGGCCCACCCGAATCTGCAAAATCCCGGCGGCGATTTGTGCCTGACGCTGCTCGTGCCAGCGGCAGATCGCCTCGTCCAGCCCTCTGGACTCAGGCCCGTGGGGCACCTGCTCCCGGGCGGCGACCGCCCAGCCGGCGACCAGCGCCGCCTGTAGCTCCGGCTCGTCCGGCCCCAGCACCCACTCACTGTTAGCCGCTTCCAGGGCGAAGCCCAGACCCGCCGCCAACTCCGCCAGGCAAGCGGGGGCGGAGGGCCCGAGGGCGGGACCCCCCAGCCCCTTGTCGCGGCCTTGATGGGCGTTGACCAGGGCGACCAGGGTCCCGTCGTGGGGGTGGTGGGGGGACAAGTCGATCCGGCCGTCATAGGTGAGGGCCAGGTAAAGGTGCGAACGACTCCGGGCGCAGGCCCGCAGCAGGCCAGCGAGCCAGTTCGCCGAGACCAGATCCAGGAGGGCGGAGGCAACCACCAGGGTTCCCGCGCCCAGGAGCAAGGACTCCGCCCCCCGGGCCAGGTCCAGGTCCCGGGTCCGCACCCGCCCGTGGGTACTGGGCGCCAGGCCACCGTAGACGCCTTGGATGTTGCCCTGGGCGCCCTGGAATCCTTGGACACCTCGGTCGCCGTGGTCACCCTGAACGCCTCGGACCCCTCGCCCACCAGAAACACCCTGGTCTCCTCGCTCGCCCTGGACACCCTGGACGCCCTCGATGATCAACCCCTCGCCCTGAACGCTGATCGTCAAGTTTTGGCCCCTGCCCCAGTCCGCGGTGCGGCGGGTCAGATCGGCCAGCAGCTTCAGGTCCCGATCCACGCAGATCCAGTCTTGCCGGACCCAAGGACCAGCCCCCGGCGCCAGTCCTAGGCGGGGGGCAAGGTAACGGAGATTGGCCCCGGTGCCACAGCCCAGATCGAGAATGCGCAGGGTCTGACGCGAGGGCGATGGCTCGGCGCCAGGGGGTGGGGTGGATGCCGCGAGACGCGCCAGCAGGCTCCCCACCAGCCGGGTGGAGCGGGAACGGCTATCCGCCGGCTCCCGCAGGGCCAGCCAATCGGTGCTGAAATCACCCATTCAGTCCCACCTCCGGGAAAGCATTTTCAAATAGCTGCTGGGTTTTCTCCGGGGATTCCCCCCGGGATTCCCGATCGGCCTGATCCAGGGCCACCTCCAGGGCGGCGGCGAAGGCGGCAACCGCATCCCGCCAGGTCGGCAAGCCCAGGCCGGCGGCGCGGGCACCCCGTGCCAGACGGCGCCGCAGGGCCGGATCAGCCATCAGCCGGCGAAGGGCCTGCCCCAAGGCCACCGGGTCGTCGGCTGGCACCAGGAGCCCGGCCTCCGGCGGGACCGTCGCCCCGACGGCCCCGGCGCGACTGGCCAGGATCGGCAGACCCCACGCCAAGGCCTCGGCGAAGACCATGCCATAGCCCTCGAAGCGGGAGGGCAGGACGAAGAGATCCGCCGCTCCGTAGCGGCCCGCCAGCTCCTCGTCGCCCAGGATACCCAGCAGGCTCACCCGCCCGGCCAGCCCCAACTCATCCCGCAGCCGGCGCAGACCCTGGGCCCAGGACGGATCCCGGTCCAGGCTGCCCACGCAGTCCAGGTGCCAGGGCCGGTCCCGCAGCCCTGCCAGGGCCTGCAACAGCAGGTCATGTCCCTTGCGGGGGGTGAGGGAGGCGACGCAGAGCAGGCGCAAGGGTCCTGACCCCGAGCCCTGGGCAATGGGGGCCGGGTCCGTCCCCGGCTCCACCACCCGCAGGCGGCCCGGGGGCACCCCCCAGCCGATGAGCAGGGTGGCGGTGAAACGGCTGGTCACCAGGATCAGCCGCGCCTGGGCCAGGGCGCGGACCTCGGCGTCCCGTAGGGCGGCGGCCCGCTCCGGCGCAAGCCCCGTCTCCAATGCCAGGGGGTGATGCACCAGGGCTACCAGGCGCAAACGCCGTCCCTCCACCTCGGCCAGTTCGGGGAGGGCGCCAAAGGCGAGCCCATCCACCAGCACCAGGCCGCCATCCGGAATGGCCGCCAGGACCTGGCCCGCCTGAGACCGGGCCGCGGGCGTGGGGGCGGGAAAGCTGGGATCCAGGGGGCAAAGCTCAACCTGCCAGCCCAGATCCGCCAGGCCGGCCAGGATGCGGCGGTCATAGCGGTAACCGCCGGTGGGGATATTGAGATCACCAGGGATCAGGGCCCAGAGCCGCCGGCGGTCGGACCCCGTGGGGATCGGCGGGCTCAGGCGGACAACTCCGACTCGTAATCGGCCAGGTGTGCCGCCACCCCATCAAGGACCCGCTGCGCCATGAATTCATCACCCGGAACATTAGAGGTATGTTCGATCAATGGAGCGCCCCTTCACCCGCCTCGCTTATCGCCCGATCAACGACGGACTGAGCCAGGAAATAGCCTCTCGCAAGCATCAGTTCAAGCAAGGGTTGCACGGCTTGAATCAATCCGCGCCTTTTGGCTTCCACAAGAATTCCCGGTGCCCCCTTGACCCGTAATCCATATCCGAGTTCGGCAATCTGTCTGGCCCTGCGATCATCGAGAAGCAAGAGCCGGGCGTCCCGGCGAACCGCGAGGGTAATCGCCTCGCTTTCGCCTGGGCCAAGATCGCGGGCGAGTAACAGGTCTGGCAGTGGTTGCACCCCCGCACGGATCACCCATGAAGCAGCCAGCAATTCGGTCGATCCCGGCCGGTCGGCGCCCGCCGTTGTCACCTCGGAAAACACTGCGTCCGGAACCAATACCAACCCGTAAAAGATCACCCACCAGGTGGAGCTTGCCAATGGCCGACAGAATGATGAGCGGTCCGGCATCCGCAACGACCGGCGGGGCCTCAAGCATCTTCAAATTCTCGCTTTAATGCCTCCTCATCCATCTGAATAATGGATATGCCGCGCCGTCCCAACTCCAATAAGAATTCAACGCGCGTGATGCCGCACAGTTCCGCACCCTTCCCGGACGAGATGCGCCCCTGATCGAAGAGTCGCGCCGCGAGCGTCAGCTTGGCCTCGCGGACAAATTCCTCGTGTGACTGGCCGGTCGCCAGCAAGATGCTCTCGGGCAACTCGATTGTGACCCTTCTCATCTCATACCTCGCCAGTTGTGTTCATTTGTACCATCCCGTGGGGTTACACCCCGCCCTGGTCACGCGCCGGCCTATCGCCGGAGGGCCGGGTGGGGGCTGGCGGGGGTGTCGACAGCAGGGATGCTGTCGCCAAGCCTACAGGGACGTATTC
>JBGAUK010000046.1:0-26099 GCA_044228695.1 Chromatiaceae bacterium | reverse complement strand
GCCGGGGCCGAGGCCGCCGGGTTCGCGAGCAGGGCTTCCAGCTCCCGGCTGGCGGCGATCAGCAGGCTGAACTGCCGTTCCAGCAGGGGGCCGAAGGGAAAGGCGGGACCCAGCAGCGAAAAGGCCATGGGCGACTCCTAGGACGCCAGGGACGCCCGCCGCCGGCCTGCCAGCCAGCGGGCGAACTGGCCCAGATAGAGGTAGAAGACCGGTGTCACGTAGAGGGTCAGGAGCTGGGAAAACAGCAGGCCCCCCACCACCGCCACGCCAAGGGATTGGCGCGCCTCGCCCCCCGCCCCCCAACCGCTGGCGATGGGCAGGGTACCGAGCAGGGCCGCCAGGGTGGTCATCATGATGGGCCGGAAGCGCGTCAGGCAGGCGGTATGGATGGCCGCCAGGGGCTCCAGGCCCCGGGTGCGCTCCGCCTCCAAGGCGAAGTCCACCATCATGATGCCGTTCTTCTTGACGATGCCGATGAGCAGAATGATGCCCACGTAGGCATACATGTCCAGCTCCAGCCCCAGCAGCTTCAGGGACGCCAGGGCGCCGAAAGCCGCCAGGGGCAGGGCGGTGAGGATGGTCAGGGGGTGCAGAAAGCTCTCGTAGAGAATCCCCAGCACGATGTAGATGATCACCAGGGTGATGATCAGCAGAAAGCCCATGCTGGCCAGCGAGGCCTGAAAGGCCTGGGCCGTGCCCTGGAAGACGGCATGTACGCTCGCCGGCAGGGTCTCGTGGGCCAGCTGGTTGATGGACTCGATGACGGGGCCGATGGAGGCCTGGGGCTTGAGATTGAAGGAGATGGTCGCCGAGGGCAGTTGCCCCAGATGGTTGACGGTGCGCGGCGCCTGGGTCTCCGTCAGGCGGGCCACCGACCGCAGGGGCACCAGGGCGCCGCTCTCCGCCCGCAGGTAGAGGCGGTCCAAGGCATCCGGGGCCTCGCGGTGGGCCGGGTCCAGTTCCAGGATGACGTAGTAGTAGTTGGCCGCGGCATAGATGGTCGAGACCTGCCGGCGGCCATAGGCGGAGTAGAAGGCGTCCTGGATCTGGCGCGGGGACAGCCCCAGGGCCGCCGCCTTGTCCCGGTCCAGGGTGATCTCGACCCGGGGCTGGCGCACCTGCAGGTCCGATTTGACGTCGATGATGGCGTCCAGCCCCCGGAGCTTGTCCTCCATGACCGCGCCATAGTGCTGTAACTCCGTCAGGTCGTCGCCTTGCAGAGCCAACTGCCACTGGGCGCTGGTCAGGCGCGAGCCGATGGTGATGAGGGGCGGATTCACCAGGGAGACGATGAGGCCGGGGATCTGATTCAAGGGTGGGCGCAGGCGGGCGATGATCTCATCTACGGAATGGGCCCGTTCTTCCGCCGGGGGCAGGCTCAGAAAGGCGATGCCGGTGCTGTCGCCCATGAGGCCGACGATGGAGGCGATGTTCGCCGTCCGGGCGTCCGGGTCCGCCAGCAGCACCTGGTTGAGCTGCTCCTGATGGCGGCGCATGTCGGTGAAGGAGGTGCGGTCGTCGATTTGGGAGAAGATGCGGAAGAAGCCCTGATCCTGGGTCGGGATGAAGCCCTTGGGCAGGGCCTGGAACAGCAGCACCGTGCCGGCCAGGGTCGCCAGAGTTAGGATCAGCATCAGGCCCCGGTGGCGCAGGCTGAAGCTCAGGGAGCGGTCATAGCCCCGCAGCAGCCCGGCGAAGCCGCCCTCGAAGACCCGCGCCAGCCGCCCGCTGGGCTTGAGCTCCGTCCCTGCCAGCAGGCGGCTCGCCAGCATGGGTGTCAGGCTCAGGGACAGGAAGCCCGACAGCAGGATGGCGGCGGTGATGGCCACGGCGAACTCCCGAAACAGCCGCCCCAGGATGCCCTCCATGAAGAGGATGGGGATGAAGACCGCCGCCAGGGAGATGGTCATCGACAGCACGGTGAAACCGATCTCGCGGCTGCCGCGCAGGGCCGCCTCCAGGGCCCCCTCGCCGCTTTCCATGCGGCGGATGATGTTCTCCAGCACCACGATGGCGTCATCCACCACGAAACCGATGCTCAGGGTCAGGGCCATCAGGGACAGGGTGTTAAGGCTATAGCCCAGCACCGCCATGACGATGAAGGTCGCGATCAGGGCCAGGGGGATCACCAGGCTGGGGATCAGGGTCGGTCGCCAGGCACGGATGAAGAGGAAGATCACCGCTACCACCAGCGCCAGAGTCAGGACCATGGTCAACTGGACGTCCACCACGGAGGCGCGGATGAAATCACTCTGGTCGTAGAGCACCTCCAGGGTCGCCGCCCCCGGCAGGGCCGCCGCCAGCCCCGGCAGCCGGGCCTTGATGGCGTCCGTCAGGCGCACGGCGTTGGCCCCGGCCTGCTTGCGCACCCGCAGGAAGACCGCGTCCTGGACCTCGCCGTTCTTGATGGACCAGGCGTGGGTGAGGTCCTTCTCGACGCCATCCACCACCTCGCCCAGGTCCCCCAGGCGCACCGGGTTGCCGCCGCGATAGCGCACCACCAGGTCGCGATAGGCCGCCGCGTCCAGCAGGCGCCCCTCCGGATTCAGGGTATAGGCGGTCACGTCCCCCTCCAGAGTGCCTCCGGGCAGGTTGACATTGCCCGCGCGCAGCGCATCGGCCACCTCGTCGATGCCGATGCCCCGTTGGGCCAGGGCGTCCGGGTTCAACCGCACCCGCACGGCGTACTTCTGTGGCGGCGCCAGGTCGATCTGGCCTACCCCCTCGACCATCGAGAGGCTCGCCATGATGCGGCTCTCCGCCAGGTCCGATAGCTCCGTCAGGGGCAGGGTCAGCGAGGTCAGGGCCAGCATCATGACCGGCATGTCCGCCGGGTTCACCTTGACATAGGTGGGGGGATTGGGCATTTCCGGGGGCAGCACCCCCATGGCCGCCGCGATGGCGGCGCTGATGTCCTGGGCCGCCGCGTCGATGTTGCGCGACAGGGCAAACTGGACATTAATGGTGGTCGTCCCCAGGGCCGAGGTCGAGGTCATGGAGTCGATGCCGCTGATGGACGCGAACTGCTTCTCCAGGGGCAGGGCCACCGCCGCCGCCATGATCTCGGGGTTGGCGCCGGGCAGGTTGGCGGTGACGCTGATGGTGGGGAAATCGACCGACGGCAGATTGCTGATCGGCAGCCGGTGGTAGGCGATGAGGCCAAACAGGAGCAGCGACAGCATGACCAGGGTGGTCATCACCGGGCGCCGAATGAAGAGCTCCGAGAGGTTCACCCGGTCAGGCCCTCACCGCCCTACGACCTTGAGGGGGCTGGCGGGCTTGAGCTTGTTCTGGCCCTCGACCACCACGGCGTCCCCTGGATGCAGGCCGGCTAGAATCAGGGTCCGCGTCTCCAGGTTCTTGCCGGTCTTCACGGGCCTCAGCTCCGCCTTGGCATCGGCCCCGGCCAGGAAGACACAGGTCCCCTGGGGACACTTCACCAGCGACTCGCTAGGCACCAGCAGGGCGTCGGGGATGGTCCGCAATACCAGGCGTACCCGAACGAACTGGCCGGGCCAGAAAAAGGCGTCCGGGTTGTCAAAGCGCGCCTTGAGTTTGATCATGCCCGTCGCCGGGTCCACGCTATTGTCGATGAAATGTACCACCCCGCCGCCCCGGGACTCGCCCGAGGCCGTTACCGTCGCCGTCACCTCCAGGCGTTCCGCCTTGAGGGCCTCCAGCACCTCCGGCAAGCGCGCCTCCGGCAGGGCGAAGACGATGAGGATGGGATCGATCTGATTGACGACCACCAGCGGCGTCCGGTAAGCCTCCACGAAGGCCCCGGCGTTGGCCAGGTAGGCCCCGGCCCGACCGGGGATGGGTGAATGGACCTGGCAATACGCCAGATTGAGTCGCGCCTGCTCCACCTCCGCCTCCTGGGCCCGGATTGCCTGCCGCAGGACCATGGCGGCATTGGTGAACTGCTCGGCCTGGGAGCGCGAAACCGTGCGCTTGGTCTCCAGGGCCGCGTAGCGATCCGCCTCGTCCTGGGCGAATTTCAACTCGGCCTGGGTCCGTGCCAGTTGGGCCTCGGCGGAGCGCAGCTTGGCCTCGAAGGTCGCGGGGTCCACCGAATAGAGAAGATCCCCGGCGGCCACGGCCTGGCCCTCCTCGAAGTGACGCGTCAGGATCTGGCCGCCGACCCGGGGCAGCAGGGTGGCGGAATTGGACGCCTCCGCGCGGCCCACCTCCTCCACCGCCACGGGGACGGCCTCGGTGGCGACTTCCAGGGTGACCACGGGCACGGGGGGCGGCGGGGTCGGAGCCCGCGCTTGCTCGCAGGCGGCCAGGCCCAGGAGGGTCATCAGGAACAGGGGGAGGGCGGTCGTATATCGCATGGGCATGGCTGGCAAATCCCGGCGCCCGGGAAGACCTGGAGCGGTGATGTTAGTCCCCAGGTCGGCCCCAGTACAAGCGCCGTCAGGCCGCGTGACGCGGCTCAATGCAAGACGGGAGGGGCGACGGTCACCGCCGCCGGGTCCGTGGTCGGGGGCCTGACTGCGTAGCGATAGTGCTTGATCTGGCGCCGGATGTTCCGCTGGATGATGACGCCGAGCACCTGCCACTCCAGCCCGGTAAGGTCGATCTCGGGATAGAGGTCATTGAGGGCGACCAGGGTCTCCCGGCCCGTCGCGTCACGGCGGTACTGGCGGAACCACCGGACGCCCTCGACCTCGACAAAGACGTACATACCGTCGGTGCAGCTATCCTCGGGCCGGATGACCACGATGCACTGGTCCGGAAATTCCGGCTCCATCTCGTTACCCAGGACCTGGAGGGCATAAGGCTCGCTCAGGCTGCAACCGGTGAAATCGAAGGTATCGTCCGTCATGGGGGCTATCTCGGGCTGGCGTTAAAGTCTCATTAAATGCCAAAAGGCGGTTCGAGTTCCAGACGCGATGACATCTCGGGTCACGCCCTCGGCTATCATCACCCCCTCGGGACCCCAGCAGGGGGTCCAAGGAGTCCAGTTGCGGAGCACCATGATCACCAATGCCACCGAACGGGTCCACAAGGACCGCCGCGATGCCCACAACCTGCGGGCCATGCTCCCCTATCTGTGGGAGTTTCGCGGCCGGGCCCTCCTGGCTCTCGCCTGCCTGGTGTTGGCTAAGGTGGCGAACGTGGGGGTGCCGCTGGTGCTGAAGGACATCGTCGATGCCTTTGAGCCGGGCCAGGCCCAAGCCTTGATTCTACCCGTCAGTCTGCTGCTGGCCTATGGCCTGCTCAAGCTGTCCGCAACCCTGTTCAATGAGTTGCGCGACATCGTCTTCGCGCGGGTCCGTTACCGGGCCATGCGCCGGCTCTCGACCCGGGTGCTGGAGCATCTGCATCGGCTGTCGCTACGCTATCACCTGGAGCGCCAGAGCGGGGCCATCAGCCGGGATCTGGAACGGGGGACGCGCTCGGTCAGCTCCATTCTCAACTACATGGCCTTCAGCATCCTGCCGGTCTTGGTGGAGTTTGGCCTGGTGGGGGCCCTCCTGCTGTCCCGCTACGAACTGGCCTTTACCCTGGTGACCTTCGGCGCCGTGGCCCTTTACGCCCTCTTTACCTTCGCCGTCACCGAGTGGCGCATGGATTATCGCCATCAGATGAACCGTCTGGATTCCCAAGCCAACAGCCAGGCCTTCGATAGCCTGATCAATTACGAGACCGTCAAGTATTTCGGCAACGAGGGCCTGGAGTCACGGCGGTATGACGGCACCCTCGATGCCTGGGAGGAGGTGGCGGTCAAGAGCCAGACCTCCATGTCTTTGCTGAACTTCGGCCAGGGCGGCATCATCGCCCTGGGCGTGACCCTGATCCTTTGGCTGGCCGCCCGGGGGGTGGTGGCGGGCCAGATGAGTATTGGTGACCTGGTGTTGGTCAACGCCCTCCTGCTGCAAATCTTTATCCCGCTGAATTTTCTTGGGATCGTCTATCGCCAGATCAAGTATGCCCTGGCGGACATGGACCTGGTGTTCAAGCTGCTGGAGCGGGAACCGGAGGTCCGGGACGCCCCCGACGCCCGGTCTCTGGTCCTGGGAAGGGGCGCCATCCGTTTCGAGGGGGTCGCTTTCCATTACCAACCGGAGCGGGCCATCCTGCGCGACCTCAGCTTCGAGATCGGGCCTGGCCAGAAGGTGGCGGTGGTGGGGCATAGCGGGGCGGGGAAATCGACCCTCTCCCGGCTCCTGTTTCGCTTCTACGACGTGACCGACGGCCGCATCCTGATCGATGACCAGGATCTGCGCGGCTTGACCCAGGACAGCCTGCGGGCGGCCATCGGCATCGTGCCCCAGGATACTGTGCTCTTCAATGACAGCCTTTATTACAACATCGCCTACGGGCGCCCGGAGGCGACGCGGGACGAGATTGAGCGCGCCGCGGCCATGGCACATATCCGAGACTTCATCGAGAGCCTGCCGGAGCGCTGGGACACGGTGGTGGGGGAGCGTGGGCTCAAGCTCTCCGGAGGCGAGAAGCAGCGGGTGGCCATCGCCCGAGCCATCCTCAAGCACCCGCGCATCCTGGTCTTTGACGAGGCGACCTCGTCCCTGGACAGCGCCACCGAGCAGGCCATAGGCCGGACCCTGGCCGAGGTGGCGGAAAACCATACCACCCTGGTCATTGCCCATCGCCTGTCTACGGTGGTGGACGCGGACCAGATTCTAGTGCTGGAGGCCGGGCGCCTGGTGGAGCAGGGGACGCACCGTGAGCTGCTGGCCTTGGGCGGCCGTTATGCCGGCATGTGGGAGTTGCAGCGGCGCGAGCGGGAGCAGGCCTTGGGGGCCGGGGCGGGCTGATGTGCCATTTGGCCCCCGATCCACCGCGAAACCGGCGCCTAAAACGGTGTCCTGGCCGTCGGGTCGTGCCCGGCTCGCGTCTCTCCGCGGTTGGGTTGAGTCTTGCCTTCCGCCCCGGCCTCCCCAACTAGCGCCTGATATGCCTAACTCCTCCTTCATTGCGACCCAGGCGTTGACCTCCGAGGGGCCAGAGCGCCGGCTGGCCTCGGGGATCTTGGGGGGGGTGGGCCTGACGGTGCCCCTGCTGGCCCTGGTCACGGGAATACTGGGTTTAGCCGTGACTTTTGCCTGGTCCCTATCCCCGCCAATGGCCTGGGTGCCCGTGATCTGGTTGCTCTGCCCGGGGTTTCTGCTGCTGTCCCTGGGGGGCCTGGGCCTGGGGACGTGGCGGCTGCATACTCGGCTGCTCAAGCCCTTGGGCAGTTTGGAGGAGACGGTCGCCCGCGTTTGTCAGGGGGAGCCGGGTGCCGGGGGCGCCCTCCGGGAACTGGGGCACCAGGTGGGGATTCTCGCCAACCTGACCCGCGCCATCGACAGCCTCAACGAGGAACTGGCGGATCTTTACGAGGACATGGACAACCGGGTGGCCCGCCAGACCACGCGCCTGGCGCAGAAGACGGCGTCCATCAAGATTCTCTACGACGTGGCGGCGGGCATCAACGAGGCCGAGTCCCTGGATAGCCTGCTGCTGCGGTTTCTGCGGGTCCTCAAGGAGATGGTGAACGGGCGCGCGGCCACGGCCCGCCTGGTCAAGCCGGACGGCAGCCGGCGGTTGGTGGGGTCCATCGGCCTGGATGAGACACGGGTGGGCGACCCGGCGGCGATGCCCCTGGACCTCTGTCTCTGCGGCAATGTCCTGGCCTCCGGCGACATCCTCTGTGATAACGACCAACGCTATTGCTCCCGGGTCTATGGCCGGCGCATGTTCCGGGGGGATGAGATCGAGGTGGTCACCATCCCCCTGGAGCATCGGGATGAACTCCTGGGGTACTACACCATTTTCGTGGATAAGCCCGGCATCGGTGGGCGCGAGGATATCCTCGAGTTGCTGTTCAGCATCGGTCATCATCTGGGCATCGCCGTGGCCAAGCACCGTTCCGACGCCGATGCCCTGCGGTTGTCAATCATGGAGGAACGCAACTCCCTGGCCAACGAACTGCATGATTCCCTGGCGCAAACTTTGGCCAGCTTGCGGCTTCAGGTTAACCTGTTCGAGGAATCCCTGGCCCAGGCCCCGATTCCGGGCAAGGCCAGGGTCGATCTGGATCGCCTGCGCAGTGGCCTCGACGAGGCCCATCGCGAGTTGCGCAGCCTCCTGGCGAATTTCCGGGCCCCCATGGACCGGCGCGGCCTGGTGCCGGCCCTGGAACGGCTCACCGCCAGTTTCCGCCAGGCCACCGGGCTCAAGGTCCTCTTTCAGAACAATCTGCGCGCCATTGAATTGCCGGCCGCGGCGGAGTTGCAGGTCACGCGCATCGCCCAGGAGGCCCTGGCCAACATCCGCAAGCATGCCCGAGCCCACACGGTCCGGGTCCTGCTGACGGCCAAGATGGAGGGCGATCAGGTTCTGCTGATCGAGGATGATGGCGTGGGTTTCCAGCTTCCGGAGCCGGAGGGACAGACGGGGGAACATATCGGCCTGTCCATCATGCGCGAACGGGCGCGGCGCATGGGCGCCGAGTTGCGGATCGAGAGCGAACCCGAGGAGGGGACGCGCGTGGAGCTACATTTCTCGCTGCCGGATCGCCGTCAGCCCCGGCTGGTGGGAGTAACCTGATGCGCGTGCTGCTGATCGACGATCATGCCCTCTTTCGTTTCGGGGTCAGTGAACTCCTGGAGCGGCGCGGTATCCAGGTGGATGCCCGCGGCGACGGCGAGGCGGGCCTGGCGCGGGTGCTGGAGCTGACCCCGGACGTGGTCCTACTGGATCTGCGCATGCCTCAGATGACGGGTCTGGAGGTCCTCAAGCGGCTGCGCGCCGCCGACCAGACCATGCCGGTGGCCATGCTCACCACCAGCACCGATGAGCGTGACCTGATCGCCGCCCTCCAGGCGGGGGCCCAGGGCTATCTGCTCAAGGACATGGAGCCGGAGGAACTGATCACGGCGCTCAAGGATATTCTGGCGGGGCGCACCGTGGTCGCCAAGGAGCTGACCGGTATCCTGGCCCGCGTGGTCCAGGGGGGGCACGAGGATCGGCGGGCGCCGGTGGCCTTTTCCGACCTGACCCCCCGTGAACGCGAGATCCTCTGCCATCTGGCCGAGGGTCGTAGCAATAAGGGTATCGCCCGCGTTCTGGGGATTACGGATGGCACCGTCAAGCTCCACGTCAAGGCCATCCTGCGCAAGCTGGCGGTCCATTCGCGGGTGGAGGCGGCGGTTATCGCGGTCGAGAAGGATTTGTGCGAGCGATGACCAGTGAGGCCAGTGCGCCCCAGGTTGCGGTCTTTACCCGGTTGGCGGCGCTGGTCGGGTTCATTTGTGGAGCGATGACGACATGAAGCATTTCATCGAACTGGTGCGCGGCTGTTTGACCGAGGTGCGCGAGATCATGCCCTGGGACCTGGAGGAGCAGCGCGTGGCTAACCCGGAGCTGTTGATCGTGGATGTGCGTGAACCCTACGAGTTCTATGCCATGCATATCCCCGGCTCCATCAATGTCCCGCGCGGTATCCTGGAGTCCGCCTGTGAGTGGGATTACGAGGAGACGGTCCCCGAGCTGGTGCGGGGCCGCGACCGTGAGATCGTGGTCGTCTGCCGCTCCGGCTACCGCAGCATCCTCGCCAGCCACGTGATGCAGGTGCTGGGCTTCACCCGGGTGGCCTCGCTGCAGACCGGCCTACGGGGCTGGAAAGACTACGAACAGCCCCTGGAGGACGCCCATGGCCAGGAGGTGGATCTGGATGAGGCGGATACCTATTTCACGCCCGTCCTGCGTCCCGACCAGATGCGGCCCCCCGAGGCGGCCTGAGGGCCCTGGGCGGGGACCCTCTCCCGCCAGGTCCGGTCAATAGGCTAAAATCAGGCCCTTGTCAGGCCACGGACCCGGAACGGATCCCCTTATGATTTCCCTACTCGATTACGGCGCGGGCAATGTCCGCAGCGTTCGCAATGCGGTGCTCAAGCTTGGCCATGAACTGGAGGTAATCCGGACCCCCGAGGATATACACCAGGCCGACTTTATCCTCTTCCCGGGCGTCGGCAGCTACGGCTCCGCCATCCAACGGCTCCACCAGATGGGTTTCTTCGAGCCTCTGCGCGACTACCTGCGGGCGGGCCGGCCCTTCCTCGGTATCTGCATTGGCCTGCAGGCCCTGTTCGAGGGCAGCGAGGAATCTCCGGGGGTGGCGGGACTAGGCATCATCCCCGGTCAGGTCCGCCGCTTCGTGGCTCCGGGTCTGGCGGTGCCGCACATGGGCTGGAATGGCATCCGCCCCCGGCGCGCCGCCAGTCTGCTGGCGGGCGCCGAGGACGAGAAGCTCTATTTCGTCCATTCCTACCGCGCCGTGCCGGGGCCGGCCAACGCGGACTGGGTCCTGGCCGAGACGGATTACGGTGGGGCCTTCATCAGCGCCGTGGGCCGGGGTGCCGTGGCGGCGGTCCAGTTCCATCCGGAGAAGAGTGGACCGGCGGGGTTGCGCCTGCTGGACGCTTTTCTGGGTGCCGCCGGGGGCAGGGGCGCCCCTGAGACCGGCGCGGTGGCCGAGGCGGTTCTGGCCCCGGGGGAGCCGACGCGGTTGGCCAAGCGCGTCATCGCCTGCCTGGATGTGCGCGCCAATGATGCCGGCGATCTGGTGGTCACCAAGGGCGATCAGTACGACGTGCGCCAGGCGGGCGAGGTCCGGAATCTGGGTAAGCCGGTGGACCTGGCGCGGCGTTACTACGAGGAGGGGGCGGATGAGATCACCTTCCTCAATATCACCGCCTACCGTGACTTTCCCCTCGCCGATCAACCCATGCTGGAGGTGTTGCGGCGGACCTCGGAAAACGTCTTTGTCCCCCTGACCATTGGCGGTGGCATCCGCGCCTTTACCGACGCCGAGGGGCGCTACTATTCGGCCCTCGAGGTGGCCGCGGAGTATTTCGCCTCGGGCGCCGACAAGATCTCCATTGGCAGCGATGCCGTGACGACCGTGGAGCAGGTGCTGGCCCAGGGTGGCCCCACCGGGGATAGCGCCATCGAGGTCATCGCCCATCGCTACGGCAACCAGGCCGTCGTCATCTCTATCGATCCCCGCCGGGTCTATGTGGCGGGACCCGAAGCGGCCCCCCGTCATCGGGTCGTCCCTACCGCCACCCCGGGTCCCCGGGGCGAGGGCTGGTGTTGGTTCCAGTGCACCATCAAGGGCGGCCGCGAGGGGCGGGATCTGGACGCCGTGACCCTGGCGCGGGTTTGCGAGCAACTGGGCGCCGGGGAGATCCTGCTCAATTCCATCGATCGCGACGGCACGGGCGCCGGCTTCGATCTGGAGTTGATCCAGGCCGTCCGCTCGGTGGTGACCATCCCCGTCATCGCCTCCAGTGGCGCTGGCCGGGTCGAACACTTCGCCGAGGTCTTCGCCGTCACCCAGGTGGAGGCCGCCCTGGCCGCCGGCATCTTCCATCGCCAGGAGGTCCCCATCGCGGCGGTCAAGGAGCATTTGCGCCAGGCGGGTATCGAGGTGCGGCGCTAGGCGGGGCCTGACCCGGCGCAGGGCAGCCGCCCGGTTCGGAGCTTCACGGCTCGGGCCGGGATGCTCTATGATTCGACTAACGTCACCCCCAAGCTGGAGATCGCCATGCGCCCCACCCTGCTCCTGGTTTGCGCCCTGACCATTTTACTGGCGGCCTGTGGGTCGAGTTCCCGGCAGGATAACGCCCGTAGCCCCTCCGCGGGGGCCTATGCGCGCCCGGCGTCGGGTGATGTGCGCTTGCGGGGCGACTATGCCAACTATCCCGCCGCCCAGGCCTTTGTCGATCGCATGGCTGCTGAGGGTTTCGACCGGGCTCAGGTGGCGGACTGGTTGTCCCGGGCCCAGCGCCAGCAGTGGATCATTGATTTCGTGCATAAGCCCGATGCCAAACCCTCCACCCAGCCGACGGGCTCCTGGACGCGCTATCGGGCCAAGTTCCTCACCGACGCCAATATCGCCAAGGGGGTAAACTTTTGGGGGCGTTATGAAAGGGAATTGAATCGTGCCCAGGAGAAATATGGTGTGCCACCGGAATATGTGGTCGCCATCATTGGGGTGGAGACCAATTGGGGAGGCTACATGGGCAAGCATCGGGTCATGGATGCCCTGGCGACCCTGGCCTTTGATTTTCCGCGCCGCTCCGATTATTTCACGGATGAACTGGCGGCTTATCTCAAGATGGCCCGCGATGAAGGCATGGACCCCTTCAAGCCGCAGGGTTCCTATGCTGGCGCCATGGGTTATGGCCAATTCATGCCCTCCAGCTACCTCAAATGGGCGGTCGAGTTCGACGGTGACGGCCGCCGGGATCTATGGAACCCCATCGATGCGATCGGTAGCGTGGCCAACTATTTCGCCGTGCATGGCTGGCGCCGGGGCGAACCCGTCGCGGTCAAAGCGGACGCCAGCGGCGCCGTCGCCCTCAAGGCCGGCTTTGACACCCGCTACAGCCTGGATGCCCTGGCCCGCGACGGTATCCGCCCCCAGGGTCGTGTGCCCGCGGGAGACGAGGTCAGCCTCATTCGGCTCGACGCCACCGGCGGTTATCAATTTTGGCTGGGGTTGAATAACTTTTACGTCATCACCCGCTACAACCACAGCAGCTATTACGCCATGGCCGTCCACCAACTGGCCCAGGCCCTCCGCGCCCGCCACGGCGGTACCCCGGATGCCCGCTTGTCGGGTCTGGAGGGGGTCGGGGAGCCGAGGCTCTGACCTGGCCAGCCGGGACCCTGGCGGCGTTGGCCCGGACCTGGATCTAGGCCATCTCCGCTTTCATGGAGACTCAACCCCAGCCGCTGGAAACCCAGCCCGTCACCAGTCTGCGGGGCGTGGGTCCCCGGCTCGCCGAACGCTTGGCGCGGCTGGGGTTGGCGACGGTGCTGGATCTGCTGTTCCACCTGCCCCTGCGTTATCAGGATCGGTCCCGGCGGCGACCGCTGGGTTCGCTCCTGCCGGGTGAGGAGGCCCTGATCGAGGGCGAAGTGGGCGAGGCCCGCATCAGCTATGGCCAGCGCCGGACCCTCAAGGTCTCGCTGGCGGACGAGTCCGGCACCCTCCAGTTGCGATTTTTCCATTTTGGTGGCCCCCAGACCGCGGCCTTCATCCCGGGGGCGCGCCTGCGCTGCTTCGGCGAGGTGCGGGCCGGGGTCCCCTCGCTGGAGATGATTCATCCGGAATACCGGCTCCTGACCGATGCGACGGAGGCGGCCCAAGAGGAGGGCCTGACCCCCATCTACCCCACGACCGAGGGGCTCCAGCAGGCCAGCCTGCGCAACCTGATCGACCAGGCCCTGGCCGTGCTGGCGTCGGACCAGGCCGCGGAAGGGCTGGGGCCTCGGGAGCTGTTGCCACCCGAGGTTCTGGACCCCCTGCTGCTGCCGAGCCTGGTTGAGGCCCTGCGCTTCCTGCACCATCCGCCCCTGGAGGCGCTGGGGCTGGACTGGAATGAGCGCCGCCACCCCGCCTTCCAGCGCCTGGCCTTCGAGGAACTGGTCGCCCATCAACTCGCTCTGCGCCGCTTGCGCCGGCAGCGTCAGCGGCTGGAGGCGCCGGTGCTGGCGGGTGGTGGCGACCTGCGGGCCCGGCTGCTGGCGGCGCTACCCTTTGGTCTGACCGGGGCCCAGCGGCGGGTGCTGGAGGAGATCGCCGCCGATCTGGCCCTACCCCGTCCCATGTTGCGGTTGCTGCAAGGGGATGTCGGCTCGGGCAAGACGGTAGTGGCGGCTCTCGCCGCCCTGCAGGCGGTGGAGTCGGGCCGCCAGGCCGCCCTCATGGCCCCCACTGAGATGCTCTCCGAGCAGCATCGTCGCAATCTCGCGGCGTGGCTGGGCCCCCTGGGGCTGGCGCCGGCCTGGCTCGCCGGCCGCCACAAAGGGCGGGAACGCGAAGAGCTGCTGGCGCGCATCGCCACGGGGGAGGCGCGGGTGGTGGTGGGGACCCACGCCCTCTTTCAGGAGGATGTTGCTTTTCAGGATCTGGGCCTGGCTATCGTCGATGAACAGCACCGCTTTGGCGTACACCAGCGCCTGAGGCTGCGCGAGAAGGGGTCGGGGGAGGGGGGGGTGCCTCATCAGCTCATCATGACCGCCACCCCCATCCCGCGCTCCCTGGCCATGACCCTCTACGCCGATCTGGACCTGTCCGTCATCGACGAGATGCCCCCGGGCCGCACGCCGGTGACGACGGTGGCCGTGCCGGACAGCCGCCGGGAGGAGGTGATGGCCCGGGTGCGCGAGGCCTGTGCCAGTGGCCGCCAGGCCTACTGGGTCTGCACCCTGATCGAGGAGTCGGAGGCCCTGCAATGCCAGGCGGCCGAGGAGACGGCCCGCAGCCTGGCGGAGGTCCTGCCGGAGGTGCGCCTTGGCCTCGCCCATGGCCGCCTCAAGGCGGTGGAACGGGAGGAGGTGATGCGTCGCTTTGCCGCCGGCGACCTGGATCTGCTGGTGGCCACCACGGTCATCGAGGTGGGTGTGGATGTGGCCAACGCCAGCCTCATGATCATCGAAAATCCGGAGCGCCTGGGCCTGGCCCAACTCCACCAGTTGCGGGGCAGGGTCGGCCGCGGTGCTCAGGCCAGCCATTGCCTGCTCCTCTACCACGCTCCCTTGTCGCGCTTGGCGCGGGAGCGCATTGAGCTCCTGCGGCGCAGCACCAATGGCTTTGAGATCGCCCAAAAGGACCTGGAAATGCGCGGTGCCGGCGAAGTCCTGGGTACCCGTCAGACCGGGGAGATGCAATTTCGCATCGCCAATCCGGTGGCCGACGAGTCCCTGCTGGCGGCCGCCCGTCAGGCGGCGGAACTCATCCTCGACCGCTATGCCGACCGGGCCGGCCCCCTCATCGACCGCTGGCTAGGGGCCCGGGAGCATTGTGGCGGTGTCTGAGGCCCGGCTCTGGAACTGCGATCGGCGCTGACCCTGTGTCATAATTCGCCCCCAATGCCTGGGCGAGGCGCCGCGAGCGGCGAGGCCAACCCGCCCCTTATCCCTAGATCATCCCCACGACAGGACAGGTTCCAGGCCCGCCCATGACTCTGGCAGCGAATACCAGCCCCCCGAGCCCCCTGGACTGGCGTCAGCGCCTGCGGGCCTATGCCCTGTTGGTGCGTTTCCATCGCCCCATCGGCAGCCTCTTGCTGTTGTGGCCGGCCCTCTGGGCCCTGTGGCTGGCGGCGCAGGGCCAGCCGCCCTGGCAGGTGGTGGTCATCTTTATCGCCGGGGTCTTTCTGATGCGCTCCGCCGGCTGCGCCATCAACGACTTCGCCGACCGCAACCTGGATGGTCAGGTGTCGCGCACCCGGGAGCGCCCTCTGGCGACGGGGCTCGTCAGCCCCCGCGAGGCCCTCGGCGTCTTTTTCGTCCTCGGTCTGGCGGCCTTTCTGCTCGTGCTCATGCTGGACTGGAAAACCATCGCCATGTCCGTGGTGGCCCTGGGGTTGGCGGTCCTCTATCCCTTCATGAAACGCTTTACCCATTGGCCCCAGGTCTTTCTCGGCGCCGCCTTTGGCTGGGCCGTGCCCATGGCCTACACCGCCATTACGGGTCAGGTCCCGCTCCAGGGCTGGCTGGTCTTTGTCGCCGCCCTCATCTGGGCCCTGATTTATGACACCCAGTACGCCATGGTGGATCGCGAGGATGACCTCAAGGCGGGCATCAAGTCCACCGCCATCCTCTTTGGGCGTCAGGACCGGCTCCTGATCGGTCTGCTGCAACTGGTCTTTCTGGGTCTCATGGCCTATATCGGCCTGACGGCGGGGCGCGGGGCCTGGTATTTTGGCGGGCTGGCGGTGGCGGCCGGTCTCTCGGCCTATCAGCAGTACCTGATGCGCGATCGGGAAATGGCGGCCTGTTTTCGGGCCTTTCTGAACAATAACTATCTGGGCCTGGCCCTGTTTCTGGGGCTCTTCCTGGATTACGCCTTAGCCTGAGGCCGTTAGCCCCGCGAACTTTCCACCGGCGGCGCGGGTCGAACCCGCATCGCCCAACCCCCCTGACTATCAAGAGGAATACCCCCTTATGTCCTTCCGCTTCCTGTTATCCCTGCTGTTCGCCTGCCTGCTCTCGGCCCAGGCCTGGGCCATCGACGAGGGCATCGAATACACAGTGCTCACCAATCCCCAGCCGACGGAGACGGGGGACAAGATCGAGGTGCTCGAGGTCTTTATGTACTCTTGTCCCCACTGCTTTCACCTGGAACCGACCTTGGCGAAGTGGCGGGAGACCCAGCCGGCCAACGTGGCGTTCCGGCGGATGCCAGCGGTCTTCGGCACCAAGCCGGATCTTCAGGCCCAAGCCTTCTATGCCGCTGAATTATTGGGGGCCGAAGAGAAGTTCACCCTTGCCATGTTCGATGCCATCCATGTCAAGAAGCAGAAAATCAGCGATGAAAATCTGGTGGTCGCCATCGCCGAGGGCGCGGGCCTGGATGGCGCCGAGTTTCGCAAGGCCCTGAACTCCTTCGACGTCAACATGAAGGTCAACCGCGCGCGCAATGTCACTAAGAACTATGGCATTGACGGCGTCCCCGCCGTGGTCGTCAACGGCAAGTACCGCACCAGCCCCGCCCAGACCGGCAGCCGCGAGGGCCTGGTCAAGGTGATCGACCAACTCATCGCCCGCGAGACAGGCGGCTCCTGAGGTGAGCCACTATCGCCAGGGATGGCGACTGACTTGAAGATTCCGCCGGACCGCGACGCTGGGAGCCCAGGTCTTCAGTCGTAGTAGTGGGGTTTGACCTCTTCGATGACCGGGATCTCGGGCGGGTTGGGGTGCAGTGCCACGACCCAGGCCGGCAGCTTAGCCTGATTGGCATGGTAAAGGGTCTCGGACTCGAGGAGGATGAGGACGAGCACGGTCGCCATGATGGGCAGTATGCCCATGCCGACGATGATGGCCAGGACCGCCTCCCGCCGCAGGCCCAGATAGCTGTAGCCGACCCACCCCAACAACACGATCGCCAGAAGCAGAATCAGCATCAGGATGAAGATGCGGCTGCGTCGCGCGCAGACTTGCCAATGGCACATGGGGTACCAGGGATCACAGGTCAGTGAGCGCCGCGCTCGCCAGAGGATGTAGCCGAGGAGGGCAAAGGAGGTGAGAGGAATGATGGCCATGATCCAGGGGTAGGTGCCCGCCACCCCCCCGGCGCCGACGGCCATGAGAATGTGATTGCCGATCAGGTTGGTCAAAAAGACCTCATGAGGGATGTTGGCCCTTTTGATATCGTCGGGGCTGACCTGGAAGCGCATCTTGAATCACCGGGTTTTGATCGCATCCGCCCTGGCGGGCGCGCGCGGAAGGTGAAATTATACCGAAAAAGCTGAGTTTTCGGGTTCCCGGGCCGGGTGGTGTCTGGCGGGGGACGCCGTGAATACATCCCTGTAGGCTTGGCGACAGCATCCCTGCTGTCGACACCCACGCCAACCTCCACCCGGCCCTCCCGCTATCTGCCGAAAAGTGACTCGCCCGGGATATGTAACGATCGGGGGTAGCTTCTGGGTTAAAAGGCCGCCCTGGCCTTAACAACCGCAGACGGGGCATGCGGGGTCGGCGGGCAGGCCCAGGGTGCGAAATTCCAGGGTCAGGGCATCGATGAGCAAGAGGCGGCCGGCTAGGGTCCGGCCGGCGCCGGTCAGGACCTTGAGGGTTTCCGTCGCTTGAATGGCGCCAATAATGCCGACCAGGGGGGAGAGGACGCCGTTGTTGGTACAGGTCTGGTCGGTCTGGCCCGCGCGCGGGTAGAGGCATTGATAGCAGGGCCCGCCGGGGGTGCCGGGAAAGACGGTGACCTGACCTTCGGCGCGAATGGCGGCGCCGGATACCAGGGGGATCTGGTGACGCTGGCAGGCGGCATTGACGGCATAACGGGTGGCAAAGTTATCGCAGGCGTCCACCACGGCGTCCACGCCCTCCAGGAGGCCCGGCAAGCTCTCGGAATCGATCCGGCCCCGGTAGCCCTCGACCTGGACCTCGGGATTGAGGGCCCCGAGGGCCTGGATGGCGGAATCGACCTTGGCCATGCCGATCCGATCCGTGGTGTGCAGGATCTGGCGCTGAAGGTTGGACAGATCCACCCTGTCGAAGTCCGCTACCCGCAAGTGTCCTACTCCCGCCGCGGCCAGATAGAGGGCCACCGGCGAGCCGAGCCCGCCGAGGCCCACGATCAAGACCCGCGACTGGAGCAGACGTTCCTGCCCCGTGATATCGATGGCCGGGAGATTGATCTGGCGGCTGTAGCGCAGAAGTTGCTCGTCGTTCATGGTTGGCGTTGGCTACGGTTGGCTGTGACTATTCTCTAGGCGGCGCGCCCCTGTCCCTTGGCAGAGGCATCCAGTAAGTTGCCGGATATCAATAAAAAAATGCTAGTTGTTCCGTGGCGGGATGTTATTTGTGAATATTGGTTATTTCTGTCGTATTTTAACTGATTATATCTGATGCGAATTCCGTAGACAGAAAGCCCAGGGTCGCACGCGGCTGGCCAGCGAGGTCGGGGCGCATCTCCAGACGCTCGAATCCCGCCGCTGCCAATAGGGCCCACACCGCGGCATCCTGATCGAAGCCGTGCTCGAGCGCCAGCAGGCCGCTGGGCTTGAGGCATTTTGCCGCCTGGCGGGTGATCTGGCGCAGGGCATCCAGGCCATCGGTGCCGGAGGCCAGGGCGGACAGGGGTTCGCGCGGCAGGTCGCCCTGGCGCAGGTGCGGGTCGGTCGCTGGGATATAGGGCGGGTTGGCGATGAGGGCGTCCAGGCTGGCCGGGGCCAGGGGGGCGAGCCAGTCAGACCGCAGGACCCAGGCGTTGACGGCCTCGTGGCGGGCGAGATTGTCCGCCGCCACCGTGACCGCGCCCGAGCTCAAGTCCAGGGCGATGAGGGTCCAGGCCGGCCGTTCCAGGGCCAGGGCCAGGGCGATGGCGCCGCTGCCCGTGCCGGCATCCGCGATTAGCAGGGGGGCGTCCGCCGGCAGGAGTTCCAAGGTGATCTCAACCAGCAATTCCGTCTCGGGGCGGGGGATCAGGGTGTCCGGGGTGATCCGCAACTCCTGGTTCCAGAAAGCCTGGCGGCCCCGGATATGGGCGATGGGCTCTCCGCTCAGGCGTCTGGCCAGGAGGTTGCCGAAACGGTCGGATTCCTCGGGGGCCAGGGTCCGCTCTGGCCAGGCGATCAACCCCGAGCGTGTTGCCCCCGTGGCGACCATGAGCAGCAACTCCGCCTCTAGCCTGGGTTCCGCCTGTGGTAAGGCCTTGAGGCGCTCGCTGGCCTCGCGCACCAGGGCGCCAATCGTCGGGGGGGACAGTGGCCCTGGGCGCTCAGGCATCCATCATGGCCGCCAACTGCTCGGCCTGGTATTCCTGGATCAGGGGTTCGATGACTTGGTCGAGATTGCCGAGGAGGATCTCTTCCAGCTTGTAGAGGGTGAGGTTGATGCGGTGGTCGGTGACCCGGTTCTGGGGGTAGTTGTAGGTGCGGATGCGCTCGGAGCGATCGCCGCTGCCGACCTGGAGCTTGCGGTTCTGAGCCTGTTCGCTGGCCTGGGCCTCCCGGGCTTGGGAGAGGAGTTTGGCCTGAAGCAGGGACATGGCGCGGGCGCGGTTCTTGTGTTGGGAGCGCTCATCTTGGCATTCCACCACGATACCGCTGGGCAGGTGGGTGAGGCGTATCGCCGAGTCGGTCTTGTTGACGTGCTGGCCCCCGGCCCCGGAGGAGCGATAGGTATCGACGCGCAGGTCCTTGGCGTCGATATCCACCCCGTCGACCGCCTCGACCTCGGGGAGGATAGCCACGGTGCAGGCGGAGGTATGGATGCGGCCCTGGGATTCGGTCTCGGGGACGCGCTGGACGCGGTGGGCGCCGGATTCGAACTTGAGGCGGGAATAGACGCCGCTGCCGCTGATGCGCACCACCACCTCCTTGAAGCCGCCGAGTTCGCCCTCGCTGGCGCTCATCTGCTCCGTCCGCCAGCCACGGATCTCGGCGTGTCTCAGGTACATGCGCAGGAGATCGGCGGCGAAGAGGGCGGCCTCTGCGCCGCCGGTCCCGGCCCGCACCTCCAGGAAGACGTTACGCTGATCATGGGGGTCCGGTGGGATCAGCAGACGCTGCAACTCGGGTTCCAGGAGGGCGCGCCGCTCCCGGGCCGCATCCATCTCTTCCCGGGCCAACCCGGCCATCTCCGGATCGGTGAGCATGGCCTCGGCGTTGGCGAGGTCCTCCTCGATGGCCTGGTAGCCGTGGAAGCAGCGGGCCACGGGCTCGAGTTGGGCGTATTCCTGACCCAGGGCACGGAAGCGGGCCTGGTCCCCCTGGACCTCGGGTTCCGCCATCAGGGCGGTGATCTCGGTAAAGCGTTCGGCGAGACGCTCCAGCTTGCCCTGGATGGAGGGATTCATCAGGCCTCTCGCTTGTGATCGAGATCGAAAAGAGTGTTCGCGGCCTCCAAGAGGTCGGCCTGGCCATCCCGGCCAGCTTGCCGCAGGCGGGTACTGGGGGCGTGCAATAATTTGTTGGTCAGGGTGTTGGCGAGGAAGGTCAGCACCTCCTCCGCGGGCTTGCCGGCCTCCAGGCGGCGGCGCGCTTGGGCGAGCACCTGGTCACGGAGACATTCGGCGTTGTGGCGGTAGCCCTGAATCAAGTCGGTGGCATCGAGCGAGCGCAGCCAGGCCAGGAATTCGCCCGCGTGGAAGTCGATGATTTCGCGCGCGGCCATGGCGGCGGCCTGGCGCGAGCGCATGCCGTCCTCGACCACGTCCTGGAGATCGTCCACCGTGTAGAGGTAGACGTCGCTGAGTTCGCCGACCTCTGGCTCGATATCGCGCGGGACGGCGATATCGACCATGAAGATGGGCCTGTGCTTGCGGACCTTGAGGGCGCGCTCCACCGTACCCTTGCCGAGCACGGGGACCGGGCTGGCGGTGGAGGAGATGATGATGTCGGCCTCGGGCAGATGGGTACCCAACTCCGCCAGGGAGATGGCAAAGCCGCCGAATTCGGCGGCCAAGGCGTGGGCCCGCTCGACGGTGCGGTTGGCGACGATGATGCGGCCGATGCCCTGCTGACGCAGATGGCGCGCGGCCAGTTCGATGGTCTCGCCTGCGCCGATGAGGAGGGCGGTCTGGTCCTTGAGGTCGCTGAAGATCTGCCGCGCCAGGCTGACGGCGGCGAAGGCGACGGATACCGGGCTACTGCCGATGGCCGTATCCGTGCGTACCTGCTTGGCGACGGCGAAGGTATGTTGAAAGAGGCGCCCCAGGAGCTTGCCGGCGGTGCCGTGATCGCAGGCGTTCTGGAAGGCGGTCTTGACCTGGCCCAGGATCTGCGGCTCGCCGAGGACCATGGAATCCAAGCCGCTGGCCACCTCCAGCAAATGGACTACGGCGTCCCGATCCACATGGGTGAAGAGGTAGGGGGCGATACGCTCGGCATCCAACCCATGAAAGCGGGCGAGCCAGTCGCTGACGCTTTCCTGGCGGGTCCCGGACAAGACACAATAAATCTCAGTGCGGTTGCAGGTGGACAGGATGGCGCCCTCGCTGAGGGCGGGGTCCGCGGCCAGGCTATGCAAGGCACCGGCCAGGATATCCGGCCCAAACGCGATGCGTTCGCGGATATCCACCGGGGCGGTTTTGTGGTTGAGTCCGACGGCCAGTAGGGTCATGGTGCGTCTTGCGCTGGTAAAATCGCTACGATTCTTGGATATTGACGGCGCGGATGCAAGTCTTGCTTTAGAATTTCTCCTGGTTTTGACCAGGACGGCCTGATTTCAACCTCGGCCGGCGGGTTCAGTTTTTGTCGCGGAACCGGCGGGTTATACTGAAGTCCAACCCCTCGTCCTTCTCCCATCGCCACCTTTCTCGTTTTTCGACACCCATGCGTTTAGCTCTCCTGCTGTCAGCCGTGCTTTGTTCGCGGGCATTCCTGTTACCCGACCGTCTCGAGGCTGGGGAGGCCCCCCCAGCTCCCCACGCCGCTGCCCCGGCGACGCCGGCGGCCGTCGAGACCCCGCCGGGCCTGACCAAGACGCTCGTCTATGCCGTCCTGGCCGGCCAAATCGCCGCGCAGCGTGGCGAGCACCTGGCAGCCTTCGAACACCTGTCGCGGGCGGCCCAGTTGGCGCGGGACGAGGACTTGGCGGAAAAGGCCGCGCGCTCGGCCCTGGCCTCGAACCAGGACGAGGCCGTGGGGCGAGCGGTCGCCCTTTGGCTGGAGATTGCCCCCGATTCCCTCTCTGCTCATCAAATCGCTGCCTTTGTGCGCCTACAGGACGAGGACCTGGAGGGTGCCATGTATCATCTGCGGCGGCTGGTCAACCTGACCTCGGACGAGGGGGAGAGCGGTTTTGTCCAATTGGCCCGCCTGGTCCACAAGCTGCGGCCACCGGGGCAGCGCATGGAACTCATGGAGCAACTGACCGCGGGCGAGCCCGACAACGCCGACGCCTGGTTCGCCCGCGCCTTGGTGGCGGCGGGTTCCGAGCGCCAGGACGAGGCCGTGACCGCCGCTCAACGCGCCACTGAGCTGCGGCCAGACTGGATCGAGCCCCGCCTGTTTCTGGTCCAACTGCTTAAGGACGCGGACCGCCAGGAGGAGGCCAGGGCCACCCTGGAGCGCTTCGTCGCCGAGAATCCCCGCGACCAGGGACTGCAAACTCTCTATGCCCAATTCCTGGTGGATGACAAGGAGCTGGACCGCGCCCGGGAGGTCTTTGCCGGCATGTTAGTCGAATCGCCCCGGGAGCCCGATGTGCTCTTCGCCTTGGGCATCCTATCCCTGCAGCTCGAGGATCTGTCCTCCGGGCGCGACTATTTCACCCGGCTGCGGGAGACCGAGGAGCGCCGGGATGACGCCGCCTACTATCTGGGACGGGTGGAGGAACTCGACGGTAAGTTCGAGGTGGCGTCTGCCTGGTACCTCAAGGTTCGGGGGGAGCATGCCCAGGACGCCCGCATCCGCCTGGCCCGCCTCGAGGCCAAGGGTGGCGATTTGGACAAGGCCCGCGAGCGGCTGCGGTTGATGCGTGACCAGAGTCGCAAGGATGCCGTCATGCTCTTTATGGTCGAGGCCGAACTCTTGACCGAGATGGATCGGAAACCGGAGGCCCTCAAGGTCTATGATGCCGCCCTGGATGCCCATCCGGACGATCCGGAACTGCTCTACGCGCGTGGCCTGCATGGCGCCGCCATGCAGCGTCTGGATGTCCTGGAGACGGATCTGGGCCGTCTCCTGGAACTCGATCCCGATCATGCCGATGCCCTCAATGCGCTCGGCTATTCCCTGGCGGATATGACCGATCGCTATCAAGAGGCGCTGGCCCTGATCCAGCGGGCCTTGGCCCTGAAACCCGATGAGGGGGCCATCCTGGATAGCCTTGGCTGGGTTCATTATCGTCTCGGCGACCTGGAACTGGCCCTGGACTACTTGCGCCAGGCCAGCGCCAAGATTCCGGATGATCCCGAGGTCGCCGCTCACTTGGGCGAGGTCCTTTTTGCCTTGGGCCGGCACGACGAGGCCTGGCAAGTCTGGGATAAGGGGCTGGCGAAGGCCCCGGAACACGCCTATCTGCTCAAGGTTGTTGGCCGTCACCGCGTTAGCCATAATGGTGTCAAGCCGTGACAAGCGCGCCATGGCCGGCGCCAGCCAAGCTTAATCTCACCCTGCGGGTGCTGGGACGTCGCGAGGATGGCTATCACCGCCTGCAGACCCTGTTTCAGTTCATCGATTATTGCGATTGGCTCTCTTTCTCCCCCCGTGCCGATGGCCAAATCCGGCTGTTGACGGAGATCACGGGTGTCCCCGCGGCAGCCGATCTCAGCGTCCGCGCCGCCCGCCGGCTCCAAGACGCCACCGATTGCACACTGGGTGTCGATCTGAACCTGGACAAGCGGTTACCCCTGGGCGGGGGGCTGGGCGGGGGCAGTTCCGATGCCGCGACCACCTTGGTTGCCCTCAACCGGATCTGGGGCACCGGCCTGTCCGAGGACGAGCTGGCGGCCTTGGGCCTGGCGCTGGGGGCGGATGTCCCCGTCTTTGTGCGCGGTCGGGCGGCCTGGGGCGAGGGGGTAGGGGAGCAGCTGATCCCGGTGGAGGTTCCAGAACCCTGGTACCTGGTCATGGCGCCGGCTTGCGCCGTGTCCACGGCCGCAGTCTTTGCTGATCCCGAATTGACAAGAAATTCCCCGTCAATCAAAATCGCCGACTTCCTTGCCGGGGACGAACGCAACGATTGTCTGGCCTTGGTCCGTTTGCGTTACCCGGCCGTAGCCAATGCCCTGGATTGGCTTGGGAATTTTTCTCGGGCGCGGTTGACGGGCACCGGGGCCTGCGTCTTTGCCGCCTTTGGCTCCGCGGATGAGGCCCAGGCCGTTCTGAATCAGGCCCCCGTCGGTCTGAAGGGCTATGTGGCCAAAGGTTTGAATCGCTCGCCGCTCCTGTATCGTCTGGCCGCGAGCTAAATTTCTTGGGGTGTCGCCAAGTGGTAAGGCACTGGGTTTTGATCCCAGCATTCCCAGGTTCGAATCCTGGCACCCCAGCCAAGTTTTTTTACACCCAATAAGTCGGCGCCAAGGTGAAGAGTCCAGAGCGACGGCTTTAGATTCTTACGTCATGGCGACGGGGGGATACTGGCCGTGCCCACCAGTCAATTGATGGTCTTTTCCGGCAATGCCAATCCGGCGCTGGCCGCGGAAATTGCGACCTACCTATCCCTGCCGCTGGGCAAGGCACTGCTGGGTCAGTTTAGCGATGGCGAGGTGATGGCCGAGATCCAGGAGAACGTCCGTGGTCGCGACGTCTTCGTGGTCCAGCCGACTTCCGCGCCTACCAACGATCACCTGATGGAACTCTTGGTGATGATTGACGCCCTGCGCTGGGCCTCCGCCAAGCGCATCACGGCGGTCATTCCTTACTTTGGCTATGCGCGTCAGGATCGTCGTCCCCGTTCGGCCCGGGTACCCATCACAGCGCGGCTGGTGGCCAAGATGCTCGCCGACGCTGGCGCCCATCGGGTTTTAACCGTTGACCTGCATGCCGATCAGATCCAGGGCTTTTTCGACATTCCCGTCGATAATGTCTATGCCTCGCCCATCCTGCTGGGCGATGTCTGGCGCCAGAAGTATCCCAATCTACTGGTGGTCTCGCCGGATGTGGGCGGCGTGGTACGGGCCCGCGCCCTGGCCAAGCGCCTTGATGATGCAGAACTGGCCATCATCGATAAGCGGCGGCCCCGGCCTAACGAGGCCAAGGTCATGAATATCATCGGGGATGTGGTCGGCCATTCCTGCGTGATCATTGATGACCTGGTCGATACCGCCGGCACCTTGTGTCAGGCAGCCGCCGCTCTTAAGGACCATGGCGCGGCGCGGGTGGTGGCCTATTGCACCCATCCGGTCCTGTCGGGTCGAGCGGTGGAAAATATCAACGCGTCCCGGCTTGACGAGTTGGTGGTCACCAACACTATCCCCCTGCGCCCGGAGGCCCAGGCTTGTGGACGCATTCGGCAGCTCAGCATCGGCGAACTCTTGGCCGAGACGCTGCGCCGCGTCTCCAGCGAGGAATCGGTTAGTTCCCTCTTCGTCGATTGACGCCCGCCCTTTTTCCCCTTCCTTCGGGAAGACGCCGTCCGGTATCTGGTCGCGGATGCCGGACATATTCCTTGAAAACAGCCATTTGAGTTATCCGATATGAGCGAAAAGTTTGAAGTACTCGCGGAGTCCCGTACCGATACAGGGAAGGGTGCGAGCCGCCGCCTGCGTCGCACGGGCCGCGTCCCCGCTATTGTCTATGGCGCCCACCAGGAGCCGGAGATGATCAGCGTGGGACATAACGCGATGATTCTACAGTTAGAGCACGAGGCCTTTTATTCCCACATTCTTAGCCTTAATGTCGCGGGGAAGACCCAGAGCGTGGTGCTCAAGGCCTTGCAGCGTCACCCCGCCAAGCCCTTCATCCTGCATGCGGATTTCCAGCGTGTTCAGGCACACGAGAAACTGCGCATGTCCGTGCCTCTGCACTTCCTCAATGCCGCGACCTGCAAGGGCGTCAAGCTGGGGGGTGGCGTGGTGTCTCATAACATGACCGACATCGAGGTGATCTGTCTGCCCCAGGATCTGCCGGAATTCATTGGGCTCGACCTCACGGATCTCGATT